>CALDIG010000180.1 GCA_937904375.1 uncultured Prevotellaceae bacterium
TGTGTTAAGCCTGTCGCTAGCGTTCATCCTGAGCCAGGATCAAACTCTTCGTTGTGTATTATCGTCTTTTTCTTTTCTCTGTGTTACAAAGATGACGCCCACAGCGACTTCCGGTCCCGCTCCTCTATCAACGCCTCATTGGTTCGCGGCACCACTCCCGACTCCCCCCATGGGGGCGGGGGCGCGCCGCTCTATCTTCTCACCTGTCACTTGGAATCTTGACTCGGGGAGACCCGCGGAATCCTCGCTTCCTTGTCTCTCACCTGCTTGTCAGATTTCCTCATCGCAAACATGTCAATGATCTCAATCACGCTTGACGGCCCTCAGCGGCCAGCCCCTTCTGGCAGGGCGTCAAAAAAACTGCTCAACTCGGGACGCAGCCCTCGTGAGCCGAAAAGCGATGCAAAATTACAACCTCCCCGCGACATGGCAAAATGTTTTCACGAAAAAATAGAAAAACAATAGCGATTTTAACGTTTATTCACAGGAGAACGGGGCTTTCAAGGCGGAAACGGGGAGAAAACGAGGCTTTTCCGAGGCTGCCTGAGGGCGGCCCCTGCGGGACTCACGCCCGCAAAACGCAGACACCAACCACGCACACCACAACATCAACGCCCGCAACACAACGACAACAACCACCCCAGCGGAGATACACATTATTATAATATATACTATGGCAAGAAAGGATGATGCGGCCGCATCATTTCCAGAGGTTTATCTTGAGTCCCAGATTTATGTCGAAACGGAAAGGGTGAGACATATAGATATTGTCATCTGCTCCATTGTTGAAATAATAGGAGGCACCTGGCTCAAGGTAGATTCCAATTCTATCGACCACATTGTACTGCACACCGAGCCTCCCTAGTGCCGTGAATTGCGGACGTCGGTCTTTAAACTCCTTTTCACTAAATAATTTCTACATCGGTTTTCTCCCGCAGCTTGCTCCTCAGGTTAAATTCTATCATCGCCCCAGCACTTGCATAGAATGACCATCGCTTCCTGTTCCACAAGATGCGCGACACCTCAAGAGGAACGCCTAAATAGCTGGCTGTCTCGTGTTTTTGGCACCACGACAATTTGTCGCCAGTAATATAATGATAACCCATGAAGAGCCTTACTACTCTTCATTGTATATCCCACCAATAGCTTTTACTGTGGTGTCGCTTGACATGAACGATAATGGCGGGCGCATCATAATGGACATGAAAGATGTTGCCGAAATTGATGGGTTTGACATCAACTCTCTACACCTACGCATGGTGTTGAGAACCAAGTAGCTTGGTCGTGAAACTGCAACTACTTGCTAGAGAGGGTCACGATGGGAATCAGCATTTCTTCCATTGAGATGCCTCCGTGCTGGAAGGTGTCGCGGAAGTACTGCACGTAGTAGTTGTAGTTATTGGGATAGGCGAAGAAGTCACGGTTAGTGGCGAAGATATAGGTCGATGCCACGTTAGGACTTGGCAGCCCCACCTTCTTGGGGTACTTAATCTCAAACACCTGCTTGGGGTTGTAGCTCAGGTTCTTGCTCACCTTGTAGCGCAGGTTGGTGTTAGTGTTACGGTCGCCAATCACTTTCACGGCGTTATCCACCTTGATTGTGCCGTGGTCGGTGGTGATTACGACTTTGGCGCCACGGTGCGCTATCTGCTTGAAAATCTCGAAGGCGTAGGAGTTCTTGAACCACGACACGGTGAGCGAGCGGTAGGCCTCGTCGGTGTTGGCGAGCTCACGAATCATCTTCGACTCGGTGCGCTGATGCGACATCATGTCAACGAAGTTGAACACCATGACGTTGAGGTCGTTCTTGTCGAGCGCAGCGAAGTTTTGCAGCAGTCGCTCACCAGCGGTGGAGTCGTTGAGCTTGTTATAAGAGAATTTATAGGGCTTGCGATACCTTTCGAGAATAGTCCTCACTAGCGGCTCCTCGTTCACATTCTTGCCTTCCTCCTCGTCTTCATCGACCCACAGGTCGGGGAACATCTTCTCGATATCCACTGGCAGCAGGCCCGAGAAAATGGCGTTGCGGGCATACTGGGTGGCGGTGGGCAGTATGGCGGTGTAGAGGCCGTCGTCATCAATGTTGAAATAGTCGCTGAGCAGCGGGCTGATGGTCTTCCACTGGTCGAGCCTGAAATTGTCGATAACGATGAAATACACCTTCTCGCCCTTGTCGAGGAGCGGGAAGATGTGAGTCTTGAAAATCTCGTTGCTGCGCAGGGGGTGGCTGTCGCTGGCATACCAATCCTCGTAGTTGCGCTTTACGAACTTGGCAAACATGCCGTTGGCCTCGGTCTTCTGCATCTTGAGCATCTCGCCCATGCCGGTGTCGGCAGAGGTGAGGGTGAGTTCCCACCTCACGAGCGTGGCATATAGCTCATACCAGTCCTCAATGGTGTGAGCCATAGCAATCATCTGACTGATTTTCATGAACTCCTGCTGGTAGTCGCTCGTCGCCTTTTGCGCCACAAGCGCGTCGCTGTGCAGATTCTTCTTGATTGACAGCAGTATCTGCATGGGGTTGACGGGCTTGATGAGGTAGTCGGCGATTTGACTGCCGATTGCCTGGTTCATGATGTTCTCCTCCTCGCTCTTGGTAATCATGATTACTGGCACGTTGGGCTGCGAGATTTTAATCTGCTGCAGCGCTTCCAGCCCGCTGATGCCCGGCATGTTCTCGTCGAGGATGATGAGGTTATAGTTCTGCGAGGCGATGGCGTCGAGCGCGTCGCGTCCGTTGGTCACGGTCTCTACTTCGTAACCTTTATTTTTCAGGAAAAGTATGTGAGGCTTGAGGAGATCAATCTCATCGTCGGCCCATAAAATCAGTTCTTTGCTCATAGTAATTATAAGTGTTAAGTGTAAAGTTTTAAGTGTTAAGTGGCTGTGCACTCTAAACACTAAACTCTAAACCCTAAACTGCACAAAGCGCATTTTTGTCACAAAGATACAACATTATTGCTAACTAAAAAAGCGATAAGGCATGAACATCAAAAAATTTAAGTATATTTGCACGTCAAAATACCAATAAATAATTAGAACAATGATTAAAAGAGCAATGATTATCGCTTTTGCAGTGTGCTGCGTGGGGGCTGTTAACGCCAAGAGTGTGAACATGAAATGCCTGGAAGCAAGGCTCGACTCGCTGATGCAGTCGCACTACCACCCGCAGTCGCCGGGCGCCGCGCTGCTCATCGCCAAGAACGGCAAGGCGATATACGACAAGGGCATAGGCATCGCCGACATGGCGACAGGCGAGAAGATTGACGGCAACACGGCGTTCAACATCGCCAGCATAAGCAAGCAGTTCACCGCGATTGGCGCACTTAAGATGCAGGAGATGGGGCTGATTGACCTCAACAACAGCGTTGCCAGTTATTTCCCTGAGTTGCAAGGCGACATCTGGAAGAAGGTGAAGCTGCGCCACCTGCTCAGCCACAGTTCGGGAGTCCCCGACACCCGTCCACGCGACGACCTCAACTTCATGCTCACCGCCACCGACGAGCAGAGCGTGCATTATATGAAAGACCTCACCGCGCTGCATTTCGAGCCAGGCACCGACTATGAGTATATCAACCCCACCTTCGACCTGTTCTACTTCCTCGTGGAGATGAAAACCGGCATGAAATTCGTTGATTTCCAGAAGAAATACATCTTCGACCGCGCTCGGATGGAGAATGTGCAGTATTTCACTCCCGAGGCAAATATTCCTCACATGGCGCACGGCTATATCGTGAACCAAGACGCCGAGGTGAGCGGCAGCGACAGCGACTATGCCAAGAAGCGCGAGAAGGTGGAGAACGACTACGTTGACGCTCGAGGCATGCACTGGGCGGAATGCGACTACGGCGAGGAGACATTCTTCGCCACCAAAGCCGACGGCGGCATCTACACCACCACCCACGACTTCCTCAAGTGGGAGAACGCTCTGCGACGCAACATCATTGTGAAACGATCGTCAAAGCAGAAAGCCTACACCCCTCACACCAAGGTCACCGGCAGCAAGTGGAGCGGATACCAAAACCGTGACAACACCTGGTACGGCTACGGATGGTTCATCGACAAGACACCGGGCCGAGAGGTGAAAATCTACCACACCGGCGACAACGGAGGCTTCCAAGCTTACGCTGCAAAATACGAGCGCAGCCGCGTCAACGTCATCATGCTCGAGAACCAAAGCACAGTTGACCGCTGGACCCTACAACTCGAAATCGAAAAGATTTTAAGAGAAGAAGGAGTGTTAAAGTACTGAGATACAAAGCTTTCTTATTTATAGCATTTTTTTGAGACGTAAAAAAACTAAAAGCTAATAACTAACAACTAAAAACTTTTTAGTAACTTTGCAGCTTAAAAAAATTTTTAATCTACATTCAATAAGTAATATGAACACTTTGGCTACTAAGTACGACCCTAAAGCGGTTGAGGACAAATGGTATAAGTATTGGATTGACAACGACTTATTCAAGTCGGTGCCCGATGAGCGCGAACCTTACACTATCGTGATTCCACCACCCAACGTCACCGGTGTGCTTCACATGGGCCATATGCTCAACAACACCATCCAGGACATACTCATGCGCCGCGCACGTCAGGAGGGCAAGAATGCGCTGTGGGTGCCAGGCACCGACCACGCCAGTATTGCTACCGAGGCCAAAGTGGTAAAACGCCTCGCCGAGCAGGGCATCAAGAAGACCGACCTCACTCGTGACGAATTCCTCAAGCACGCTTGGGACTGGACCCACGAGCACGGCGGCATCATCTTGCAGCAGCTGCGCAAACTCGGCGCATCATGCGACTGGAGCCGCACCGCCTTCACAATGGACGAAATCCGCAGCGAGAGCGTGCTGAGAGTTTTTGTTGACCTCTACAATAAAGATCTCATCTACCGCGGCTTGCGCATGGTGAACTGGGATCCCAAAGCCCAGACAGCATTGAGCAACGAGGAGGTAATATACCGTGAGGAGCAGAGCAAGCTCTATTACCTTAAGTATTATGTTGCCGATGATGACATGAGCGGAGAGACTGGCGCCGAGGGCGAACTGACGAACGAAGCAAGAGCAGAGAGCAAGCTTGCTTGCACTATGCCTTGCAAGGAGGAAGAACGCATAAGCGAAATCGTGCATCGAGACTCTCAAGGCCGCCGCTATGCAGTGGTCGCCACCACCCGTCCTGAGACAATCATGGGCGATACTGCGATGTGCATCAACCCCAAAGACCCCAAGAACCAGTGGCTCAGGGGAAAGAAGGTTATTGTGCCTCTCGTGAACCGTGTGATTCCCGTTATCGAGGACCGCTATGTTGACATTGAGTTTGGTACTGGTTGCCTCAAAGTGACTCCCGCGCACGATGTCAATGACTACATGCTCGGCAAGAACCATAACCTCGAGACTATCGACATCTTCAATGCTGATGCCACAATCAGCGAGCAGTCGCCACTCTATGTGGGCATGACTCGTGAGGAGGTGCGCAAAGTCATCGTTGTTGACCTTGAGAACGCTGGCCTTATGGAGAAAGTTGAGGACTATGTCAACAAGGTGGGCTACAGCGAGCGTAACAGCGACACTGCCGTAGAGCCTCGCCTGTGCATGCAGTGGTTCATTAAGATGCAGCACTTTGCTGACCTCGCTCTGCCACCAGTAATGAACGATAACATCAAGTTCTTCCCGCCCAAGTACAAAGCCACCTATCGCAGCTGGCTCGAGAATATACAAGACTGGTGCATCAGCCGCCAGTTGTGGTGGGGGCACCGCATCCCTGCCTATTTCCTGCCATCGAGCGATGAGGAAGAGAAGTTTGTGGTTGCTCTAACAAAAGAGGAAGCACTGGAGAAGGCTCATCAGATGCCTGGTTACGAGAACATCACTCTCGATGACCTTCGCCAAGACGAGGATGCCCTTGACACCTGGTTCAGCTCATGGCTGTGGCCTATCTCGCTCTTCGACGGCATCCGCAACCCTGGCAACGAAGAAATCAAGTACTACTACCCCACTACTGACCTTGTGACCGCTCCCGACATTATCTTCTTCTGGGTAACTCGCATGATTATGGCCGGATATGAATATGTTAACGACATGCCGTTCCGCAACGTGTATTTCACTGGCATCGTGCGCGACAAACTTGGCCGCAAGATGTCGAAGTCGCTTGGCAACAGTCCCGACCCAATCGAGTTGATGGACAAGTTTGGCGCCGACGGCGTGCGCATGGGCATGATGCTCAGCGCTCCTGCTGGCAACGACATTCTCTTTGATGAGGCACTGTGCGAACAAGGCCGCAACTTCAACAACAAGATTTGGAACGCGTTCCGTCTCGTTAAAGGATGGGATGTAGCCGACATTGAGCAGCCCGAGCATAGCCGTCTCGCCATTGAGTGGTTCGAGGCACAACTCAACAGCACCATCGCCGAGATGAAGGACCTCTACACCAAGTTCCGCATCAGCGACGCTCTTATGGCAATCTACCGCCTGTTCTGGGAGGACTTCTCGGCACTATATCTAGAAATTGTGAAACCTGCCTACCAGCAGCCCATCGACCGTGCCACACTTGACGCCACCCTCAACTACTTCGATGTGCTTCTGCGCCTCATCCACCCCTTCATGCCGTTCATCAGCGAGGAGTTGTGGCAGCACATCAGCGAGCGCAAACCAGGCGAGAGCATCATGTATGCAATCGTTCCTGAAGCACAGCCCATTGACGCTAACATCATCAAAGCGATGACCGAGGCCCGAGAGATTATCACTGCCGTGCGCAACGTGCGTGCCAGCAAGAATATCGCCCAAAGGACTATGCTCCAGCTGCAAGTGGCTAATGCCGAGTGGAACAACGCTTACCAGCCCATTATCCTCAAACTCGCTGGCCTCGACACCATCGAGAAGGTTGAGAGTAAAGACCCCACTGCTGCTTCGTTTATGGTGGGAACTACTGAGTTTGCTGTTCCTTTGCATGACAATATCAACGTTGCCGAGGAGATTGAGAAACTCGAGAAGGAACTGCAATACACACAGGGTTTCCTCGCCAGCGTGGAGAAGAAACTCAGCAACGAGCGCTTTGTCGCCAACGCCCCCGAGGCAGTGGTAGCCGCCGAGCGCAAAAAACAAGCCGACGCACAAAGCAAAATCGCCACCCTGCAAGAGACACTGGCGGCACTCAAGGGATAACCCCAAATGACCGATTCGGGATAAAGATTATTTTCCAGATTTATTTGACTTCTATATGCAACATAGGCAACGAGATTTCGTTGCCTATGTTATTATATATTGAGTATTACTTCCTTCGTTTTCCTTTTTTCATGAACTTGTCTCGTTTTTAGTTGACAAGTTAACAAGTTGACAAGTTGACGAGCAGTTAGAAAAACATTCTGCTTGTTTACTTGTTTACTTGTTTACTCGTTTACTTGTCCTCTTGCCGCGTTTTTTGAAGCCTCGCTCGGAGTCGCGTCGGGTGCGACGGTCGCTGCGGCGGCGTTCACGCTCACGCTCCATTGCTCTGAACTTCTCCCTGCGTCGCTCGGCTCGGTTCTTTTTCACTTCTCCCTCATAGGTGATTGAGGCATAGTCCTTGTTGATATCAGCAATCTCGAGATGTAGGCGTTTGCCATAGAATTCGCTGTTACGCAAGGCGTTGATGACTTTGTGAGCCTCGCCATGCCGCACGTCAAAGAGCGAGTAGTTGGTCAACAAGTCGATGCGCCCTATTCCCACGTTCTTGCCGCCTTCGGTGGCGTTTATCATGCGAATCAGGTCTGGAGCATAGAAGCCGTGGCTCTTGCCCACGTTGATGAACACTCGCTCATAACCTTCCTCACCAGTGCGGCGGTCTTTCTCGCCGTTAGGCTTGCGTGTGCGCTCCTTCTTCTCGCCACGCTTGCGCTCTTTCTTCTCGGGCACGATGTCGAGCACCGGGGCTTTCTTATAGTAATCGAGCATACGGTTAAACTCCATCGACAGCAATCGCTTCACCACATCCTCGCCGCTGAGCCATGACAGTTTCTTGAGCACGTTGGGCAGATAGGGGGCTATTTCCTCTTCATGCACCTCCACATTCTCAAGACGGTCGGCAAGGTTGAAGAGCTGCTTCTCGATGATTTCCTCGGCTTTGGGCACCTCGCGGCGCTCAAATTCCTTACCAATCTGCTTCTCTATCTGCTTGAGCTTGTTGCGCTCACGACTGTGGATGATGGCAATAGATATACCCGTCTTTCCTGCACGCCCGGTGCGCCCGCTGCGGTGGTTGTAGATGTCGTTGTCGTCGGGGAGGCTGTAGCTGATGATGTGGGTGAGGTCGTTAACGTCGAGGCCACGCGCCGCCACGTCGGTGGCGACAAGCAGCTGCAGGTTGCGCTCCCGGAACTTCTTCATCACGGCATCGCGCTGCGCCTGCGACAGGTCGCCATGCAGAGCGTCGGCGTCATATCCGTCTTGTATAAGCTGCGAAGCCACCTCTTGCGCGCTAGCACGGGTGCGGCAGAAGACGATGCCGTAGATGCGAGGCAGGTAATCGACGATTCGTTTTAGGGCAAGATACTTGTCGCTCGCCTTCACCATATAATATATGTGGCGCACGTTTGCCGAGCCTTCGTTGCGGGTGCCAGCGACAAACTCCACAGGGTCGTGCATATAGTCCTTAGCGATATTGGCAATCTCACGAGGCATAGTGGCACTGAAGAGCAGCATCTTGCGCTCATCGGGCACATGACTCAAGATTTCGTTGATGTCGTCGATAAAGCCCATGTTGAGCATCTCGTCGGCCTCGTCGAGGATGACGGTGCGGACAGCGTCGAGTTTCACCACGCCACGCCTGATGAGATCCTGCAAGCGCCCTGGAGTTGCCACGATCACCTGCACTCCGCGCTTCACCGCCTTGATTTGCGACTCGATGCTTGCACCGCCATACACCGCCACGATTTTCAGTCCATCAATATAGCGAGAATAGTCCTCGAGGTCGGTCTTAGTCTGCAAGCACAACTCACGCGTGGGGTCGAGAATCAGCGCCTGAGTCTCTTGCGATGTGGTGTCGATGCGTTGCAGCATAGGCAGACCGAAAGCGGCAGTCTTGCCGGTGCCGGTCTGAGCCAGACCCACCACGTCGGTCTCCTCGTTGAGCAGATGCGGAATAACCATTTCCTGGATGGGCATGGGTTTCTCGTAGCCCATCATCTCGATAGCGCGCAGCAGGTCGTCGCGCACGCCAAGTTCTTTGAAAGTTGCCATATTATCAATTTTGGGTGCAAAGGTAGGCAAAATTTGCCGAATCACCACATTTTAGCAGTCAATTGGCGTAAAAAAAATCGCTGGCGAGAACCCAACAGCACTCGCCAGCAAAAAAGCTATGCTATATCGTCATTAAATTACTCTGCTTTCTTGGCACGAAGGCAAGATACAGCGAAGTAGATAATCAAAGCGATATATACCACAAGACCTAAAATGCTTGAGAGGCTGTCGCTAAGCGGACTTGTGTATTTGAATCCTCCAAACTTCATCGCGGCACTCACCACACCCATCAGGGCACCGCCGGCGATGAAACCGCTGGCGATGAGGGTACCCTTGTCCATGCGAGCCTTGTTGACTTTCTCGTCTTTGCTGCGAGTGCTCACAAACCAACTGACGATACCGCCAATGAGCAGCGGAGTATTGAGCTGGAAGGGGATGAACATACCCAGCGAGAAAGGCAGGGCAGGCACCTTAAGCCAGTTGAGCAAACAAGCCAAGATAGCACCACAGATGTAGAACATCCACGGAGTGGCACCACCTGTCATCAATGGGTCGATAACGGCAGCCATGGCGTTGGCCTGAGGTGCTACGAGAGGATCCTCGCCTGGCACTGCATCGGCATAGAATCCGTAGGTCTTGTTCAAGATAATCATCACACCGCCCACGGTAGCAGCCGAGAGCACGGTGCCGAGCATCTTCCAGGTCTGCTGCTTGGCAGGTGTGGTACCAATCCAGTAACCAATCTTCATATCGGTTACCATGCCGCCAGCCATCGAGAGGGCCGTACAAACCACACCGCCGATTATCATCGACGCCACGATGCCTTGCCATCCGCTGAGGCCTACCGCCACGAAGATGCCCGAGGCTATAATCAGCGTCATCAGGGTCATGCCGCTCACAGGATTGCTACCAACGATAGCGATAGCGTTGGCAGCCACTGTCGTGAACAGGAAAGCGATAACCACTACAACCAAGAACGCCACAATGGTCTGTGGCAGACTGTGAATCACTCCCACAAGGAAGAACACAAATGTCACCACCAGTGCGGCACAGAGCGCAAACACCAGTGCCTTCATCGAAATATCGCGCTGGGTGCGCTCGGGTTTCTCTACCTCGCCGCCTTTCTTGAACGATTTGCCGGCAAGTCCCACGGCATTCTTGATAACGCCCCACGACTTGATGATGCCAATGATACCGCTCATGGCGATGCCGCCGATACCTATCGGGCGGGCATATTGGGTGAAAATTGTGTCGGGGTCGAGAGCCGCCAGTGTTGGACTCACCTCGGCAAACAAGGGCACTACAACCCACCACATCAATGCGCTACCGGCAAATATAATGAAGCTGTATTTCAAGCCAATGATGTAACCTAGACCTAGAGTCGCGGCACTGATATTCACCTTGAAGAGCAATTTTGTCTCATGAATAAAGTTTTGCATTGACGGAATAACAGAGGTTGAGAGCACCTCTTTCCACCATCCGAAAGAGCTCATCAGGAAGTCATATATACCGCCAACAAGTCCGGCAATAAGTAGTGGCTTCGCCTGGTCGCCGCCCTTCTGACCCTGAACAAGCACCTGAGTGGTTGCTGTTGCCTCGGGGAACGGGAAGTCGCCGTGTTTCTCCTTCACGAAGTATTTGCGAAAGGGGATAAAGAACAAAATGCCCAGCAGACCACCAAGCAAGGAACTGAGGAACACCTCCAGGAAGTTGACGGTCATCTCGGGGTACTTCGCCTGCAGGATGTAGAGAGCCGGCAGGGTGAAGATGGCACCAGCCACCACGATACCACTGGCGGCACCTATCGACTGGATAATCACATTCTCGCCAAGCGAATTCTTGCGCTTGGTGACACTGGCGATACCTGCCGCGATAATCGCGATGGGTATTGCCGCCTCAAACACTTGTCCAACCTTCAGTCCCAGATAGGCAGCGGCGGCACTGAAAATCACCGCCATAATCAATCCCAGCGTCACCGAGTAGGGTGTCACCTCGGGATAGTTCTTCTCGGGACGAAGAATGGGAACATACTTCTCACCTTCCTTCAGTGGTCGGAAGGCGTTCTCAGGAAGTTCTACTTGATCTCCGTCAATCACACCGTCGGGCAGCTCGGCTTGCGCCGGCTCCTGCAACGAGTTTTCGGGAATCTCAACGTTCTCCTGAGGTTGCTGTAAATCTTTCTCGTCTTGCATATAAAATTATTTAGTTATTGGAAATTTTCAAACTGCAAAGATAAGGAATTTTGCGTTATTCTCACCTAATATCCACCAATAATTACTTCGTGAGAATTTCAATCAACTCTTTAACACCCTCGGTGGCTGGTTTGGGGATGACATGGACATAACTTGGCACGGCACTGGGGCGAGGGTCGATGTAATAGACCTCGGCATTGCGAGGAGCATAGTGCAGCAGCGACGCAGCTGGATACACCACAAGTGAGGTGCCGATAACCACAAACACGTCGGCATCTTGCGCCAGAACGCACGCCTGGTCCATATTGGGCACTGCCTCTTGGAAGAAGACAATGTGTGGTCGCACTGGATCGCCGTATGGGTCACGGGTGTCGACACTGGTCTCGAGGCCCTTGTCGGTGAGCTTGTCGCAAGGCAGCGCATAAACGCGCTCCTCATGTCTTAGCGAACGCACCTTCATCAGTTCGCCATGCAGGTGCAGCACATTCTTCGAGCCAGCTCGCTCGTGCAGGTCGTCAACGTTCTGGGTGATGACGTTCACATTAAAATACTTCTCAAGCTCCACAAGCCCGTAGTGGGCGGCATTGGGCTTGGCATCAATCAGCTTTTCCCTGAGCATATTGTAAAACTTGTGGATGAGCGCTGGGTCGCGCAGGAAACCGTCGTGGCTTGCAACATCCATCACGGGATAGTTCTCCCACAGGCCATCGGCATCGCGGAAAGTCTTCACACCACTCTCGGCACTGATGCCCGCACCTGATGATACTACTAAATTTTTCATAATCAGTTATTTATTAATTGTTAACTATTTTTCTAATCATTCTAGAATTTCTAGATTATCTAGACGTTCTAGTCACTTACTTAACACTTAACACTTATCACTTAACACTTAAAACTTAACACTTAAAACTTAACACTTAAAACTTAACACTTAAAAAGTTATGCACATAGCAATATCAGGAAACATAGGTTGTGGCAAGACCACATTGACCCGAATGCTCGCCGAGCACTACGGATGGGAGCCACGATTTGAGTCGGTGACTAACAACCCCTATCTCGCCGACTTCTACGACGACATGGAGCGATGGTCGTTTAACCTGCAAATCTACTTCCTCAACAAGCGATTTAAGGATGTGGTGGAAATCTCCAAGAGCGACAAGGTGATAATCCAGGACCGCACCATCTTTGAGGACGCATGCATCTTCGCCCCCAACCTCCACAACCAGGGCAAGATGAGCGACCGCGACTTCGACACCTATCAGGACTTGTTCCAGCTCATGATGTCGCTGGTAGAGATGCCCGACCTGATGATCTACATCCGCTCAAGCATCTCCACGCTCGTGGGACAGATTCAGAAGCGAGGGCGCGAGTATGAGCAGACCATACGCCTCGACTACCTGCAAGGCCTGGAGCGACTCTACGAGAAATGGATAGAGGACTACGACGGCAAGCTCATCATCATCGACGGCGACAACTGCAAATTCGGCGACCGCCCCGAGGACTTCGCCAAAGTCACCGAACGCATCGATGGATTGCTCTACGGCCTGTTTCCGATAATGTGACACAGGCACGGAAGGCTTTTCAGGATTATTATAGGTGGGTTCTATAAATTAAGAAAAAGTAATAATATGTGTTGGCTGTATTTTGTTTTCTGTCGGCATATTTTTACTTAAACTCTTGAAATGTAGCCCGCTACTATTCTTCAACTTTAAGAAAAAATCTACCCGACATAAAATCAAAATCCATCTCAATTAATTTATAGAACCCACCTTTAATACTCTGTGGCTGCCTTTTCCTTTGCCTATTGTTCGTCCAATGGCTTGTATCTTCATTCCTATGCAGCTGCGGCAGTGGACGGGCGTGTCGTTGACACAGATTTTCCCAGGGTATAGAGCGTAGAGTTTCCTGTATTCGCCTTCGGTGACGTTAGGCATCACCACATTGGCACCGGCTTTTAGTGCCATAATCCTACCTTGTGGGTGCAGGCTCTCCATTGCGGTGGTTGCTGGGATGTTGATGTCGGGCATGAGCAGTCGCATGGCAGCCATGGTGCGCAGTGCCAGTTCTAGGTTACCTCCCCCTTCATTCGCCAGAGGAGGCTCCTGATGAGGTATAAATGGTCCAATGCCCGCCATATCGACACCTATCTCCTTGAGGAACATCAGGTCGTCGGCAATAGACTCGATGGTTTGCCCCGGCAGCCCCACCATTATCCCTGACCCTAGTTCATAGCCTAGTTCTTTTATCGTCATGAGGCACTCATATCGGTGCTGCCAGCTCATGCCCGGGTTAAGTTTGTGATACAGGTCTCGGTCGGTGGTCTCGATGCGCATGAGGTATCGGTCAGCACCAGCCTCACGAAAGGCTTTGTATTCATCAGGACTGCGCTCGCCAATGCTTAATGTCACCGCCACATCGAGTTTCTTTATTTCCTTAATGATGCGGCACATCCGCTTTGTGTTGTAGTAGAGGTCTTCTCCCGATTGCAGCACTATTGTCTCAAACCCTATCTCGGCGGCTTTTGTTGCCGTTTCGATTATCTCCTCCTCGGTCATGTGGTATCGTTTCACCTTTTCGTTACCACGCCTGAGTCCACAATAGAGGCAGTCGTTGCGGCAGATGTTGGAGAACTCTATCAGTCCCCTCAGATGCACCTCGTTGCCTACCGCTTCTAGCCTCACCCTGTCGGCCTGCCGGTACAGCTCATCGGCAGGAAATGATGTGAGCATCTCTATTAATAGTTTGTAGTTCACAGTTTATAGTTATTAGTTTATGGTGGAAGGTGGGAGGTGGAAGGTGGAAGGTGGAAAGAGGAAGGCAGCTTTTCGTTCCACGTTTTACGTTCGACATATTTCGTTCTCCACTCTCCACTCTGTGGGGTTAATCGTGACGGAGGTGTGTGGCGACGATTTCTAGCATTTGTGCTTGGAGCTCGCGGTTTGTGTCGATGACGTTCCAGATTCCGTCTTCGCTCAGTACACCACACTTTAGGTCTTTAGGCAGATGTCCTGCCTCACTGTCGTTGAAGTCCTGCTGCCATTCGTCGCTAACGAGATAGTCGTCGATTGTCTCTATCGACTCCATCGCCTCGGTGTAGAGGTCGAGGGCGTCGCTCAACGCTTTCACTGCATGAGAAGCCTTGTCGAGGTGCTCCTCCATTGTTTTGATTCTTTCTATTTGGTCCATATTACTAAATAATGTATTGGAGCTAACAAGCTGACAAGGAACAAGCTGACGAGGCAAAGGTATTTAGTAGCTTGACACTTGTCTCGTCAGCTCGTCAGCTCGTTCGCTCGTCAACTAAAAACGATAATATTTGTTCTTTATATTTGATTAACACTGTTTTGTGCGAAATTAAGTTGCAACACAGCTACTGCCTCTCCTTGTTGCGGATGGGAAGCGCTGAGCGCTGCAAGTTTTTGCTTCAACTGCTGTCGCGAGGCACATTCATGAAAAATGCTCTCTATGAGCTTTAATTCGCTGGCAGCGACAACGCATAATGGCTGAGGTACATAGACGGTGTTGCCGAGTTCGCGGTCAAAAGGATTAATCGAGATTAGCGTGCCGTCATCACCCACAGTGGTGATGTGGTTGATAACCTCCTCGCCATTGCCGAGAATCGTGTAGTTAGAGATATATCGCTTCATGTTGGTCGGAGTTATTTGTCAGTAGGGACTGGTCGTGGCAGGTGATCGCCATTGGGGTTAGGGATAGTTCCCCGTCGGGGTACTGACGGCTTGTTGAGACCAGGTTTAGGCTTGTAGGAGCCTTGCACAGTCGGTGCCGGTCGTCCAGGGTAAGAGCCAGCTGGTCGCCCTGGATAGTTGACGGGTGGCGGGTTGCCGCGCTGTGGTTGCTGCGATGAGGAAATGTCGTTTTGCGGTTGGTTAACAGGTGGGGGAGTGGTGGCGCTTTCGATTTGTGCCTCCTCCTCATTCTGTTGCTCAATAATCGCTTTTGGTCCCACGATGCGTTGCGATATGGTGCTGTAACTGCCTTGGTCGAAGTGTGTTCGCAGCAGGTAGGTGCTGTCGATGAAAGTTATGCCGTGAGGTCGCGTCTTGTATTTAATGAAGCCGTAAATGCGCTTGATGATTTTTGTGGAGTCGCCTTGAATGGCGTTTTCTATCCACCCGTTAGCTTGCGCCGTTCTGTTAATGTAAGAAGTGCATCCATCCTGATAGTCGATGGCGACAAGCATTGATATTGCATTGCCAAAGTTTGACATCTTGAAACTTAGGGTGTATTTGTCCCCCTTGCGGCTGTCGTTGTCGGGGGTATAGTCAAACTTGATGAATCCGTCTCTCATGGCGTTTGTGAGAATCCATTGCTGTGGTTCTTTCCACACGTTGGCGCTGTCGCCCGAGGTTGGGAAATAGCGTCGGGCTTTGCTGTTTTGGTTAGCGGCATAATTGTTGGCTGGAGTGGTGGTGTGAACTGCATTGCCGTTGTTGGTTTCTTTCTCAAGAATCTCAATAGCCTTGTCATGAACCTCGGAATAAATCTTCAGGTTGTGGGCATACCACACCAGTGAGGAGTCGTACATTGCCAGGTCGGCGTCATATTTCTTGAGTATCGACTGTTTAAGGAGCAACTTGGCTGAGTCGTCGGGGAAGAGATCGGGCTTCTGCTCAATGAGCATTTCGGCTTTGGCGAAGTCGGCAAGCACATGCGCCATGTCTTTTTCGTTGATTACTCCGTCAGGAGTCTTGCTGCAGCCAATGAAGATGGTTGCAGCAAGTATGAGTAATACGATAATGGTCGGCGATTTGTGCATATCTGCTACACTTTAGGATTACTTTTCCTCGTCCTTCTTCTCGTCGTCCTTCTTCTCGTCGTCTTCCTTGTCTTTGTCCTTCTTGTCAGAGAGAAGATGCTTGTGGTAGAAAATGATGATGGCAAAGATGCTTGTGGTGAGACAAGCGTCGGCGACGTTAAACACCGGTTGGAAGAACAGATAGTGCTTGCCGCCTATCCAGGGCATCCACTCGGGCCAGTCCCACTCGGCGAGTGGGAATTGCATCATATCCACCACTTTGCCGTTGAAGATTGAGGCATATCCTCCCTCGCTTGGCAGGAACTGTGCCACTTCGGGTGCGGCGGGGTCGTTAAATAGCTGTCCGTAGGCTATGCAGTCGATGACGTTGCCAATGGCTCCTGCGGTGATCAGCGACACACACACCACAAATCCACGCGGCAGGTCGGTGCGCTTCCTAATCTTGACGAGGTAGTAGATAAACAGCCCCGAGAAGATGATTCTTAGCCAAGTAAGCACCATCTTGCTGCCCAGCTCCATGCCGTAGGCCATGCCATTGTTCTCGATGAAAATAATCTTGAACCACGAGGTCACATCTATTTGCTCACCGAGGAAGAAGTGCGTCTTGACGTAGATTTTTGAAGCCTGGTCAAGAATAATGACGGTGGCGATAAGAATTGTCGCCAGCCATCCATTAGATATTTTTTTCATTACCTTTGGCGATGAAGTTAGCGTTTGTTCTTCCTCTGCTGCTCAATTTCCTTGCCTTCTACCGAGAGGGTGGCGTGTGGCACTGCCATGAGGCGCCCCTTGGGGATGAGCTTGCCTGTGACACGGCAGATGCCGTAAGTCTTGTTCTCGATGCGCACGAGGGCGGCCTGGAGCTTGTTGATGAAGTCCTGCTGGCGTGCCGCGCGCTGGCTAGCCTCTTCCTGCACCATAGTGTTAGCACCTTCTTCGAGCATGTTGAAGCTGTTTCTCGACTCGTCGGACTGAATTCTTGCCATCAACTGGTCGTAGTTGGACTTAGCTATTTCTAATTTCTCAAGAATCACTGCTTTGAACTCCTGCAGTTCCTCGTCGCTGTAACGGTTTTTTTCTTGTTCTGTAGCCATAATATTCTTTTTTTAGTAAACGAGTTGACGAGTAAACGAGTTGACAAGCCAAGTGTTTACTCGTCATTCATCGTTATGCGGGTTATTCTTATGCTTTGTCAACTTTGATGTTAAGTGTCCATCCGTCCATGTCAAGCTCAATTGCATCGGCTGACACTTCACCCACGGTGAGCGATAGGGCCTGCACTTGCCCTGCTATGTAGTCATGGAACTCGGCTATTGTCTGGTTAGTGCGCTCATCGGGTGCTATTACCACGTTGATTTTGTCGGTAATCTCAAATCCGGAACTCTTGCGCACGTTCTGGATGCGGTTCACCAATTCGCGTGCCATACCTTCGCGGCGCAGCTCGTCGGTAATGGTGATGTCGAGTGCCACGGTGAGGTTGCCTTCATTGGCGACGAGCCATCCGGGGATATCCTCGCTGATGATTTCCACATCAGCCAAATCGACAACCGCCTCTTGGTCATCTACCATGAGCTTGATGGAGCCATCCTGCTCAAATTTGATGATGTCGGCTTGTGGGAGCGTGGTGAGCTGAGTGGCGAGTGCCTTCATAATCTTGCCATATTTGGGACCAAGTTTCTTGAAGTCGGGTTTCACCTTCTTGACAAGTATGCCTTCGTCGTTGCCCACAAACTTGATGCCTTTTACGTTAACCTCGCTTGTGATGAGGTCGCTCACGGCTTCGATGTCAGCACGCTGCTTGTCGTCGGTGATGGGAATCATAATCGCAGTGAGCGGTTGGCGCACTTTGATATTCTTCTTGCGGCGCAGAGCGAGAACCATAGATGTCTCTTTCTGAGCGATGTCCATGCGGTGTTCAAGTTCGCTGTCGATTACGCTCTCGTCGGCAATGGGGTATGGCATCAAGTGTACTGACTTAATACTGCCGGTGAGGTCGCGGTAGAGCATATCGCTGTAGAATGGTGCCACTGGTGCCATGAGGCGTGCCACAGTCTCAAGACACTGGTAGAGAGTTTGATAAGCAGCGAGTTTGTTCTCGGTCATCTCACCTGCCCAGAAACGTGGACGGTTAAGTCGCACATACCAGTTACTGAGGTTCTCGCCCACAAAGTCGCTGATAGCGCGTGCGGCGCGGGTAGGCTCATAGTCGTTGAACTGCTCGGTGACCTCCTTGACGAGGGTGTTGAGCAGCGAGATTATCCATCGGTCAATCTCGGGACGCTTCTCAAGGGGAACCTGCGTTGCTGCCGGGTCGAAGTTATCGACGTTGGCATATTGCGCAAAGAACGAGTAGGTGTTGTAGAGAGTGCCGAAGAACTTGCGGCTCACCTCCTCCACACCTGCGGTGTCAAACTTCAGGTTATCCCACGGTGACGAGTTGTAAATCATGTACCAGCGCAAGGGGTCGGAGCCGTATTTCTCGATGGTGTCGAATGGGTCAACGGCGTTGCCTTTGCGCTTGCTCATCTTTTCGCCGTTCTTGTCTAGGACAAGACCGTTGGAGATGAGTCCCTTATAAGCCACGCTGTCAAATACCATAGTGGCGATAGCGTGCAGCGTGAAGAACCATCCGCGAGTCTGGTCCACGCCCTCGGCGATGAAGTCGGCGGGGTAGAACTTGCGCTCGTCAACGAGTTCTTTGTTCTCGAAGGGGTAGTGCAGCTGTGCGTAAGGCATGGCGCCGCTGTCGAACCACACGTCGATGAGGTCGAGCTCGCGCTTCATGGGCTTGCCGGTGTCGCTCACGAGGGTGATGTAATCGACGTATGGGCGATGGATGTCAATCTTGCTGTAGTTCTCCTCGCTGTAGTCGCCAGGCACGAAACCTTTGTCCTTGAAGGGGTTGCCGCCCATAATGCCAGCAGCTACCGACTTCTCGATCTCGTTGTAAAGCTCCTCAATGCTGCCGATGCACTTCTCCTCGCCGTCCTCGCTGCGCCAGATGGGCAGTGGGGTTCCCCAGTAGCGGCTGCGGCTCAGGTTCCAATCGTTGAGGTTCTCGAGCCACTTGCCGAAGCGTCCTGTGCCGGTGTGCTCAGGTTTCCACTTGATGGTCTTGTTGAGTTCCACCATGCGGTCCTTGCATGCGGTGGAGCGGATGAACCAGCTGTCGAGAGGGTAGTAGAGCACGGGTTTGTCGGTGCGCCAGCAGTGTGGATAGTTGTGTACGTGCTTCTCAATCTTGAAGGCGGTGCCTTCCTGCTTCATGCGTATGCACATATAGATGTTGAGGTCCTCGGCCTTGGTGGCAGCAGCCTCGTCATACTTGCCATTGACGGTGAACTTGGGGTCGTAGGCATTCTTCACCCACGCGCCGGCATATTCCTTGTAAAGTGACAT
Source organism: uncultured Prevotellaceae bacterium (assembly GCA_937904375.1). Lineage (GTDB taxonomy): Bacteria > Bacteroidota > Bacteroidia > Bacteroidales > Muribaculaceae > Sodaliphilus. The sequence goes on from CALDIG010000180.1 coordinate 19,575, forward strand.
AGTCGCCGGGGATGACGCGGAAACCGTTGTCGTTGCCCACTATCTTGTCGCCTGTCTTGTCAACGGGCTTAACCCAGGGGAAGAGCTGCTTGTACTTGATGTCGAGCAGGTCGCTGCCCTTGAACTCAGCGATAACCTTGTAGGGCACCACCTTGTCGCCTGCGGTGTATTCGTCGAGGGGCTTCTCGGCACCTTCGGACTTGAAATAGGCGGCAACACGGGCTTTTGCCATCAGGTAGATGGCGGGGGTGCCGTTATAGGGGTTGTAGCTCTCGATTGCCACATAGTCGATTTTCTGCCCCACACACAGGGCTGTATTGCTTGGCAGAGTCCAGGGTGTGGTGGTCCAGGCGAGGATGCGCAGGTTGTCGCGGAACTTCTCGTCGGCAGCGGCTTTGATAGTCTCTATCACCTTGTGGTCGTTGTCCACCACTGTGAACTCGGCGGTCACGGTCTGGTCCTTCACGTCGCGGTAGCAGCCGGGCTGGTTAAGCTCGTGTGAGCTGAGACCGGTACCTGCGGCGGGCGAGTAGGGCTGGATGGTGTAGCCCTTGTAGAGCAAGCCCTTGTTGTAGAGCTGCTTCACGAGATAACACAGGGACTC
>CALDIG010000181.1 GCA_937904375.1 uncultured Prevotellaceae bacterium
CACAGGTCGCCTCAACGCTGGCAGTACAACTCCCGAAAGCACCTCCAACTGTAGCAAAATGGACATCAGCAACACCAACACCGATGCCAACGGCGACCCCTTCTACACCGTGATGCACGGCCGTCCCGATGCCTTCAAGTTCTGGGTAAAGTTTGCACCTAAATCAAGTTCATCACTGGCTTCTATGAGTGCCATCATCACCGACGGCACTGCCTATCAAGACCCTGAGGACAAGAGTTATACCAACAAACTTGCTACCGCTAAGAACACTAGTATTCCATCCAATAGTAATTGGACGGAGTTTACAGTACCATTCAGTTATATAGACGAGAGTATCAATGGACAAGCTCTACTAGTCACATTCTCGACTAATGCCACTCCTGGTGGTGGAGCCAGTGGCGACAAACTATACGTCGATGACATCGCACTCGTCTATAATGCAGCCATCACCGGTATCACTATCAAAGGCGAGGCGTTGGCTGGATTCTCGCAGGAGACCTATGAGTACAACTTCGAACTCGCTGATGGGGAGACCGTCTCTGAAAGCGACATCGACGCCACATTCGTGAGCAATCACGCCTATCTCGTTAAGAAAGTGCTTGAGATGCGCGACGGTTACAAGATTTTCGTGGCTGTTATCAGCAACGACCTCAACACCGTGAAGGTATATACCATCAACTACCTCAAGCCCGCAACCACTCTCGCCGCGATTATCGAGAGCGGTGTCAACGGCAAGGAGTACATCATGGGCAACGAGCTGGCAATCGCCAACGATTTTGAGATTGTTGATGGCGACACGAAGAAAGTGGGTGCTACCGACAATATGGGCAACTACATCGCTCTGGTAGTACCTGCCGATTTCAATGGTCATACGATTTCTAATAGAGATCTAATTGGCACCTACAGCGTTGAGAACGGTAACCCGATTATCACAGCTAGCTATATCAAGGAATTTGAAGGTGAGCAAATCGATTACGAGGTAGAGACTTTCAACCTAAGCTACATTGACCAGAACGGCATCACTGTCATGCCGTCACAGGTGATTTACCTTCAAGGCTACGGCGATGCCGACGGCAAGCTGCGCAGCTACCGCAATGCCCCCCAGGGCACCAGTATCGTGCTCAACAACATGAGTGGCATCACTATCCAACCTGGCAACCTCTACAAGATGTATGGCATGATGACCCTCAACGAGGCATGGGATATCGAAACACAAGGCATTATGCCAAAAATCGCGCCCACCGACCCACGCTACTTCGACAACTACACCTTTGTAGCCACAAGCGGCGAGGAGACTGTAATCACCAGCATAGATGACATCAACGTCACTAGTCGCCAGATTGAAGGCATCTACAACGCCCAGGGACAGAGCGTGAGCGAGAATGCAAGCGGTATCCTCATCATCCGCTACACCGACGGCACCACCACCAAGGTCATCAAGCGCTGATTTTTTTAGCACACGATTTAAACTGATTAAAAAAGAGTCACCAAAAAAGTGACTCTTTTTTAATCAGTTTAAATTCGTTTAATTCGTGTGCTTTAATAAAATATGTGTGCTTAAACTAATAACGCTTAGTGTGTATATGGATTGTTCACCACATTAGTTGGATGATCTTCCATAAAAGCACGCACGTTATTTACCACAACATCCATCAGGCGCTGACGGGCTTCAGGACTTGTCCATCCGATGTGTGGTGTGAAATAGCAGTTATCAAGGGAGAGCAATGGGTTGTCGGCTGCGGGAGGCTCCTGGCAGAGGACATCTACGGCAGCAGCGGCTATCACACCATTTCGCAGAGCATCAGCGAGGTCTTCCTCCACAATTAGAGGTCCACGGCTGGTGTTGATAACCATGCCAGTAGATTTCATCATTGCCAGTCGCCGAGCGTTAACGATACCTCGCGTCTCAGGCGTGAGTGGGCAGTGAAGACTCACCACATCACATTGACGGAACAAATCGTCGAGAGTCTCTACACGAGTAATATAATGTGGCAATGCATCTTGCGGTTTGCTGGTAAAGGCGAGCACCTTCATTCCCATAGCGGCAGAGACGCGTGCCACCGTGCCGCCTATGTTTCCAAGTCCCACTATTCCCATTGTCTTGCCGTCGAGTTCGATAAATGGTGCGCTGCAATAGGTGTAGTCGATGCTTCGACTCCACACACCGGCGCGAGCCTCTCGAGTGTAGTGCTCGGCATGAGTTGTCATGTTAAGCAGGTGGGCTATCGCCACTTGCGCCACCGATGCAGTGCTATAAGCGGGCACGTTGGTCACTATGATGCCACGCTCGTTGGCAGCCTCCAGATCCACAATGTTGAAACCTGTGGCAATCACGCCAATACACTTAAGATTTGGCAAAGCCTCTATAAGTTTGCGGTCAAAGACCACCTTGTTAGTTAGCAACACATCACCAGGCAAGGCTCGCTCAATTATCTCCTCGGGCTTGCTGCGTGGATACACCGTCACGTCGCCCAGTCTCTCCAGTGGTTCCCACGACAAGTCGCCAGGGTTTCCCACATATCCGTCAAGAACTATAATTTTCATAAGTTATGGAAATGGTAAAAAATTAGTTTTAATTCGTTTAATTCGTGTGCTTTAAAAAGAAAACAACTTAGTGTGTAGGAGGCATCTGGCGCATGAAGCGGTCTTTGTTGAAAATGCTCTGCCAGCGAAGCTTGACTACTCCGAAGAGTGCCTCGCTGAAGATGCCGCCGCTCATCTTGCTGGTGCCAAGCACACGGTTGATGAACACGATAGGCACCTCTTTGATACGGAATCCCATCTTGTAGGCAGTGAACTTCATCTCTATCTGGAAGGCATATCCCTTAAACTCCACCGCGTCGAGGTTGATAGACTCGAGCACTTCGCGTTTGTAGCACACAAAGCCAGCTGTAGTGTCGCGCACCTTCATGCCGGTGACAACACGAACATAGGCCGACGCATAATAACTCATCAGCACCCTGCTCATAGGCCAGTTAACTACGTTCACGCCCGAGATATAGCGTGACCCCACACTCACATCGGCGCCTTCCTCGGCGCAGGCATGCTGCAATGGTATCAGGTCCTCGGGACGGTGAGAGAAGTCGGCGTCCATCTCAATTATGTAGCTGTATCCTTTCTCCAGTGCCCATTTGAAGCCCGCAATATAAGCGGTGCCCAGTCCCATCTTTCCCGGGCGCTTCAGGATATTGACACGGTCGGGAATCTCCTCGATGAGACGTTCCACTATCTGGGCGGTGCCGTCGGGGCTGTTATCGTCAATCACGAGCACGTCAAAGCGATGCTGCTCTTCGAGTCCCAAAACAGCCTTGATTATTGCCTCTATGTTCTCCTTCTCGTTGTAGGTAGGGATAATTACTACACTGTCGCTCATTTTGCAAGCTTTTTTATGATTGAACGACAAAATTAGTAATAAAATCACAACTAAAACAGATTTAAGCTTATTTTTTGCAGAAAAAGTCAAAAAGGCGAAAAACCACACCTTATTATTGTCTATTTCACAAAAAAGAAGTAATTTAGCCGATTATTTTGGGGTTTTAGGGCAAAATCTTTTGCTACAAACCCTCTAACAATCTAAAACACAATGAGTAACGAAAGAAAAATACGCATAGGCATCACTCAGGGCGACACCAACGGTGTGGGCTATGAGGTCATCACGAAATGCTTTACCAGCAACGACATCTTGGAGCTGTGCACACCCATCATCTATGGCTCAAGTAAAATTATGAACTATCACCGCAAGGCGTTGGGAATACAGACCACCCAGCTCAATATCACACGCAACGCGGGATATGTGAAAGAGAGTCAGCTTAACTTGGTGGAGGTCATCAACGACGAAGTGAAAATCGAACTCGGCCAGCCCGGCAAGCAAGCCGGCAACGCCGCCTTCATCGCCCTCGAGGCCGCCGTGAGCGACCTTAAGAAAGGGGTCATAGATGTGCTCGTCACCGCCCCCATCAACAAGAACAACATCCAGAGCGAAGAATTCTCCTTCCCCGGCCACACCGAGTATCTTGAGACCAGTCTGGGAGATGGCGCTAAGGCTCTTATGATATTGTGCAACGACAAACTGCGAGTGGCGCTCGTAACCACACATATTCCACTGGCTAAAGTGGCGCAGAGCATCAATAAGGAAGACATCGTGGAGAAACTGCGCATCTTCAATGAGTCGCTGCAGCGCGACTTCAACATCCAGAAGCCACGCATCGCGGTGCTAGGCCTCAACCCGCATTGCGGCGACAACGGGGTGATAGGCGCCGAGGAGAAAGAAATCATTGAGCCAGCCATCCAAGAGGCCAACGACAACCAAATCTTGTGCTTTGGTCCCTACCCTGCCGACGGATTTTTCGGTGCCAACCAATACCTGCGTTTTGACGGTGTGCTTGCCATGTACCACGACCAGGGACTCGCGCCGTTCAAGACCGTCGCCATGAACGACGGAGTGAATGTGACCGCCGGACTGCCATACGTGCGCACCAGTCCCGACCACGGCACAGGCTACGACATCGCCGGACAAGGCATTGCCAGTGAGCTGTCGATGCGTCACGCCATCTATACAGCCATCGACATCTACCGCAACCGAAAAAACTACGACGAGATGTACCAGAACCCGCTCAAGAAGCTATACTTCGACAAGGGCAAAGACAACGTGGTCCTCGACCTCACCAAGATAGAAGACGAAGAACCGCTAGGATAAGGAATAAGTGTTAAGTGTTAAGTAATAAGTGTAACACCTAGAAAACCTAGAAAACCTAGAATATCTAGAAAATCTAGAATTTCTAGATATCTAGAAAAAACTAGAAACTGTTTTTAACTATGCATTACGCGATAATAGCTGCTGGCGAAGGGTCACGATTGGCGCAAGAGGGTGTCGAGAAACCCAAGCCATTAGTGGAGCTCAACGGCAAGCCCATGATAATGAGGCTCATGAACATATTCACACGTTGCAATGCCGAGAGCATCTCGGTAATCATCAACGACTTCATGCCCGAGGTGCGGCAATACCTCGACAACGTGGAGATTGACGTGCCTCTCAACGTGATAGTGAAATCCACGCCAAGCTCTATGCACAGCTTCTGGGAACTGAGCAAGGTGATGAAACCCGGCAAGTTCTGCCTCACTACGGTCGATACCATCTTCCGTGAGGAGGACTTCGCACGCTACATCGCAGCCTTCGAGGCCGACACACGCAACGACGGACTATGGGCTGTGACACCTTTCATCGAGGACGAAAAGCCGCTCTATGTGGATGTGAACCGCTGCATGAGTATCAAAGCCTTCTGCGATGAGCCGTTTGACGGCGCAAAATACGTCTCGGGAGGCGTTTACGCCATGACCGACAAGGCATTCCCTGTGCTTAACGACTGCATTGAGAATGGCATCTCGCGTATGCGCAACTTCCAGCGGGCGCTCATTGCCGCCGGCATGAAGCTCAAGGCCTACAGCATCGACAAAATCATCGATGTGGACCACGCCAGCGACATCGAAGTGGCACAAGCGTTTATCAACTCATAAGAAACGGAAAAACTCACAACTCATAACTGACTACTCATAACTAAATAACTATGGCCGATATCAACATTGCGGGAATCATGAGGGCGGGAGCCTACTCTCCCAACCACATTGGCAACGACACAGCAATATTTAATGCCGTCGCCGAACAACTGCGCAAGCGAGGATGCATCGTGAACACCTACAGCGAGGAGCAGTTCAACAATGGCGACATTAAGGAAGACATTATCGTGAATATGTGTCGTGAGCACACCTCAATTCTCAAGCTGCAGAAGCTGGAGAATAATGGGAAACTGGTCATCAACTCGGGCTTCGGCATCGAGAACTGCACCCGGGAGCGCATGACACGCATCCTGCTGGGCAACGGAATACCCTACCCCGACAGCATCATAGTAAACACCGACGAGGTGGTGAAAGACCGCCTGAAGAAGAGCGGCTTCCAGAGCTGTTGGATAAAGCGCGGCGACTTCCACGCCATGCACAAGGAGGACGTGAGCTATGTGCGCCACAGCGAGGAGGCACAAGAGGTGCTGCAAGAGTACTTCCTGCGAGGCATCAAGCGCGCCGTCATCAACGTGCATCTCGTGGGCGACCTCATCAAGTTCTACGGTGTGCGCGGCACCAACTATTTCTTCTGGTTCTACCCCTTCGATGAGGGTCACAGCAAGTACGGCCACGAAGCCATCAACGGAAAGTCGCAGGGGCTGAAGTTCGACCTCAAGAACCTCAAGAGCATCTGCAACCATGCCGCCGACGAGCTGAACATCGAAATTTATGGCGGCGACTGTATCGTGGGCGCCGACGGCGACGTGAAAATCATCGACTTCAACGACTGGCCCAGCTTTGCGCCCTGCCGCAACGACGCCGCACCCCACATCGCCAAGCGCATCATCAATATTATCAAAGAGCGGAAATTCAATGCATAATCAATAACAGATCTAGAAAATCTAGAAGGTCTAGATAATCTAGCAACACTTTAACTCAAAAATGAATTTCAAAGAATTAAAACAACAATATAACGAGTCGCTCAAGTCGATGGACACCGAGGAAAGCCTCGACCTGTGGTTCTACAGGCCACTGGGGTTCGCTTGGGCGGTGCTGTTCTCCAAACTCAGCATCAAGCCTAATGCCGTGACCATAGCGTCGATTTTCCTGGGCGTGGCAGGCGGTATTCTGCTCTACTTTGGCGCTTCGCCGCTAATATGGCTCAACTACTTGGGCATCTTCCTAATCATCTGGGCAAACACCTACGACAGTGCCGACGGACAGTTGGCGCGACTCACCAAGCAGTATTCCCAGATTGGGCGCATCCTCGACGGCGTGAGCGGCGACTTCTGGGCGTTTGCCATCTATTTCGCCCTCGTGTTCCGCGAGCTGCACTTTGGCGACGCCGCGCTCGGCGACTTCTTCAGTCATCACAACTGGATAATATGGACCTTGGCGATTGCCGCTGGAGTGAGCCATGCTCTGCAGTGCGCTATGGCCGACTACTACCGCCAGTTCCACCTCTACTTCCTCAAGGGCGAGGGCGGCAGCGAGCTCGACAGCACCGAGAAACTTGACGAGCAAATCAAGCACACGTCGGGTTTCAAGCGCATCACCATGTTCTTCTATCGTAACTATACCGCCAATCAGGAACGTCTCACGCCGGCTATGCAATGCCTCCGCCGCGAGCTTAAGAACCAGTTTGGCGACGCCATGGCTCCCCAGCAGTTCCGTGATGACTTCCGCGCTCTGAGTCTGCCGCTGATGAAGTACACCAACATCCTCACCTTCAACACACGCACCATCGCCATGTTCATTTCGGTGATAATCAGGATTCCATGGCTGTACTTTGTCTTCGAGCTAGTAGTGCTCAACTCATTGCTCATCTACATGATCATGCGTCACGAGAACATCTGCAAGAAACTCACTGCCAACCTCCAAGCAGGGAAATACGATGGTAAGTGATAAGTGTTAAGTGATAAGTGATAAGTGATAAGTGATAAATGATAAGTGATAAGTGATAAGTGATAAGTGATAAGTGATAAGTGTTAAGTGTTAAGTGATAAGTTTTCAGTGACAAGTCGTAGACTTGACAATGTGCGAAACACATTGTGGAGCAAAGCGACACTGTGTGATATGATAAACGGTATTATCTTCGACTACGGCGGCACGATTGACAGCCGCGGCGTGCATTGGAGCGAAGTGATTTGGGATGGATACCAAGCTGCTGACGTGCCAGTCACCAAAGAGCAGTTCCGCGACAGCTATGTGATGGCTGAGCGCGAACTCGCACGAGTGCGCCACATCCTCCCCAACGACAACTTCCACGACTTGCTGCTCAAGAAGATGCGCATCGAGCTGCAAGACCTCATTGACAAAGGGCACCTGCAATGCGACGACATCGAGCCACTAGCGCAGCAGATTGCCCAGTATTGCTACGACGCGGCACGTTCCAGCATCGAGGAGGCACGACCAGTGCTTGAGCTGTTGAGCCAGCACTACCCCATGATGCTTGTGAGCAACTTCTACGGCAACGTCGATAGCGTGCTGCGCGACTTCGACCTGCGCAAGTATTTTAAAGGTGTCATCGAGAGCGCCGTGGTGGGTGTGCGCAAGCCTAATCCCGTCATCTTTAAGCTAGGCGTTGATGTGCTCGAGATGGAGCCTGGCGAAGTCCTCGTCATTGGCGACAGCCTCAAGAAAGACATCCTCCCCGCCGAGTCAATAGGCTGCCAAGTCCTGTGGCTCAAAGGCAAAGGCTGGACTCCCGACGAAGACGCCCAAACCCATCCTAACACCATCAAATCGCTAAGCGAGGTGCCACTATCTCGTTTTTTAGACATAAGGATATAAAAAACATAAAACTCCTCATCTTACAGCAAGCGCCCGAGCCAAGCGAACTCGGGTGCTTTATTTTAATAATTTTCCAGTTTTTGAGCGTTTTTATGGTTTAATTGGGCGGGGTAGCATTATGGTTTTTTGGCTATAGTCAGGGTTTTATCTGTGAATTTTTGGTTAAATTTGCAAAATGGCAGCATTGTTTTGTATATTTAACGATTAAAGTTTGTTATTTTCTTTTGTAGTATAGAAAAAGGCAGTACCTTTACACCGCTTTTTTCGCTAAAAAGCGCAAAAACGAGAATAATAAACTAACAGAACGATAAAATTTATTTACTATGAGTAATCCAAACGTTAAACCCGCTACCGGCAAATTAGGTATCATGGTAGTAGGACTTGGTGCAGTGAGCACCACATTCATGACTGGTGTTATGATGGCCCGCAAGGGTCTGGCAAAGCCTGTTGGCTCAATGACTCAGTATGACAAAATCCGCGTTGGCCGCGGCGAAAACAAGAAATACTTGCACTACAAAGACATCGTACCGCTGGCAAAACTCGATGACATCGTGTTTGCCGCTTGGGATGTATATCCAGCTAATGCCTACGAGAGCGCCCTCAACGCCGAGGTGCTCAAAGAGAAAGACATCGAGCCTGTAAAGGACGAGCTTCTCAAGATTAAGCCCCTCAAGGCCGCTTTCGACAAGAACTATGCTAAGCGCCTCGACGGCGACAACGTGAAGCAGTGCAAAGACCGCTGGGACATGATGGAGCAGGTGCGCGAAGACATACGCAACTTCAAGAAAGAGACTGGCGTGGACCGCGTTGTTGTCCTCTGGGCTGCATCTACCGAAATCTACGTTGCTCCCGACAAGAACGTACACTATAAGCTTGACCAGCTCGAGGCTGCCATGAAGGCCAATGATGTTGACCACATCTCGCCATCAATGTGCTATGCCTACGCAGCACTCAAGGAGGACTGCCCATTCATCATGGGTGCTCCTAACACCACCGTCGATATCCCCGCAATGTGGCAACTGAGCGAGGAGACCAAGGTGCCCATCGCCGGCAAGGACTTCAAGACTGGTCAAACCCTCGTCAAGAGCGGTTTCGCTCCTATTATCGGTGCCCGCATGCTCGGCATGAGCGGCTGGTTCTCGACCAACATTCTGGGTAACCGCGACGGCCTCGTGCTCGACGAGCCCGCCAACTTCCGCACTAAAGAGGTGAGCAAGCTCTCGACCCTCGAGTCGATTCTCGTTGCCGAAGACCAGCCCGACCTCTACAGCGACATCTTCCACAAAGTGCGCATCAACTACTATCCTCCCCGCAACGACAACAAAGAGGGTTGGGACAACATCGACATCTTTGGCTGGATGGGCTATCCCATGCAAATCAAGATCAACTTCCTGTGCCGCGACTCTATCCTCGCAGCACCTCTGTGTCTTGACCTGTGCTTGCTCATGGACCTCGCCCACCGTGCAGGACGCTACGGCACTCAGCGCTTCTTGAGCTTCTTCCTCAAGAGCCCACAGCACGACTATACCGTTGACGAGGTGCCCGTTAACCACCTGTTCCAGCAGCACACCATGCTCAAGAACGCGATCCGCGAGATGGGTGGCTATGAGGCCGACGAGGAAATCGACTAAGAAACTAAACTAACTTCCTAAATATCTTGAAAAGTGAGCCTCCCACTTTGGCGTGCGAGGCTCATTTTTTCAAAACCACACCACACACTGCTACAATGCAATTCACCGACCAAGAAAAAATAGCTATCCTGAGCATGCTCATCGAGATGGCCAACGCCAACAGCAAAATCGCCTACGAGGAGATGATTACCATCAACCTCATCTGCCAGAAGCTGGAAATCGACCACAACTCATTTGTGGTAGCCTACGACCTCCGCTGCGAGCACGCCATCGAAGTGCTCAAGAACATGAGCGACGACAAAAAGCTTCAACTGGCGCAGATGATGGTTGAGATCATCGACAGCGACAACGATGTTGACGACAACGAGATAGCCCTGCTCAACCACGCCTGCCATGAGATAGGCATCGACACCTTATTACAATAACACATCTCACCTAAACACCACACCACGATGAAGAAAACTAGAAAAACACTGGGCATCACCTTGCTCACAGCACTATTTGCCGCAGCGCTTGCCATCACAGCATCAAGCTGCAACCGCATGATAACCTACGAGGACGGCATGTTTGACTACAACGAAATCTACAATGATGACGATGCCACCAACGACACATTCCAAATCAACAGCGAGATTGAAAACGACGACCAAGAGCGATACTGAAATTTCGTCTCAAAAATTATCAACAACCATGTACCAAAAAGGTCTTTTTCTCGTTCTTTATTAAAAAGAGTAATCACACTACCTGTTTATGAAGATCACGTTCTTAGTACCCCCAGTCCTTGACGGCAACCGCCCAGCAGAGCGCTCAGCGGGATGCACAAGGGTGGTGTACTTGGCTCCTAACATATATGAACTCACGGTAATAGGTGTTGTCGAGAAAGAGAACCTGGGCGAGGTAGATTACCGAGACTTCGTCTTCTACAAGAAAAACGAGCAGGACTACAGAGAGTTCCTAAGCAACGACAATAGCGACATTTATTGCATCTGGACCGTGAACCTCTCTATAGAGAGCGACATCAAAGCCATAGAAATACTGCAACGCTATCGTCCCGAGGCACGCATCATCCTCATGGGGCCTGGACCGTCCTATTTCATCAAGAAATGCCTCGTCAACGACCGCATCTTCATCGTGAGAGGCGAGCCCGAGGCTACGATTGTCGAGCTCCTGCACGCCATCAACGAAGGCAAAACATCGTTCTTCAATATTTTGGGAATCTCGTGGATGAACATGGGACGCGTCATCAACAACGGTTTTCGACCTCTCATCAAAGACCTTGATAGCCTGCCACTTCCTGCCCGACACTTCATCGCCGACAGGCGTTACTATAATCCCAAAATCAAGCACAAAGGCTACACCACAGCCTTCACTTCGCGCAACTGCCCATACCACTGCATCTACTGCGTGCCCAGTTCGCTGACCTTCGCCCGCGAGATTGAGAACAAGCGCCACAATGGCCTCAAGCCACCCATCTCCTACCGCTCGCCCGAGAGTGTGGACCGCGAGATGGCGATGCTCCATGAGCAAGGCTATCAAGCCATTGGCTTTATGGACGACAATTTCATCTGGAACGAGGAGCGCACCCAGCAGTTGTGCGACATCATGAAGAAATATGACATGCTATGGGGATGCCAGGCGCGCGTCGATGCCATCACCGAGCCCATCGCCAAGATGCTCAGCGAGAGCGGTTGCTGCTACGTGGACTTGGGCGTGGAGTCTTTCAACGACGAAATACTCAAATATGTGCGCAAAGGCATTACCACCGAGCAAATCTACGAGGCTATAGGTTTGCTCAAGAAATATAACGTGCCGGTGAAGCTCAACGTGCTCATTGGCAGCAGTCCGCTCGAGACCAAAGAGACACTGCGCCACACCCTCAAAGAGGCCAAGAAGCTCAAGGTCGATCAGGTGATGTTCAACATCGTGTCGCCATTCCCGGGCACCGAGTTCTACAAGCTCTGCAAGGAGAACAACTGGCTCTCGACTGGCGACTATGTGCCCACCGATGTGCAGCGCGAGTCAATCCTCAATCTGCCGAACATCTCCTCTAAAGAGATGGAGAGAATCCTCTTCAAGAACAACCTCAGCTACTTCCTCTCGTGGGACTTCATCAGCAAGCAGACAAAACGCTTCTCCAGCTGGAGCGAGTTTACCCACGCCGCCAGAGCATTGAAAATAAAGCTCTTCGGCTAACATCAGGTAATTGGGAATGCGCTTTGCGCTGTTTAGTGTTTAGAGGTTAGCCGTTTAGAATGCGCAGCCACTTAACACTTGAAACTTAACACTTGAAACTTAACACTTATATTGATGCGTTTGTCGATAATAATCATCACTTACAACGGGTTAGGCTTCTTGACCCGTTGCCTTGCATCGTTGCACGACTTCATCGATGACCCATCGTGCGAGGTGATTATCATCGACAACGGCTCCACCGACGGCACGCTCGACTTCCTTCATGAGAACTACCCTCAGCTGCAACTTATCGCCAACAGCGAGAACCGTGGTGTGGCGCCAGCACGAAATCAAGGCATCGCTGTGGCTAAAGGCGAGAAACTGCTGTTGCTCGACAACGACACCGAAGCGACCACCACCGCCATCAACGCCATGAGCCAGCATCTAGACACACACCCCGATGTGGGACTATGCTCTTGCCGACTCGTTGACAAGGAAGGCATACCCCAAGACAGCTGCAAACCATATCCCGGACTGATGATAAAGCTGCGCAACGT
>CALDIG010000182.1 GCA_937904375.1 uncultured Prevotellaceae bacterium
GGCACACGGCATACTTGAGCGAGCCGGTGCCGTCGTCGATGGCGTGGATGAGGTGGTGAGTTAAAAACAGGGTGATGCAGCGATAGATAGTGGACTTGTCCACGGTGTCGAGCTTGTCTTCCAGACTCTGTAGCGAGAAGGCGTTGTCGCAGCTGGTCATTGCCTTGAGAACAAGGATGCGCATGGCGGTAGGCTTGATGTCGCGCTGCTCAAGCATGGCTTCTATGTCGTGTGAATCTGTTGTCACCATCCTTGCCATCCTCCTGACTGATTATTGGTTGACATTCTGCGAGGGCGATTAAACGGTGACTGCTGCGAAGAAGCACTTCGATTATTGGCATTGGCACTACTGCTATGCGTACTTTTCCCTTGCAGTTTGCTCACTTGATGTCCTTTATTGTCCTGGCTGCGCTGCTCTAACTTGAGCACGACAAATGCGTAAATCACTCCTGGCACCCACCCTAAGCAGGTGAGGACAAAAGCGATGAGATAGGTGCCGCAACCCTTGTCAACTACTGCAAAGGGCGGAAACACTACAGCTAATATCATCCTAGTGCAAGACAAAACTTATTAAGTGTTAAGGGTTAAGTGTTAAGTATTAAGTATCTGCTTGTTTACTTGTTTACTTGTCAACTTGTTTACTTGTCAACTTGTTTACTTGTCAACCACAAATTATGTCATTTTCTTTTTGCGATGTCGCCCTGGTCAATTCTGTTATAGCTCTTGAAGTCAACAAAGCTGACATCACCCACCCTATTGCCTTTCTCATCTACTATCATCATCACCCCGTCCTTGGCAACGACAAAGCGGCTTGGAGTGAGATTGATGATGGCATCGTAGTCGATAGCAATCAGCGTGTTGTTATTGTCATCGACGAGTCCCATGCGGTCTCCCTTAATGACCATGTAACGGTCTTTCTCCACATGCTTCACGTCGCGGTAGTTAATCTCTTTTATCTTCTTGGGCATCTCCACGGTGTCGGTAGTCTCCTTGCCATTCTTGTCAAGGTAGAGCATCGCCTGGCCATTTGCCGCCATCACTTTGAGCGTGCCGTTTTCATAGAAGCGCCCCACAGGAATGTATTTATCACCGCCAAAGCTGAATAGCTTGTCGCCGTTCTTGTTAATGACAGCAAATGTGGAAGCACTGCTGCCCGCTGCCTCTGCCACCAGTGCCGCGTCATCGAAGACAAAGTGGTTAGCGACCCGCAGCCGTGGACTTATCACCATGTCGCCCTTAGTGTCGATAAAACCGTAGAGACCCTTGTCGTTCTCGATTATGGCGCGCTCGTTGAAGAAAAGCGTAGCCTGAATGATGTCGGGCGGCAGCTGCTTCACCGTGTTGCAGTCCTTGTCTATCACCTGAAGAGCCTCGCCTGGCATACACGCGATGGCACAGCCGCCGTTGAAGACCGTAGCCGCGCTGTAAGGCTTGCCATTTACCGGCTTGGAGCAATTCTCCACATTGTAATAATTGTAGCTTGAGGTTACGCTGTCATGCACATAGAACATATCCTCATGCACCGCCGAGGGGTCACCGTCTATAGCATCCTTAGCCACGATGTCGCCATTCTCGATGTTGACAATGCTCCACCGGTCGCTCCCCTGCAGCTTCACCATCAAGTATCTAGCCTCCTCCTTAAAAGGATAAATACCCTTGTCCTTGCTGCCACAAGAACAAAGCGCCACCAGAGCAACGAAAAATGTGCAGATATAGAAAAATCTCTTCATAATTAAAGACTGAATTTGTGCCTTGATATCATTCAACCTGCAAAAATACAATTTTTATAGGAATAATGAGCTATTTATGCTGAAAAATCATTTTATCCTTTATGGTCTAGTATCGAGTAGGTCGGGAAACGAAAGTTTTCTGACCTACTTTCGTTTCCTTTCCTCT
>CALDIG010000183.1 GCA_937904375.1 uncultured Prevotellaceae bacterium
TAGAGCATCAGCCTTCCAAGCTGAGGGCCGCGGGTTTGAGCCCCGTCTTCCGCTCTAAGGAAACATGGAACGCCTATGTAGCTCAGGGGTAGAGCGCATCCTTGGTAAGGATGAGGTCGCGGGTTCAATTCCCGCCATCGGCTCAAGTAAATACACACAAGCTTCGCTTCTCTAGTCGCGGTGCGTTGAATAAGGGCGCTCGTCGTGGGGGCGAAGTGAAATGTGTAATTATGAGGGAACACAATAAGTTAATCATTTATAATTTTTAGTAACAAGAAAAGTTATGGCAAAAGAGAAATTCGTAAGAACGAAACCGCATGTTAACATCGGTACAATTGGTCACGTTGACCACGGTAAAACTACTTTGACCGCTGCTATCACCCTCGTGCTCTCGAAGCAGGGATGGTCTCAGCAGGAGGTTCGCTCGTTCGATTCTATCGACAATGCTCCTGAGGAGAAAGAGCGTGGTATCACAATCAACACTGCTCACGTAGAGTATGAGACTGAGAATCGTCACTATGCACACGTTGACTGCCCTGGACACGCCGACTACGTTAAGAACATGGTAACTGGTGCTGCTCAGATGGACGGTGCTATCGTAGTTATCGCTGCTACCGACGGTGTTATGCCACAGACTCGCGAGCACATCCTTCTCGCCCGTCAGGTGAACGTTCCACGTCTGGTTATCTTCCTGAACAAGTGCGACTCTCCCGATGTTGACGAGGAGATGATCGAGCTCGTTGAGATGGACGTACGTGACCTCCTGAGCGAGTATGAGTATGATGGTGAGAACACCCCCGTTATCAAGGGTTCGGCTCTTGGTGCATTGAATGGTGAGCCCAAGTGGGAGGAGACAGTTCTTGAGCTTATGAAGGCTGTTGACGAGTGGATTCCACTGCCTCCACGCGACATCGACAAACCATTCTTGATGCCTATCGAGGACGTATTCTCTATCACTGGCCGCGGTACTGTAGCTACTGGTCGTATCGAGACTGGTATCATCAAGGTTGGTGACGCTGTTCAAATCATGGGTCTTGGCGCAGACCTCAAGTCGGTAGTTACCGGCGTTGAGATGTTCCGCAAGCTGCTCGATCAGGGCGAGGCTGGCGACAACGTAGGTCTGTTGCTCCGCGGTATCGACTACAAGGAGATCAAGCGCGGTATGGTAATCTGCCACCCAGGACTTGTTAAGCCACACGATCACTTCACTGCTTCGGTTTACGTGCTGAAGAAGGAAGAGGGTGGCCGTCACACTCCATTCCACAACAAGTATCGTCCACAGTTCTACATCCGCACACTTGACGTGACTGGCGAGATCTCCTTGCCCGAGGGTGTAGAGATGGTAATGCCTGGTGACCACGTTGAGATCAACGTTAAGCTCATCACTCCCGTTGCTTGCAGCGAAGGTCTTCGTTTCGCAATCCGTGAGGGTGGCCGCACCGTTGGTTCTGGTCAAATCACCAAGATCATCGACGATTAATTGTTGAGAATCGCCACGGCGAGACATAACTAGTTTTACAGCCGGCCGCCTGCTGCGCGGCACGCCATGAGGTGGCCGGCTGTTTTTTACACGGGAATAGTTCAGTTGGTAGAACGACGGTCTCCAAAACCGTAGGTCGTGAGTTCGAGTCTTACTTCCCGTGCTAATTATCTAAAAAAGAAAATGAAAAAATACAAGATACTTACGGACATTGAGGAATCTTATAACGAGCTCGTTCATAAGGTTTCTTGGCCAACTAAGAGTGAGCTGGTCAATAGCACAATAGTGGTAATGGTAGCTTCCGTCATTGCTGCTCTCATATTATGGCTTATTGACCTGTTTCTGAACTTCGTGATGGGTCAGGTTTACGGTCTGGCAGGTTAATGACCGGTCTCGCCCCGTCAAAACAGTGGGGGGTGCGCCGGGCATGACAATGCCTACTCGTAGCAGTGCTTGACACATTGCGCGGTTTTTTCTCACAGAGTGTGAATTTATAGCATTTAATTTTCAATTTCGCTAAACTACAGTGTAATCAATGGCTGAAAACAAAAATCTTCAGTGGTATGTTCTGCGTGCCATCTCGGGAAAAGAGGCAAAGGTCAAGGAGATGCTTGACGCGGCATGTAAGAATACCGACCTGGGCAAGTATGTGGCACAGGTATTGATACCTACCGAGAAGGTCTATACGACACGTGGAGGAAAGAAGGTGCTCAAAGAGCGCAATCTGTTCTCGGGATATGTGTTTGTGCAGGCCGTGCTCCGTGGCGATGTGGAGGATTATTTGCGCAACACCACCAACGTCATCGACTTCGTGCGCAGCCGTGACGCCAACCGCAAGCCCGAGCCCATTCGCGAGAGCGATATCGCACGCATGCTCAATGCTGCCGAGGGCGAGGACAGCGGCGACGCCTCGTCGCCCAACGATTATATCGTGGGCGAGACTGTTAAGGTCAATGACGGACCTTTCAGCGGTTTCACTGGTGAGATCGAGGAGGTTAACCGTGAGCGCCTCAAGCTCAAGGTTATGGTGAAGGTCTTTGGAAGGCCCACACCTCTGGAGTTGGATAATTCGCAGGTAACGCGAGAGTGAGCCTCCTAATGTTACGTGGGAGGGCACGCCTATCGCAACTTGTTTATTAATTATATAAACATTTTAGAAATTTAGAACAATGGCTAAAGAAATTGCTGGACAGATCAAATTACAGATTAAAGGTGGAGCCGCAAACCCTTCACCCCCAGTAGGACCTGCACTTGGTGCTAAGGGTATCAACATCATGGAGTTTTGCAAGCAATTCAATGCCCGCACACAAGCTAGCGCCGGTAAGGTGTTGCCAGTGGTAATCACTTATTATGCCGACAAGAGTTTTGACTTCATCGTCAAGACATCGCCCGCTGCCGTGCAGCTGCTCGACGCCGCCAAGATTAAGGGCGGTTCGGGTGAGCCTAACCGCAAGAAGGTGGCTAGCGTCACTTGGGAGCAGATTCAAGCAATTGCTGAGGACAAAATGCCTGATTTGAACTGTTTTACTCTAGCTTCGGCTATGAGAATGGTTGCTGGTACAGCAAGAAGTATGGGTATCACCGTAAAGGGTCAATTCCCTGAGAACATTTAAAACTTCAATTGAACTATGAGTAAACTGACAAAAAACCACAAGTTAGCAAAGGAGAAGATTGAAGCCGGGAAGAGTTACACCCTTTTAGAGGCCGCCACTTTGTTGAAGGAAATCACCTACACAAAGTTCAACGCCTCGGCCGATATCGATGTACGTCTTGGTGTAGATCCCCGCAAGGCTGACCAGAACGTGCGTGGCGTAGTATCACTGCCTAACGGCACTGGTAAGACCGTTCGCGTGCTCGTTATGTGTACTGCCGACGCCGAGGCCGCAGCCAAGGAAGCTGGAGCCGACTATGTAGGTCTTGACGAGTATATCGACAAGATCAAAGGCGGCTGGACCGACGTTGATGTTATCATCACTCAGCCACAATGCATGGGCAAGCTTGGTCCTTTGGGCCGCATACTTGGTCCCCGTGGCTTGATGCCTAACCCCAAGAGTGGCACTGTGACTCCTGATGTCGCAAAGGCTGTGAAAGAGGTTAAGCAGGGTAAGATTGACTTCAAGGTTGACAAGAAAGGTATCGTTCACACTTCAATAGGCAGAATGTCGTTCACCCCCGAGCAAATCAAGGAGAACGCGCAGGCTTTCATCAACACATTGGTGAAACTCAAGCCCAACACTGCCAAGGGTACCTATCTGAAGAGTATTTATCTTTCAAGCACAATGAGTCCTGGTATCAAGATTGATGTCAAGTCGATTGACGCTTAATTTTAATCAAGAAGAAGACATGAGAAAGGAAGATAAAGCAAAACAGATAGAGGCAATTAAAGGCTTACTTGCCGATTATAGTTGCGTGTACCTCACCGAGACCACCGCTCTCAACGCCGAGAAGACTGTGGAGCTGCGCCGTGCAGCTTTCAAGAACGACGTGAAGATGGTGGTAGTGAAGAACACCTTGTTGAAAAAGGCTATGGAGCAGATGGATATGGACTACAGTGGTCTCTACGACTCACTGGCAGGTCCCACCACCTTGATGCTTAGCAACACAGGTAATGCTCCCGCTAAACTTATCAAGAGTTTCCGCCAGAAGAAAGAGACACTTCCCGCGCTGAAAGCCGCCTACGTTGAGGAGACTGCTTATGTGGGTGCCGACCAGCTCGAAGTGCTCGCTACCATCAAGAGCAAGAACGAGCTTATCGCCGACGTTGTGGCATTGCTGCAATCGCCTGCTAAGAACGTCATCAGCGCTCTCCAGAGTGGTGGCAACAAGCTGCACGGAATTCTGGAA
Organism: uncultured Prevotellaceae bacterium; assembly: GCA_937904375.1. Lineage (GTDB taxonomy): Bacteria > Bacteroidota > Bacteroidia > Bacteroidales > Muribaculaceae > Sodaliphilus. The sequence goes on from CALDIG010000183.1 coordinate 4,325, forward strand.
ACATTATCAAATAAAGAAAATTAATAACAAATCAATTAAATCATACAATCATGGCAGATTTAAAAGCTTTTGCAGAACAATTAGTTAATCTTTCAGTTAAGGAAGTAAACGAGCTCGCTCAGATCCTTAAGGATGAATATGGTATTGAACCAGCTGCTGCAGCTGTTGCAGTTGCCGCAGGTCCCGCCGCTGGTGGTGCTGCTGCCGAGGAGGAGAAATCTTCTTTCGACGTAGTGCTCAAGGCCGCTGGTGCCAACAAGCTCAAAGTTATCAAACTCGTTAAGGAACTCACTGGTCTTGGCTTGAAGGAAGCTAAGGCTCTCGTTGACGAGGCTCCAAGCAAAGTAAAAGAAGGTCTTGCTAAGGCCGAGGCCGAGGGCTTGAAGCAGCAACTTGAAGCCGAAGGAGCTGAAGTTGAACTTAAATAATACTGCCTGTTTAACAGGTAAAATGGTTAAGAATCCCAAGCGATTGTCGATTCTTAACCTTTTTGTGTCTTTTTTTTAAGGTGGGCGTTAGGCTCTCAAGACACAAGCACATCTACACCCACCTATCTATTTTTTTGAGTTCACCTTAATTTTATTTTTCAATGTCAGTTTCCAAAACACAACGCGTAAATTTTGCACGTGTCAAGAATCCTTATCCTTATCCCGATTTCCTTGAAGTGCAATTACAGTCTTTCAGAGACTTTCTGCAATTAGATACTCCTACAGAGAAAAGAAAAAACGAGGGACTCTATAAAGTGTTCAGCGAGAATTTCCCTATTGCGGACACTCGCAACAACTTTGTCCTTGAATTCCTTGATTATTTTATCGATCCGCCGCGCTACACAGTGGAGGAGTGCCTCGAGAGAGGATTGACCTATAGTGTCCCTCTCAAGGCCAAGCTCAAGCTCTACTGCACCGACCCTGACCATGAGGATTTTGCCACTGTTGTCCAGGACGTGTATTTGGGTGCCATCCCCTACATGACCGACAAAGGCACTTTTGTCATCAACGGAGCCGAGCGTGTCATCGTTTCTCAGCTGCACCGCTCGCCGGGCGTGTTCTTCGGTCAGAGCGTGCATGCCAATGGTACAAAGCTCTATTCGGCACGCATCATCCCCTTCCGCGGCAGCTGGATTGAGTTTGCCACCGATATCAACAACGTGATGTATGCCTACATCGACCGCAAGAAGAAGTTGCCTGTGACAACACTGCTGCGCTCGATAGGTCTGGAGACCGACAACGACATCATCAAGATATTTGGACTGGCCGAAGAGATTAAAGTGAACAGGACCAACCTCAAGAAGGCAGTAGGCCGCAAGCTTGCCGCCCGCGTGCTCAAGTCGTGGAACGAAGACTTCGTTGACGAAGACACCGGCGAGGTGGTATCTATAGAGCGCAACGATGTTGTCATCGACCGCGACACCATCATCGAGGAGGATAACATTGACGAGATCCTCGACTCGGGCGTTCAGACTATCCTCCTTCACAAGGAAGATATCAACACTGGAGAGTACCAGATTATCTTCAACACACTTAACAAAGACACTTGCAACAGCGAGAAAGAGGCCATCAACTACGTCTATCGCCAGCTGCGCAACGCCGAGCCACCCGATGACGCCAGTGCTCGCGAAGTCATCAACAACTTGTTCTTCAGCGAGAAGCGTTATGACTTGGGTGACGTGGGCCGTTTCCGCATCAACAAGAAGCTGGGTCTCACCACCCCCGACGATGTGCGAGTGCTCACCAAGGAAGACATCATCGAGATCATCAAGTATCTCATTGGCCTTATCAACAGCAAGACCGATGTCGATGATATCGACCACTTGAGCAACCGTCGTGTGCGCACTGTGGGCGAGCAGCTCTACAACCAGTTTGGCGTGGGCCTGGCGCGCATGTCGCGCACCATTCGTGAGCGCATGAACGTGCGCGACAATGAGGTGTTCACCCCCATCGACCTTATCAACGCCAAGACGATATCGTCGGTGATTAACACCTTCTTTGGTACCAATGCCCTGTCGCAGTTTATGGACCAGACCAACCCTCTTGCCGAGATTACCCACAAGCGCCGCATGAGTGCTCTGGGTCCTGGTGGTCTGTCGCGTGAGCGCGCTGGTTTTGAGGTGCGCGACGTGCACTACACCCACTATGGCCGTCTGTGTCCTATCGAGACTCCTGAGGGACCAAACATCGGTCTTATCTCCTCGCTTTGCATCTATGCCAAGATCAATAAGTTAGGATTTATCGAGACTCCTTACCGCAAGGTGGAGGACTCTAAGGTAAACCTCAACAATGATGAGATTGTTTATCTCACCGCCGAGAGCGAGGAGAGCAATATCATCGCCCAGGGTAACGCTCCACTCAACGAGGACGGCACATTCAAGAACAACCGTGTGAAGGCGCGTCTTGATGCCGACTTCCCCGTGGTGTCGCCCGACCAGATTTCGCTCATGGATGTGTCGCCGCAGCAGATTGCTTCTATTGCGGCTGCCATGATTCCATTCCTCGAGCATGACGACGCCAACCGCGCCCTGATGGGTGCTAACATGATGCGCCAGGCTGTGCCTTTGATGCGCAACGAGGCTCCTATTGTAGGTACCGGCATCGAGAAGCGACTGGCATTCGACAGCCGCACGCAGATTCAGGCGGAGGGCACCGGCGTGATAGAGTATGTTGACGCCAACGTGATACGCATACGCTATGAGCAGACCGAGGACGAGGCTTTCGTAAGCTTCGAGGAACCTGTGAAGGAGTATCACCTGCCCAAGTTCCGCAAGACCAACCAGAGCACCACCATCGACCTGCGTCCCGTGTGTGACAAGGGTCAAAAGGTGAAGAAGGGCGACATCCTCACCGAGGGATATTCCACCTGCGACGGTGAGCTGGCACTGGGCCGCAACCTCAAGGTGGCTTATATGCCCTGGAAGGGCTACAACTATGAGGATGCCATCGTGCTCAACGAGCGCATGGTGCGTGAGGACATCCTCACCTCGGTGCACGTTGACGAGTATATCCTTGAAGTGCGCGAGACGAAGCGCGGTCTCGAGGAGCTCACCAGCGATATCCCCAACGTGAGCGAGGACGCCACTAAGGACCTCGACGAGCGCGGTATCATACGCATTGGTGCACACGTGCAACCTGGCGACATCCTCATAGGCAAGATTACTCCTAAGGGCGAGAGCGACCCCACTCCCGAGGAGAAGCTGCTGCGTGCCATCTTTGGCGACAAGGCAGGTGATGTGAAGGATGCCTCGCTCAAGGCCAACCCGTCGCTCAAGGGTGTGATTATCAACACCCGCCTCTTCACCCGTGCCATGAAGAAGAGAAAAGGCAAGGGTGGAGACCCCGTGCTCCAGAAGCTTGAGGAAGACTACAACACCCGCCTCGACAAGGTTAAGAACCTGCTCGTGGAGAAGCTGCTCGTGCTCACCGAGGGCAAGCAGTCAAATTGCGTTAAGGACTTCCTCGACACCGAGATTATTCCTAAGGGCGCACAGTTTACTGCCGAGGTTCTCAAAAACATCAACTACGACTCGGTGAACCTGAGCAAGTGGACCAGCGACGCGCACACCAACGAGATGATTCGCGCTTGTGTGATGAACTATCTGCGCAAGAGCAAGTCAATCGACGCCGAGCTGCGCCGCAAGAAGTTTGACATCTCTATTGGCGACGACCTGCCGTCGGGCATCATGCAGATGGCAAAGGTCTATGTTGCCAAGAAGCGCAAGATTGGCGTGGGCGATAAGATGGCAGGTCGCCACGGTAACAAGGGTATTGTTTCGCGCGTGGTGCGTCAGGAGGATATGCCATTCCTCGCCGACGGTACGCCTGTCGATATCGTCCTCAACCCACTGGGTGTGCCTTCGCGCATGAACTTGGGTCAGATATTTGAGGCTGTACTAGGATGGGCAGGACGTGAACTGGATGTGAAGTTTGCCACTCCCATCTTCGATGGCGCTTCGCTCGACGACCTTAACGAGTGGACCGACAAGGCCGGGCTGCCACGCGTGGGCAAGACTTGGCTATATGACGGCGGCACTGGTGAGCGCTTCGACCAGCAGGCCACAGTGGGCGTGACCTATATGCTCAAGCTGGGTCACATGGTAGAAGACAAGATGCACGCCCGCAGCATTGGTCCTTATTCTCTCATCACCCAGCAGCCACTTGGCGGTAAAGCGCAGTTTGGTGGCCAGCGTTTCGGTGAGATGGAGGTTTGGGCTCTTGAGGCCTTTGGCGCCAGCCATGTGCTGCAAGAGATTCTTACTATCAAGAGTGACGATGTCACCGGCCGTAGCCGTGCCTACGAGGCCATTGTAAAGGGCGATTCCATGCCAACTCCCGGCATTCCTGAATCTCTCAACGTGCTCCTTCATGAGCTGCGTGGATTGTGCTTGAGTGTAACACTCGATTAATAGTTAAACATTATCTCATTACATTATATCATGGCTTTTAAGAAAGATAATAAGATAAGAAGTAATTTCTCCAAAATTACCATTGGTCTTGCTTCTCCCGACGATATCCTCAGCAATTCGAAGGGCGAGGTCCTCAAGCCAGAGACTATCAACTACCGCACCTATAAGCCCGAGCGCGACGGCTTGTTCTGCGAGCGCATCTTCGGTCCCGTGAAGGACTATGAGTGCCACTGCGGCAAGTACAAGCGCATACGCTACCGCAATATCGTGTGCGACCGATGCGGTGTTGAGGTCACCGAGAAGAAGGTGCGCCGTGAGCGCAGCGGTCACATCCAGCTTGTGGTGCCTGTGGCACACATCTGGTACTTCCGCTCGCTGCCCAACAAGATTGGTTACTTGCTGGGATTGCCCACCAAGAAACTCGACTCGGTAATCTATTATGAGCGTTACATTGTCATCAACCCGGGTAATGTGGTTATTGATGAGGCTAACGGAAACTTCAATTGGGTTCCTGGCGTTGCCGAGAGCACAAAGAACCGCGACCAAGCCAACCGTCTGCAGAAGTGCGAGCTTCTGAGCGAGGAAGAATATCTTGCCATTATGGAGAAAGTGCCCGAGGGAAATCGCAACCTTGAGGACACCGACCCCAATAAGTTCATCGCCAAGATGGGTGCCGAGGCTATATATGATTTGCTCTCAGAGCTCAATCTCGACAAGCTGTCGAATGACCTGCGCGACCGTGCCAGCCACGAGACGTCGCAACAGCGCAAGACCGACGCCCTCAAGCGTCGTCAGGTGGTTGAGATGTTCCGCATGAGCAAGAATATGAACCGCCCCGAGTGGATGATTCTCAAGGTGATACCTGTTATTCCACCCGATTTGCGTCCTCTCGTGCCCCTCGATGGCGGTCGTTTCGCTACTAGCGACCTTAACGACCTTTATCGCCGCGTGATTATCCGCAACAACCGTCTCAAGAGGCTCATCGAGATCAAGGCTCCCGATGTGATTCTGCGCAACGAGAAGCGCATGCTTCAGGAGGCTGTTGACTCATTGCTCGACAACTCGCGCAAGTCGAGTGCCGTGAAGAGCGATGCCAACCGTCCTCTCAAGTCGTTGAGCGATAGCTTGAAGGGTAAGCAGGGACGTTTCCGTCAGAACTTGCTCGGTAAACGTGTTGACTACTCTGCCCGTTCGGTAATCGTTGTTGGTCCAGAGCTCAAGATGGGCGAGTGCGGTATTCCTAAGGATATGGCTGCCGAGCTTTACAAGCCTTTCGTAATCCGCAAGCTCATTGAGCGCGGCATCGTGAAGACGGTGAAGAGCGCCAAGAAGATTGTCGATCGCAAAGAACCGGTGGTTTGGGACATCCTCGAGAATGTGATGAAAGGTCATCCTGTGCTTCTCAACCGTGCCCCGACACTGCACCGCCTCGGTATCCAGGCTTTCCAGCCTAAACTTATCGAGGGAAAGGCAATCCAGCTGCACCCACTGGCATGTACTCCGTTTAATGCCGACTTCGACGGTGACCAGATGGCTGTTCACCTGCCATTGGGCAACGAGGCTATCGTTGAGGCTCAGATGCTTATGCTCATGCCTCACAACATTCTCAATCCCGCCAACGGTGAGCCTATCACCGTGCCTTCGCAGGATATGGTGCTTGGTCTGTACTACATCACCAAGCTGCGTGAGGGTGCTAAGGGCGAGGGTCTCACATTCTACGGTCCCGAAGAAGCCACTATCGCCTTCAACGAGGGCAAGCTGGCTATGAACGCCATCATCTCGGTGATGGTTGATGATGTGGATGCCGACGGCAACCCCATCCGCCACATTGTGAAGGACACCTCGGTGGGCCGCATCATCTTCAACAACTGCGTACCCGAGGAACTGGGATATGTCAACGAGGTGATTTCGAAGAAGTCGCTCAAGAAGATTATCACAAAGGTTATCCGCAACTGTGGTGTGCCTCGCAGTGCCAAGTTCCTTGACGACATCAAGAACTTGGGTTACTACATGGCGTTCAAGGGCGGTTTGTCGTTCAACCTCGACGATGTGCTCGTGCCACCTGAGAAGCAGCAGCTTATCGAGGAGGGCGACGCTCAAGTTGAGGAGGTGATGAACAACTACAACATGGGTTTCATCACCAACAACGAGCGCTATAACCAGATTATCGATATATGGACACACGTCAACAGCCGCTTGACCGACACCCTGATGAAGCAAATCTCTGCCGACAAGCAAGGCTTCAACTCTGTGTATATGATGCTTGACTCTGGAGCCCGTGGCTCGCGCGACCAGATTCGTCAGCTCTCAGGTATGCGTGGTCTGATGGCGAAGCCACAGAAGAGTGGTGTAGAAGGCGGTCACCAGATTATCGAGAACCCGATTCTCGCGAACTTCAAGGAGGGACTGTCGGTGCTGGAGTACTTTATTTCTACTCACGGTGCCCGTAAGGGTCTTGCCGATACCGCTTTGAAGACTGCCGACGCTGGTTACCTTACCCGTCGTCTGGTTGACGTAGCCCATGACGTTATTATCAACGAGGAGGACTGCGGCACCCTGCGAGGACTCGTTTGCCGTGAGGTGAAGAACAACGACGACGTGGTAGCCACTCTGGGCGAGCGCATCGTGGGTCGTGTTTCGGTACACGATGTTATTGACCCAACTACTGGCGAGGTAATCGTGGAGAGTGGAGAGGAAATCAGCGACGCTGCCGCCGACCGCATCAATAATTCTCCTATCGAGAGTGTGGAGATTCGTTCGGTTCTCACTTGTGAGTCGAAGCACGGTGTTTGCGCCAAGTGCTATGGCCGCAACTTGGCTAACCACCGCTTGGTTCAGAAGGGCGAAGCCGTGGGCGTGATTGCCGCTCAGTCGATTGGCGAGCCTGGTACTCAGCTCACATTGCGCACCTTCCATGTGGGTGGTGTGGCAAGCAATATCGCTGCCGTGAGCAACATGACATCGAAGTATGACGGTCGTCTGGAGATTGACGAGCTTCGTGTGGTTCCCGATAAGGACGGTCACGACATCGTTATCGGTCGTATGGCCGAGATGCGCATTGTGGATCCTAACACCGGCATGATGCTCACCAGCGCCAATATCGTCTATGGCTCGAAACTTTTCTTCAAGCCCGGCGACATGCTCTCTAAGGGTGACGTGATTTGCGAGTGGGACCCCTTCAACGCCGTTATCGTGAGCGAGGTGGGTGGACGCTTGAGATACAAGAACCTAATCGAGGGCGTGACCTATCGCAACGAGGTTGATGAGACCTCTAACAAGAGCGAGATGATTGTTATTGAGTCGAAAGACCATACCCGCATTCCCGAGGCACAGCTCATCGCTGCCGAGGACTTCGACAATCCCGATGCTCTGCCTTTGAAGACCTACTCATTGCCAGTAGGCGCTCACCTGATGAAGGTGGAGGGCGAGGAAATCACTCCCGGCGAGGTGTTCGTGAAGATTCCGCGCGCCTCGAGCGGTGGTGCCGGTGATATTACTGGTGGTCTGCCACGCGTTACCGAGCTCTTCGAGGCCCGCAACCCGTCTAACCCCGCTATCGTTAGCGAGATTGACGGTGTGGTAACCTTCGGAAAGATCAAGCGTGGTAACCGCGAGATTATCGTCACCAGCAAGAATGGTGAGGAGAAGAAGTATCTCGTGCCAATGTCGAAGCAGATTCTCGTACTTGAGAACGACTCGGTGCGTGCCGGCACTCCACTTTCGGATGGCGCTGTCACTCCTGCCGACATCCTGCGCATAAAAGGTCCAACAGCTGTTCAGGACTACATTGTTAACGAGGTTCAGGACGTTTACCGCCTGCAGGGTGTGAAGATCAACGACAAGCACTTCGAGGTTATCGTTCGCCAGATGATGCGCAAGGTAAACATCATCGATCCGGGCGACACCAACTTCCTCGAGCAGCAGATTGTTGACAAGCGCGACTTCATGGACGAGAACGACCGCATCTGGGGCAAGAAGATTGTCATCGACTGTGGCGACTCGCTCGACGTGGATAAGGGACAGATGATTACTCCCCGCAAGCTGCGTGACATCAACTCGATGCTCAAGCGCAAAGCCTTGCGTGAGGTGAAGGTGCGCGACGCTGTGCCCGCTACCAGTGAGCAGATTCTGCAAGGTATCACTCGTGCGGCATTGCAGACCAAGAGCTTCATCTCGGCTGCATCGTTCCAGGAGACCACTAAGGTGCTCAACGAGGCTGCCATCAGCGGCAAGGTTGACCACCTGGAGGGCATGAAGGAGAACGTGATTTGCGGTCACCTCATCCCGGCGGGAACAGGTCTGCGCGAGTACCAGACGCTCGTGGTAGGCAACAAGGAGGAGCTCGCTAAGGCGGCTATGCTGCGTGAGGTCGACGACCTTACCTTCGCCGAGCAAGAGCTCAACCTCGTGCGCTGATCGCTTGAAACTATAAGCTATATAGCGTATAGAGTATAATAATAGGCCTCGCGCGTCCCTCGCCATAGGGGCTCGCGAGGTTTCTTTTCAGTCAATTCGGTCGGCGAATTTCGGTCGGCGAATTTTGCGAATTAAGCTGAATTTGTGATAAAACCTGATTCGTTTGATTTGTCTAATTCGTTTGATTTGTAGTTAAAATGCGAGTTATATAGTTATTTAAGTTGTTTTTTATAACGCTGATTATGCAAACAGTTCTTTTCCATAACACAATTTTCGGACCCGTCAAGAGCCGCCGCCTGGGTGTGTCGCTCGGCATCAACCTGATGGCGAACGACGGCAAACTTTGTTCATTCGACTGCCTCTACTGCGAGGCGGGCTACAACGCGCAGGGACCCGGCACAACGGGTGTGCCCTCGCGTCGACAAGTGGCGCACCGCCTCGAGACGCGCCTCAGGGCAATGGCCGACGCGGGCGAACAACTCGACGTAATCACCTTCAGCGGCAACGGTGAGCCCACGCTCCACCCCGAGTTCGCTGGCATCGTCGACGACGTGCTGCGTCTGCGCAACCACTTCTTCCCGCAAGCGAAAGTGTCCGTACTCTCCAACGCCACCATGGCCCACCGTCCCGCCGTGGCTCGGGCGCTGCGCAAGGTCGACAACAATATCCTCAAGCTCGACAGCGCCGTCCCGGCCACCATGCGCGCCCTCAACCGGCCGGCCGCCACCGGTGTGCAGCCCGAGGGCATTATAGCCACGCTCAGCGCCTTCACCGGACAATGCATAGTGCAGACACTGCTCACGCGAGGCACCACACCCGACGGCAAACTCGTCGACAACACCACCGACGCCGAAATCGAAGCACTCATCGACGCCATTATATCTCCAGTCTCATCATGTCAATCAGC
>CALDIG010000184.1 GCA_937904375.1 uncultured Prevotellaceae bacterium
TGCGTTAAATCATTGCAACATAGCCCGCTATGCCGCTGCTGCTTTAACTTCGTATTTGCTCGAAAATAAATCAAAAACATCACAAGTTAATTTATATAACCCTCCTTAAGAGTTGATAAGATATTCCTAATGATCAAGCAATGATGATTTCTGCCGATTTATCGAAGAAGATACTGAATGTTGGTCCCGAATTTTTGCCGCCCAAAGGAGGCATAGCACAAATCTTATATAATTATAGTCAGTTTGTATTCCCTGAAAAAGGATTTCGGTATTTATCAAATTCCTGTGATGGGAATATCCTCAAGAAGATATTCAAACTGATTGTCTCTTTGATAAGATGTGTCATAATTCTTGCATTTCAACGCCAGGTTAAGTTGGTGCACATTCACACGGCATCTAATTTCAGCTTCAAGCGGTCGGCATGGTTTGTGAGTTTGGCAAAGCTATTTCATAAAAAGATTATTCTTCACGTTCATGGTGGTGGTTTCAAGGACTATTACGCTAAGAATCATGCTCGCTTTGTGAGAAAAACACTGGGCAATTGTGACATGATTGTTGTATTGACCGATGCTTGGGCTGAATGGTTTAGAACTGAAGTGGGAGTTGACAATTTAAGGGTCTTGCCTAACATAATACCTCATCCTGATGTTTGCAATAACGGCACTAAAGACGAAAAAAAGTTTCACTTGCTCTTCTTGGGGTTGATAAACGAGCCTAAAGGTGTTTTTGATTTGGTGGATGCTCTAGCTTCTAATAAAGAGAAGCTAGAGGGGCGTCTCGTGTTGCATTTAGGAGGTAAAGGCGAGGTAGAGAGGTTGAAAAATGAAGTATCGACACATCAGTTGGAAGAGCTGGTGAAATATGAAGGCTGGGTTGACAGTGCCGCCAAGCACAATTTGTTCTGCGCTTGTGATGCGTTGATTCTTCCTTCTTATATTGAAGGCTTGCCATTGTCGATACTTGAGGCTATGTCTTATCGCAAACCGGTAATCAGCACACCTGTTGGTGGCATACCATCAATGATAGAGGATGGTGTTAACGGTTTTCTCATAGAACCTGGCAATGGTGCTGCGTTTATTGAGAAGATAATATACCTGATAGAGCACCGCAGCGAGTGCCTCTCGATGGGCGAGGTGTCGTTTGATAGGGTTAAAAAGCACTTCCCACAATCGGTTACTGATGAACTTGTTGATTTGTATGAGAGTGTTATTGGATAATCTTGGATAATCACTAGGTTGTTGATATGAAGGATATTATTTATAAATTAGCGTCTCCCTTTTCTAAATTACTAGGAAAGCATCCTACATGGATTATTTCTCCGTTATATTATCATGCTTTTCATCGTAAGATAGATTTGAAAAATCCAGAGCTTTTTCATGATAAAATCATGTGGATGTCATTGAACACCGACACTTCCAAGTGGTCTAAGCTTGCCGATAAGTATGCCGTGCGAGATTATGTAAGGAATACGATTGGTGAAAATGTCTTGACTAAGCTTTATGGGGTGTATGATACTCCCGATGAGATTGATTTTGATGCTCTGCCCAACCAGTTTGTGCTGAAGACCAATAATGGCTGCACATCAAATATAATAGTAAGAGACAAATCAACTCTAAACATAGAAGAAGCAAAATCCAAGTTGAGATATTGGATGAAAATGCCCTATGGAGAACTCTCCGGTCAGCCGCATTACACAAGGATTTCGCCCAAAAAAATCATAGCCGAGGAGTTCCTTATTCAACCCGAGTGCCCCGATGACGGCTTGATTGACTACAAGTTTAATAGTTTCAACGGCAAGTTGGTTTCTCTAGCTGCATTCTCCGAGAGAAAAGATGGCACTCACCTGATAAGAAGAATGCTCTATGACATGGATTGGAATCCTCATCCCGAATGGTATGATACTGCAAAACCTGTATTCTTTAAGGAGATACCTAAGCCGGCTTGCTTTGATGAGATGTGTGAAATTGCTTCAAAGTTGTCACGGGGATTCTCCTATGTCAGGGTTGACCTGTACGCCGTAAATGATAAGCCGATTTTTGGTGAAATGACTTTTACTCCCGGATTTGATGCTTTCTACACAACGGAATACGAGCGAGAGTTAGGTAAGTGGATTGAACTTCCAAAAACAAGCACTGAAACATAATGATTATGAGAAAAACGACGATTGACGGGATAGACATCTGCCCATTCTCTTCTAGAGAAGAGTTGATGGACTATGTTGATGAGAACAAGTCAATTCTGATTGCTATCAACGCCGAGAAAATTATTAATGCCACTCCCCAGACGCGCGACATTATTAACAACAACACTGGTTATTGCGATGGCGTTGGGGCTGTGTGGGCTTTAAAGCAAAAGGGAGCGAAAAACGTTGTTAAGATACCTGGTTGTGAGCTGTGGCTCAACATTGTGAACCGCTACCACGACAGCAAGAGTTTCTATCTTGTGGGAGGCAAGCAAGAGGTTATTGACGCAACTGTCACTAAACTAAAAGCTGAATTCCCCGACATAAACATCTTGGGCTACCGCAACGGCTATCTCAAGACCGATGCGGAACGTGGTGAGCTGATTGATGAAATTGCCAACAAGAGACCCGACGTGGTGTTTGTAGCAATGGGAAGCCCCAAGCAAGAACTGCTCATGAGCGAGATGCAGCAGCGACACAAAGCCATCTATCAAGGTCTAGGAGGAAGTTTTGATGTTTACACTGGCAATGCCGAGCGAGCACCCAAGTGGTGGCTTGACCACAATCTGGAGTTTGCTTATCGTTTCTTCAAAAACCCCAAGCGGCTTAAACGTCAGATACCGATTATGAAACTGGCACTGAGATTGCTGTTCAAAAAGGTGTGAAAGCGTGTCGCAATCTCACTTCACGATATAAAGGCAGCCTCGCATTTTAGTTGCGAGGCTGCCTTTGCCATTTGATTACTGTTCTTTAATAATGATGCGCGGCTTGTTCATCACGCACACGGCATTGTCGGGAATGTCGTCAACGACGATGCATCCGGCACCAATCTTGACATTGTTACCTATTTTTACAGGACCTATTATCTTGGCACCGGCACCTATGAAAACATTGTTCCCGATTTGAGGCGCGCCTTGTGTCTTGCCTCCGCCAATTATGTTAGAACCAATGGTCACGTGGTGCATGATTGTGCATCCTGTGCCTATTTTGGAGAAGCAGGCAAAAAAGCATCCGTTAATCTCGTGAGGGAAGAAAATGTCCCCTTCAATCTCACATTCTTTTGGGATATATGCGTTGTGAGCCTTTAAGTGAATCTTATAAAAAGGCCTGAAAAGGAATGACCGCTTGCGCAGTTTCCATGCAACATTAAAGTCGCCGTATATACCCAATGTGAGGAGATATTTCAAATATTTCATCTTATATACACTGAATGTTGTGAGTTAATTATTACTAATCTTTGCTGTGAGCATTTTAAATCGGTTGATTATACTTGCTTGTAATTCTTTTGGAGTGAACATGAATAGAATTACGATTGAGAGTATAATATATAGTGCGTCAATAAAATGATTATCATTTAAATAGAACGGTATAGCACTGACTAGCATAAGGACTAGCGGTATTAATGTCTTGTGCTGGAAATGAAGGGTAAAGTAGCGTCGAGTATCAATCCACCGGTAAATGATTAGGAGGAGATAGGAGATTATTGCGGTTAGGATAACGCCATAAATGTGCAGTAAGGGAGTCAGGATGAAGTTGAATGTGATATTCACTGCCGCAGTGAGAATGATTGATGGTATGGCGCGCTTGGTGTCTTTGGCGCATTGGTATGGCAACTCAAAATAAACAGTGACGGCAAAAAGCAGTGTACTCAGGTTGATAAGATAGATGTATTCTAAGCTCTCTTGATAATCAGCCCCGACAATCCAGCCGTAGCAAATCTTTAATGTGAAAGTGAACGCTATTAAAGTGAAACTTAACACATAGATGTAATAGTTGAAAACTTTTGAGAAGAAATCGTCTCTATCATGACTGTTGTATTGTTGAATGGCGTTCTCTTGCCACGTCTGGAGAAAAATATTTGACAAAGTGTGTATTAGTCCTCCAAATCTCACGGCTACGGCATAGATGCCGTTCATTTCAAGACCCAGGTAATGTTTTACAAAAAAACGGTCGCTCGTTGTGGTGAGCAGCCAGCACAAAGCTACAGGTATCAGAGGAAGGCAGAATTTTAGCATTTGCTTTGGCAGCTCCTTCAAGTCGGCTTTGAGGTTGAAGAATTGACTGAATGTCTTCATCTTAAACTCAACAACGGCGATTGATATTACCCTCGCAAGAATGTTGGCAAGGAAAATACCCATAATTCCCATTCTGAGCCATACGACGAAAACGAGACTAAGCAGTAAAATGCCAACCGACGCAATAAGCCCCACAGCGATGAACGCCTTGTTGTTTCCCAAGCCTCTTGTCACTTGTGCAAGAAGCTCATAGATTGCCATTACCACTAGCAGGGCTAATGTGCTCCACATGTAGTTGATGGGGTAAAACATCGAGAAACAGAGGGCAAGAGCAATAGCCGAGATGATTGTGGTGCCTAGAGTGCGATAGGCAAAGGTGATAATGCGTGTACGCTCGGTCTTGTCTTGGGTGTCGAGAAGAAAACGGAACGCACCATCGCGCAGTTGCAAGGTTATAATGGGAAACATCAACAAGCACACCTGAAAACACAGGTCAAAGTAGCCATAATCGCTGCGCTCCACGAAATAGGTGTAAAGGGGCACCATTAAGAAAGTGATGAGCTTTGACCCCAGATTACCTATTGCGTATATGCCAAAGTCTTTGATGAACTTCTTTTTTCTACTATCTTGTTTCGCTTCTATCATTGGTAATGATTAAAAATCGGGTGCAAAGTTACTTGTTTTTTGTCGATTTGAGAAAAAAAACGGCGATAATTGCTCCTTATTGCTCAATAATGATTGATTTTGGATAAAATGCTCACACTCGTAAGGCAATGAGCAAGCTAAAGCTTTAACTCGCTTAATCGCATTTTTGGACAAATTAGGCTGCACCTCGCAAATAAAAATGAAAATCTTTGCTTTTCATTTTGTATTTCTCTCGGTTTGCACTAATTTTGCATAAACATAGAATAAATGATAAACAGATGAAGGTGTCGGTGCTTGTGCCGGTGTATGGCGTTGAGAGGTATATAGAGCAATGTGCTGAATCTCTCATGCAACAGACTTACAAGGATGTGGAATACATCTTTGTGGATGACTGCACGCCCGATGCCTCTATTGAGCGCCTGCGTGAGGTGGTGGTGCGTTACCCCGAGCGTGAGCCGCAGGTGCGCATAATCAAGCATGAGCGCAACCTCGGTTCTGCCTCGGCCCGTCAATCGTGCCTCGATGCCGCCACTGGCGATGTGGTGATATTTGTCGATAGCGACGACTATGTTGATATTCACATGATTGAGTGTCTTGTCGGTGAAATGGCGCACTCTCATGCCGATATTGTTGACGGAGGTTATAGTATTGTTTCCAATGGGCGGCCTGTCAGAGAATTTAAGCCGTTGCAAGTGAGCGATAAGGCCTATCTCAAGATTTTTCTGTGCCAGAATGTTGAGTCCAACCGCCTTTGGGGGCGATTGATAAGGAAGTCGCTGTTCGACGACAACAGCATCTGCTTCAGCCAGGGCATTGACTATGGCGAAGATTTCTCGGTGATGCCCCTATTGCTCATTAACGCACGCCGCGGTTGGGTTAAGCGGAGCTTTTATTTTTATCGAGATGATAATCAGCAATCCTACACCAACAATATCACTACCCGCAATGCTGTATCGTTTTTCAGGGCGCAGGAGCTGGTGGGCTCGTTCATGGCTTCGCACGAGAAGTGGAGGGAGTATTCGTTTGCCATGCAAATTGGATGGGTTAACGTGTGGCGGTTTGCGCGGCGGTTTAATGTGGATAAGGTGCTTGTGGAGGAGCATTTCACCCACAGGACGACACATTTTGTGACTCGCTGTTTTGAGAAATTGTTTCGGTGTGACGCCGTGCCCTACAAGGTGGTCAATTTCCTCTATTTGGCGACACGGCGCATTTATCTCACCTTTGCCGGTCGTTGAAATAATTGGTTGAAAAGTTGGCTGTTTTTTATGATGTTTTTTAGAAAAAGGCAGGAAAAATGTTTTATAATTAGCCGAGAATTATTACTTTTGCGTTTAATAAAATAATAAGCTATGATAATAGGATATACAACCGGGGTATATGACTTGTTTCACATTGGTCATTTGAATCTCTTGAAGAATGCTAAGGGCATGTGCGACAAGCTGGTGGTGGGTGTGACGGTCGATGAGCTTGTGGCTTACAAAGGCAAGCAAGCAATGATACCTTTTGAAGACCGCATAGAGATAGTGAGGAGCATTAAGTATGTTGATGCCGCTGTGCCACAGTATGATATGGACAAGTTGGCGGCTTGCAAGAAACTAAAAGCAAATATCCTTTTTGTGGGTGATGACTGGTATGACACCCCTAGGTGGCAGGACTATGAGCGTCAATTTAAGGAGGCAGGCATTGAGATTGTCTATTTCCCTTACACGAAGGGTGTCTCATCGACCCAAATCACAAAGGCTCTCAATGCCGTGCGTGGGCACAACTTAGAAGACGTTAAATAACCATATTAATCAAAATATTATGATTGACAAGAGATTTTGCTTGAGTTCTTACATTGCCTATCGTTATATATGCAAAGATGGAGTTGAGTTCTATGATGGTATGCGCCACAACAACATTGAGCCTGTGGCACCACAGGACCAGATTAAGGTGGATAGTGCTGCCGATATCGACCAGCGTATTAAGGAGCAGGTAGATGCTCTTTACGAGAAGTATGACAATATAGGTATTTTGCTGTCGGGTGGTATGGACAGCGCCAATCTGGCTACTTACTTGAAGCCAGGCAGCCATGCCTACACATTTAGCAATTCACAGAGCGATGTTTTTGACAAAGATGTGGCGCGTGCCAAGAAATATTGCGAAATGCTTGGCTTAAAGCACCATTTGATAGACATATCACTTAATGACTATAGGATTTTTACTCCTCTGGTGATGCAGGCAAAATGTGCTCCAGTTCATTCCATTGAGCCTCAGATTTATAAGGCCGCCACAATTGCTAAGCGTGACGGTGTGCAATTGGTGTTGGTAGGGGAGAGTGCCGACTTGATATTTGGAGGTATGGACAAACTCATATCCCGTGAGTGGAAATATGACGATTTCGTTAAACGTTATACTTTCCTTGAGCCGGAGCTGGTGCTTAAAGATCCTGACCTGAGCGTCTTTGACCTTTACGAGCCTTATCGCAAGAATGTGGATGATATTGACTACATGAAGTTTATGGATGAGGTGTTTGCCATTGAGAGTTCAAGCTCATATCTCAATGCCTTTGCTGTAGCTGGAATGCCTTATTATGATCCCTACGCGCGCCTTGTCATGGCAAGCGCTCTCGATATGAACCGTGTGCGCAATGGCGAGCCAAAATATCTTGTTCGTGAGCTTTATGCCATGCGTTATCCGGGGTTGCCCATTCCCACAAAGATTCCCATGCCCCGACCTGTAGATTCCATTTTTAAGGATTGGCAGGGTCCCACTCGTCCAGAGTTCAGAAGCGACATCCCGATGGAAACCCTTACCGGTAATCAGAAGTGGCAATTGTGGTGCGCGCAGATGTTCCTCGACATAAACGAGCCATTGAAATGAGACAGGTAGTAGTTCAGGGTGAGTTGCGCAAACAATGGAATGAGTGCATCACCGATGTACTGCGGTTCTTCATTGAGCTGTGCAAGGAGCATGGGTTGCGCTATTTCATCGCTTATGGCTCGGCAATAGGCGCCATTCGTCACAAAGGCATTATTCCGTGGGATGATGATATTGATGTGGTGATGCCTCGTCCTGATTTTGAGCGACTGAAGGAGATTTGCGCGACCGTTGATACGGGGAAATATGAGCTTATAGGTCCCTATGACACTCCTAACTATTACTTGCCATTTGCCAAGATGTGCAATAAAGAGACCACTCTGCTTGAGAGCGAGGAATACCATTGTGTGCTTGGTATGTATATCGACATATTTATCTATGACGGTATGTCAGATGACATTGATGTTGCCAGGCGATATCTCAAGCGATATTGCAAGTATTGGCATCGCTTTACAGTGGCATCGTCCTATTATCCGTGGGAAAAGATTAAAATGAAGCTTAAGCGTGGTGAGATTAAAGACCTTATTCATTATTGGCTGTTGAGTCTCAACCGTGGTTATTTCAGGAAACGTTTCTTGAGCAAACTTCATAGTATCGTTCATGCCTTTGATTATGACAGCAGCCAAACAATAATCAAGTATCCTCCTGGATATGACGAAAGGGAGGTGATACCCAAGACGATGATTGAGGAGAGCATCGAAGTGCCGTTTGAGACCCTTAACGTTTCTATTCAAAAGGAGTATGACGCTCTGTTGCGCCGTTATTTTGGCGACTACATGAAGTTCCCTCCTGAGCAGGAACAGCATTCTCACCACTTGATTGCCTACATCAATCTTGAAAAGCGCGAGAGCTATGAAGAAGTGATGGCAAAAATCAAGTCACTCAAGAAGAAATGTTTTTTCTAACTGCTTGTCAACTTGTTAACTTGTCAACTAAAAATGTGGATGGCGTTTAAGGAACTTCTTGCGCATGAATTCCCAGCATTCGGCGAAGATTTTCACCTTTGCGAGTTTCATCACGGCAATGTAGAGTGCGGCGCCAAGCAGCACTTTTGCTATGAGAAGCGCCACATTGTTCTCAATCCATAATGTGGCAAAGTAGGTGATAGCAAACACCATCGAAGTTATCATGAGGAACGGTGCGATGTCTAAAATCGCTTCTGTCCATTTCAGGTCAATTAGATGTTTTGCCACCGCTTGCCATGCGGCAAGCCATAATATCGTAAAGACCGAATAGACAGTGACAACAACAATGATAGACTGCGAGAACAGATAGTAGCAAAGCAAGATAAGTGCAATTTGCAGCACTATCTGTCCCACGTTGCACCACAGGTAAAGGTCGCTGCGCTTGCACCCTATGGCGAGGTTTTGATACATCGTGTAGAATGGCATGAAAGCGCCCGCCACGCACAGCACTTGCAGCAGCGGTATGCAATCAACCCACTTGAAGCCAAGAACCACAGCGACAAACTCTCTAGCCACCAATACCAGCCCCAGCATCACTGGGAAAGAGATGAAAGCGGTGAAACGTATCATCTTGCGGAACACGCGCTTCTGTCGCTCTTTGTCATCGGCCACGCTCACGAGCACAGGCTGCGCCACTTGCAGCATGGTGCCGCTCACAAAAGTGTTGGCCTGCGTGTTCCATTTGTTGGCCTGTGAGTAGTTGCCCACTTGCGCTATAGGGAAGAAACGCCCGAAGATGAACGTGAGAATTTGGCTGTTGAGAGTGTTGATAATGTTGGTGAAGAGAATATTCACGGCAAAGCCAAACATGCGCCTCACTGGGCCAAAGTCGATGTGCCACGACGGATGCCATCTCACGTAGTAGTACCGCCCCAGGTTGAGAACGGTGATGTAGATGACCTGCTGCCAGGCAAGGCTCCAGTAGGCGTAGCCCTTGAAAGCCATCACGATGCCGGTGGCTCCAGAGCACAACAGTGCCACGATGTTGATGATGGCGATCTCTCGGTTCATCATGTTCTTGAGCATATAGCCTCCATGAGCGATGCCAAGAGAGGATATCAGGAAGGCAAGGAACACGAACCTCGACACATCAACCAGGACCGGTTGATGGAAGAAGTCGGCAATCAGCGGTGCGCACACCCACAGCACGCCGTAGATGGTCACGCTGGCTATCACATTGAACCAGAACACCGAGTTGTAGTCCTCTGGTTTTGGGGGCTTTAGATTGATAAGTGCCTGTGTGAAGCCGCTGCTCTGCAAGTTGCCGGCGATGAGCGAGAAGATGGTGAGCACGCCCACGATGCCGTAGTCGCCTGGCGTGAGAAGTCGCGCCAGCACCACGCCGAAGAGTATGTTGAGCACCTGCAGCGTGCCGTTGTTGAGCATGCTCCAGAACAGGCTCTGCTCAGTGCGTTCTTTAAGTGGTCGCGGGTTGTCTTCCATATATGCGGTTCAAATTATTTGGCAAAATTAGTGCAAGCCGAGTGAAAAATCAAACAAAAACAACAAAACCTGACAAAAACAACAAAAAAAAGCAAAGACACCGTGATAAAAAACAACAAGTTAACAACAAATACAACAAAAAATTTTCTTTGTTGACTTTGTTTGAAAAAAGTGAGGGGAAAGAGTGAGGGGAAAGAGTGAGGTGATTGAGCCCTCTAACCTCTAAACACTGTTATGCAATCGGTAAACCAGCCCAATAAAGATTTTTTATATATTTTCTTGTTGCATAAAAAGACATTATTTTATTACTTTGCAAAAAAAATAGGTTAATCGTTAAAATACATTTAATAGGTAATAAAATGGATATTCTAAAATTCAAGCAGAAAAGTATTCTTCAACAGTTGCGTTCATCTTACCAACCTAAGCTTCCTGCAGCGTTACAGGGACCGGTGAAGGTGGTAGAAGGCGCGGCAACACAGTCGGCTGGTAATCAGGAGGACATAAAGAATTTGTTCCCCAACACTTACGGTCTTCCAGAGCTCACTTTTGTAAAGGACGAGAATGCTGACAGCATGCATAGTGATGAGCCATGCAATGTTGGTGTAATCCTCTCGGGTGGCCAAGCTCCTGGCGGTCACAATGTGATTTGTGGTATCTTCGACGGCATCAAGGCTCTTAACGAGAATAGCCGCCTCTATGGCTTCCTGATGGGTCCCGAGGGGCTTATTGAGCATGATTACAAAGAGCTAACTCGTGAAATCATCGACGAGTATCGCAATTGCGGCGGTTTTGACATGATTGGCTCTGGACGTACAAAGCTTGAGAAACCAGAGCAGTTTGAGAAGGGTCTTGAGATTATTATGCAGCTGGGCATCAAGGCTATCGTCATTATTGGCGGAGATGACAGCAACACCAACGCCGCTGTGCTCGCCGAGTATTACAAGGCTAAGAACGTACCCGTTCAGGTGATTGGCGTGCCCAAGACCATCGACGGCGACCTCAAGAATGAGAAGGTGGAGATTTCATTCGGCTTCGACACTGCCACTAAGCTCTACAGTGAGCTAATCGGCAACGTGGAGCGCGACTGCAACAGTGCCAAGAAATACTGGCACTTCATCAAGCTCATGGGGCGCTCGGCATCGCACATCGCTCTCGAGTGCGCATTGCAGACCCAGCCCAACTACTGCGTGATTGGCGAGGAGGTTGCCGCTAAGGGCATGTATCTCGACGATGTTGTCAACGACATCGCCCGCGTGGTTGCCGCTCGTGCCGCTAAGGGCAAGAACTATGGCATTGTGCTTATCCCCGAGGGGCTTGTGGAGTTTATGCCAGCGATGAAGAAGCTTATCGACGAGCTCAACGACATTCTCGCCGAGAACCCTAACTTCTCGAAGCTGCATCTCGACGAGCAACGCGAGTTTGTGCTTTCTAAGTTGTCTCCCGAGAATAAGCAGCGCTTTGAGACTCTGCCCCCCACTGTGGCACGTCAGCTCACCCTCGACCGCGATCCTCACGGAAACGTGCAACTGTCGCTCATCGAGACCGAGAAACTGCTCAGCGAGATGGTAGCCAAGAAGCTCCAGAAGATGAAGGATGAAGGCCGCTTTGTGGGCAAGTTCAAGACTCAGCACCACTTCTTCGGCTACGAAGGACGCTGCGCCGACCCATCGAACTTCGATGCTGACTACTGCTACGCTCTTGGTTACAATGCCACTATGCTCATCAACGCTGGTGCTACAGGATATATGTCAGCTATTCGTCACCTTGCTAAGCCAGCTACTGAGTGGGAGGCAGGCGGCATTCCCATCACTATGATGATGAACATGGAGCACCGCAACGGCAAGCAGAAACCCGTTATCAAGAAGGCCCTCGTGGATCTCAAGGGCAAGCCATTCAAGGTGTTTGCCAACAGTCGCGAGCTTTGGGCAAAGGAGACTTGCTACATCTATCCAGGACCAATCCAGTACTTCGGCTCACCTGAGATGTGCGACCAGACTTCCTGCACCCTCTACTACGAGCAAGGCGGAAAGTAAAAGCTTTTTTCTCAAACAATTACAAACAATTGCAAACAATAATTAGTGATAATTAGTGCAAATTGGTGGTTCTTGTGGAGTCAAACGACCAGAAACGATTAGAAACTACATTATTCGTATATCGGTTGATAGCCACTTAACACCATTGCCTTTTTTACAGCTTGCAAAATTAGGCGCAGCCTAATTTATCCAAATCCCTGACGTTTTTCGCCAGGGATTTTTTTCTTCAAGAACAATGAGTACACTTTTGAAAAACAACGAATTAAACTAATTTCAACGAATTTATGCGAGGCGGTTAGGGCATGCCGTGACTCTACAGCTTGATATCTTGACGCACTATATGTATGTGTCTTCTTTTCTAGCATCGCCTTGATTGTGTGAATTGCTTGCATGCTGTTTTTCGGCGACGTTGTCGCCGATTACTTGGACAGCACGGTCGCCGGGAGAGCTGGTGTTTGAATTACTTGCCTGCTGTTTTTCGGCGACGTTGTCGCCGATTACTTGGACAGCACGGTCGCTGAGAAAGCTGGTGCTTGAATCACTTGCATTGCTTGAATCACTTGCATCGCTTGCATCGCTTGCATCGCTTGCATTGCTTGTATCGCTTGCATTGCTTGTATCGCTTGAATCACTTGCAGTGCTTGGGCTTGCTTTTTGGGGGATGCAGGTGTCTAGATACCATTGCGGGTATTCTATTTCTTCGCATGAATCGATTGCATCGTCTTCTTCGTCTTCTTGCTGTGCTTTTGCGATGCGGGAGACTTGCGCCTGTGAGAGTCCTACGATGACCGCGATTTCGCGGGTTGAGTAGCAGAGGCTGCGGTAGTGTGCTATGGCTCTGCTGATTTCTTCTCTTGTGAAGAAGCCGTTGTCTCGCACCAGCTTCCGCTCATTCTGGCTGCGGTTGAAACTGGTGAAGAGGAGGTGGCCGTCGTCGCTGGTGGTGAGCTGTGCAGCGATGACGGCGTCGTCGCTGAGGATGACGGGTGCCATGCGGTTCTTGTGCTGCTTGATGTAATGTGACTTGTGGTAGATGGTGGCGTTGTAGCGACTTGTAGCGGCAAGCGAGAATACGGTGTCGCAGGCGTGCATGATGTCGTAGTGGTGCTGGAGCTCATCGATGGTGGTGAGGTCTTTCTTTTTGCGCTTTTGTGAGTGGGCGATGAGGAGCATGGCGGTGCCGCTGTGGCTATTGATGATGCGCAGGCGGTTGAGCGCCTGTCGCATGGTGTAGGGGTTCTTTGGGTCAGTAAGGAGGCTGATGTCGTCGATGATGACTGCCTGTGGTTTTTTGTCGTCAATTTCTTGTGCGATGAACTGGAGTTTCCCTTCGGGCGAGGCATAGTAATCGCTTGGGGTGCAGGTTTTGACTAGAGGCTTGACTGGGTACTCGAAATTCTCGAGGTCGAAATAGATGACTGGGATTTTCTTGCTTTTCAGCTCTTTGGCAATTTGCATGGCGAGAATAGACTTGCCGACGCATGGCTCACCGAAGAGGCATGCCATCTCGCCTTGCGCCCAAAGACCCTGCCAGAGGTTGGTGGTGTCGCTCTCGGGGGTAATGCTGTTGAGAGTAAAACTTGAGGGAAGGATTTTGTTGAAAGTGGTGCGGAACTGGCGGTTGCTTGCTCCGAATGCCTTGTGGAAGATTTTTGGTTGGTTGCTCATGGTTGTGATTTTTTCCCACAAAGGTAGCTGACAGCTCGAAAGAGGAGCGATATTAAAAAAACATAGGCTGGAGTTGTTTTGAACGCCGCGCTTGCGTCGCAATACACCAACAACGCCCATGGCTCTTGCCATGCCTTTTCTTTAACGCCGCGCTTGCGTCGCAATACTATAGATACACTTTAATGAACTCTAAGAACTTCTTGGAGAAGAGTTCGTTAGTTTCTTTTGTGTAACGCACGTCGGTGAAGACTTGGGCTAGGGTTTGTTTGTTGTTTTCTTTTACGAAGGCTTTGTTCACGTCGAGCGACTCTTTGTGGCGGTAGATTTTCTTCACCTCTTTGGCACTCAGCTCGTGGTATTGCTCTTGGTGGATGATGCCCTCGAGTGGCAGGCGGTCGGTGTGGAACTGCTCCTTTTTAGTGGGATATCCTACTGTGAGGGTTACAATGGGCACGACACGGTTCGGGAGTTGGAGCACTTCGGCTATCTCCTGTGCGTTATAGGTGGTAGTGCCCAGATAGCAGCATCCCAAGCCGTTCATCTCGGCGATGGTGTTGAATTGCTGTGCAAAGATGGTGACATCGAGAATCGCTGACATCAGCGACTGGAAGTTGTCGTAGCCAGGTTCGGCATCAGAAGCTTCGCACCAATTGACGAAGCGGTTGAAATCGGCGCAGAAGGTGAGTACAACTGGGGCAGTCGTCACCATTGGCTGGTTGAAATGGCATGGCGCAAGCTTCTCCTTCATCGCCTTGTCACGCGTCACCACCACGCTATAGAGCTGCATTCCGCCAGTTGTAGGCGCATGGCATGCCGCCTCAATCATCTCGTTAAGCACATTGTTGTCAATATCTTGTGAGGAGTATTCCCTCACTGTTGCACGGTTAAAGAAATATTTCAGGTTCATAAGTGTAATTTTTTTGCAAAGATACAACATTTTTGTTGAGAGAAGATGCGTAATGTGTGAACTTTTTGTAAATTTGCGACTGAAAAAAATGAGAGTGCTTCACCTTATTATATATATTGCAATGACAGTGAGAGTGAATAATTGTAGAATCAGGATATTCCGCGGAGCAACGGTTGGCGATGTGCTGCTCCGCTATGCAGTGCGTAACCGTTTGGAACTTAGTGTGGTGACAACATTTCATGTGACCGACCGCTATGGCCACCAGCTTGACCATGCGGCTCCTGTGGCAGATAACCAAAATATAAAAATAATCAACTTATAGAATTATGAAAAAGTTTTTTTTGACAATTGCAAGCGCGCTGATGTTGTCGCTGATGAGTATCGCCCATGGCGAGACAGTGAGAATTTTATCAACTAATGACATGCACGCGGCGATTGAGAAGATGCCTAAGCTGGCGGCCATTGTCGATAGCCTCCGTGCCATTGACCCTGGGTTGC
>CALDIG010000185.1 GCA_937904375.1 uncultured Prevotellaceae bacterium
GGGGTATAAATTATCATAAAGCGCCTTCGTCTCACGGAGAAACTCGGGCGCAAACAAGATATTTTCTGAGCCATACTTCTGACGAACGCTCTCGGTATAACCCACCGGTATCGTCGATTTAATGACCATTATGGCATCGGGATTGACCTTCATCACCAGCTCAATCACTTCTTCCACATGACGTGTGTCAAAGTAGTTGTTGACTGGGTCATAGTTGGTAGGCGTGGCTATCACAACAAAATCCGCCTCACTGTAAGCCTTTTCGGCATCGAGTGTGGCGGTCAGTCTCAGCGGTTTCTCTGCGAGATATTGCTCAATATAATCATCCTGGATTGGTGAGACGTGGTTGTTGATTTTCTCAACTTTCTCGGGCACCACGTCAACCGCTACAACATCATTATGTTGTGCTAGCAGAGTCGCAATGCTCAGTCCCACATATCCTGTTCCTGCTACTGTAATCTTCATGAAAAAAATGGGTTAAAGCAATGGGCGTTGTTTTCTGGTAGGTATAAAATTTTGGGTCTTACAATGTAGGATAAAACACTGTAACACAGAAATTTCCCTTAAATAACTCAATCTCTACACCAAATATTTATGTTGCAAAAATTGATATTAGATTACAACATTATATTAATAATGTGTGTAAACTAATCTACAAAGGTAAAAAAAAAAAATTATTTTTGGTCGTATTTTCCCTTTTTAAACGTTAAATTATCTAAATTGTTTTGGCGTGAAAAACAAACAGGCTGACCAAGAGTGCGCTCAGATGTAAAAGCATCGCAAATCACAAAGTCGCCTTTCAGCTTATGCCCAATCAGGTCATTATGCGGCAATGGCAAATTAGGGCAGTTGACTCAGAAGAATAGTAATCGTCCTTACTAAAAAAAGGAGTTGACCTTAACCTGGATTATTCATATTCCTTACTACTTCAAATAACAAAGACATGAGCCTCAGCGCAATCTCGGCACTTCTTCTTGCATGTAGGATTTACAACATCCTGCGTCGTCGCTGCAATCACGTTGATGCGCAGCCCCTTGATATTTTCGCTACGCATGACTAAGAATAATCCAGGTTCAATGTTTTTTTGATTTACTCAAGTTTCTAAAGTTCTAAAACTTTATAAACTTGAAGTTTAGAGGTTATAGTTTAAATAAAATGCTCACGCTCTCAAGGCTTTAAGCAAGCTTAGCCTTGTCTCGCTTAATCGCATTTTTAGTGTTTAGAGAAATATTTTTTTCAAATTTTTCTATATTTCACACTGATTGTCCTCTAAACTCTAACCGCTAAACATTAAACTTTTAGCAAGTTAAAAACTTGCGAAACTTAAATTGATTTATTTATCTTTCCAGGTCATCATATTTTTGGAACAAGAAGTCGTTGTAGGGGAAGCGCTGGGTGTGGATTAGGCGGGCTTTGTCGTAGAGTAGCTGCTTGAGGGCGTCGATGTTGATGCGCTTCTTGGCGCTGATGAAGACGCAGTTATTGCCCAAGCGACTCATCCATGTCTCTTGCAGCTCTTCAAGAGGGATGTTCTCTCGCAAGCGTGGCGTGAGGTCATCCTCGTCTTTCTCCACGTATGTGAACTGGTCTATCTTGTTGAAGACCATAATCATCTCCTTGTCGCCGGCATCGCACACGTCTTGCAGGGTGCGGTTAACCACCTCAATCTGCTCCTCGAACTGTGGGTGAGAGATGTCAACCACATGAATGAGCAGGTCGCTGTCGCGCACCTCATCGAGCGTGGTCTTGAATGACTCCACGAGGTGGTGTGGTAGCTTGCGGATGAATCCCACGGTATCGGTCAAGAGGAACGGCAGGTTGTCGATGACCACTTTGCGCACTGTGGTGTCGAGGGTGGCGAAGAGCTTGTTCTCGGCAAAGACATCGCTCTTGCTGAGCATGTTCATGATGGTTGACTTTCCCACGTTGGTATAACCCACAAGCGCCACGCGTGTGAGCTTGCCGCGGTTCTTTCGCTGGATGGTCTTCTGCTTGTCCCAGTTCTCTAGTTTCTGTTTCAAGAGGGAAATCTTTTGCTTGACGATGCGGCGGTCGGTCTCAATCTGCTCCTCACCAGGACCGCGCATACCGATACCTCCTCGCTGCCTTTCGAGGTGGGTCCACATTCCCGTGAGTCTTGGCAGCAAGTACTGATACTGCGCCAGTTCCACCTGCATTTTGGCATTGGCAGTCTGCGCCCGCTTGGCGAAGATGTCGAGAATGAGGCTGGTTCGGTCGAGCACTTTCACTTTGAGCACCTTCTCAATGTTTGTCACCTGCTTAGGGCTGAGGTCGTCGTCGAAAATGGCGAGGTTGATGTCGTTGTTCTCGATGTAGCTGGCGATTTCCTCAAGCTTGCCTTTCCCCACAAAGGTGGTGCGGTTAGGGGCATCGCACTTTTGTGTGAATTTCTTTATTGTCACTGCTCCTGCAGTCTCGGCGAGAAAGTCGAGTTCATCGAGATATTCCTTGGCCCGTGCCTCGTTTTGCTGCGGCGTGATAAGTCCCACGAGCACCGCTCGCTCTTCCTCTACTGTGCTTATGCTGTTGCGTTTCTGGTCGTCAAGTAGTCCCATATTATTGATATAATGTGTTGCGAGTGCAAAGTTAATAATAAAGTGGTTAAAAATCAAAAAAAATCACCACCGCCGTGTGTGGCTGTGGTGATAGTGATGATGTTCTCAGTAGTTGAGTTTTATTTCTTAGGAGCCACTTTGGTGTAGCGTTTGTTGAGCTCGTCAACCACTTCTTTGGTGATGTCGAGGTTAGAGTTCATGAAGGAACAAGATTCTATGCTTAGCCAATTTATGCCCAATGGATCCAATTCAGCAGTTTTTCCTTTTACCAAAATCATATCATAGTGGTTTGCGTTGGCGTATTCTCTTAAGAAGTTCTTAATAGAGTCGTTAAGTTGTTTCTGACTTTGCTGCAATTGGTTGGTGCTGCTCTCAGATAATTTAGCGAGTTCATTACTTGCGTTTAGTTGCATCTGTTCCAGTTTCCTTGCATCAGCAGTGGCGGTAGCCTCAGTGTATTGGTTGTTCTGATACTTTTGCTGCATGCTTTTTTGAAAATTATCAATCTGGTCGCCAAATCGTCTTTCTGCCTGGTCATACTCGTTCTCAAGTCTTGTTTTCATCTCTTTGAAGTCTTTAGCGAGGTTGTAGTTCTTAATGATACTGTCTTCCTCGACATATCTGATAGAGAGTTTCCCGCTTGGGTCGAGAGGAACATCTTTTGCTTTCTTCGTGTCGTCAGATTTACTTTCTTCTTGCTTGCTACCGCATGCTCCTATGGTGATGGTTAGTGCCATTGCGACTACTATCAGCTTAGATAGATTTCTTAAGTAGTTCATTTTATTATTAATGTTATTGTCGTTAAATATCACTTGAAGAACTCATCGTCGCGAGCGCACTTGATGCCTCGCTTCCTCATCTCAGGGTTGCCATGGATGTGAGTGTTGGGAAATTGACCGCCTTTGACGAAGAAAACTTTTATTCCTAGCAACAGGACAGCTAAAAAAAGCAAAATCAGGGCTAAAAAGAGTATCTTCATGTGTTTTGTCTCAAAAATGCGTGCAAATTTAAAAAAGGTTTCTGATAAATTGCTGATTATTTAAAAAAAAATTGTAATTTAGCGGTGGCAAAAAGTTCCTTTTAACAATTATTTTGTAACAACTATATTAACTAATAATTTTTATTAATAAATTAACTTACTATGACAATTAAAGATTTAAATCCACAGGCAGTGTGGTCCATCTTTGACGAGATTACTAAGGTTCCCCGTCCATCGGGCAACGAGGAGGGCAAGTTAGACAAAATCCGCGCATGGCTCGTGGATTTCGCCAAGAAGCACAATTTGGAATACAAAATTGACAAGACTGGTAACGTGGCAATCTTCAGGCCCGCGGCCACCGGCTACGAGAACTGCAAGGGCATCGTGCTGCAAGGTCACATGGACATGGTGGCCGAGAAAGGCCCTGGTTCTACCCACAACTTCGACACCGACCCCATCGAGACCATCATTGACGGCGAATGGGTTCGCGCCAACAACACCACTCTTGGCGCCGACGACGGCATGGGTCTCGCCATTGCACTTGCCGCGCTAATCGAGCCAACGCTTCAGTGTGGTCCCCTCGAGGCGCTTGCTACCGTTGACGAGGAGACAGGGCTCACCGGTGCCAGCAATATTGAAGCCGATATGCTCGTGGGTGACTATCTTCTAAATCTCGATGAGGAGGAAGATGGCGTGATTACAATGGGTTGTGCCGGAGGTCTGGTGAGCATCTTCAAGTTCAACTACAAGTCTGAGGCCGCTCCCAAGGATCGCATCTACTTCGAGATTAAGTTTGAGCACTTCCACGGCGGTCACAGTGGCGCTGATATCCACCTGGGCTATGCCACCACCACCAAGCTCAGTAGCCGCCTGCTGTGGAATATTGGTGCTGAGATGGACTATGTGTTGAGTTGCATCGATGCCGGTAACCTGCACAATGCTATCGCCC
>CALDIG010000186.1 GCA_937904375.1 uncultured Prevotellaceae bacterium
TCTCCTTGATGCCTCCCACCGGCAGCACTTTGCCACGCAGGGTGATCTCACCAGTCATCGCGACATGGTCGCGCACTTTGCGCTGTGTGAACGACGATACGAGCGATGTCACCATAGTTACACCCGCCGAGGGACCGTCTTTGGGTATCGCACCCTCGGGCACATGCACATGGACGTTGTATTTGTCGAATAGTTCGTAGTCGATGTTGAACAGCTGGCTGTGACTCTTGAGGTACTGCAACGCAATCATGGCACTTTCCTTCATCACGTCGCCGAGGTTGCCGGTGAGGGTGAGTTTCTCGCCCTTGCCACGCGACAATGCACTCTCGATAAAGAGAATTTCGCCCCCCACGGCAGTCCAAGCCAGACCCGTCACCACACCGGCGAAGTCGTTGCCCTCGTAGCGGTCGCTGTTGAAGTCGCGCGCGCCAAGGAAATCCTTTAGGCTCTCCACGTCGATAGTCTTGGGGTATTCGTCGCCGCTCGCCTTCTTGCGCGCAACCTTTCGCAGCACTTTGGCAATCTTCTTCTCCAGTTCGCGCACACCGCTCTCACGGGTATAGCCGTGGATTATATCGGTGATAGTGGCTTTTGGGAAAGTGATTTCTCGCTTCTCAAAGCCGTTCTCTTGCAGCTGCTTAGGCACAAGATGCTTGCGTGCTATCTCGATTTTCTCCTCGGGGATATAGCTGTTTATTTCTATCACCTCCATGCGGTCGAGCAATGGCTTGGAGATAGTGCCGAGGTTGTTGGCGGTGGCGATGAAAAGCACCTTCGAGAGGTCGTAGTCCACATCTAGGTAGTTATCGTGGAAGTGACCGTTCTGCTCCGGGTCGAGCACCTCGAGCAATGCCGAAGCCGGGTCGCCCTTGAAATCCTGTCCCACCTTGTCAATCTCGTCAAGCACAATCACCGGGTTGCAACTGTTGCATTTCATCATCGCCTCGACGATGCGGCCAGGCATAGCACCGATGTAGGTGCGGCGGTGACCGCGAATCTCCGCCTCGTCGTGCAGACCGCCCAGCGATATGCGCTCATACTTGCGGTGCAGCGCCTCGGCGATGGAGCGACCCAACGATGTCTTACCCACTCCCGGAGGACCGTAGAGGCAGATGATGGGAGCCTTGAGGTCGCCACGGAGTTTGAGTACCGACAGATGTTCGAGTATGCGGTCTTTCACATTCTCAAGACCGTAGTGGTCGCGGTTGAGCTTCGCCTCCACCTTCTTGAGGTTGAAGTTGTCGTTGGTATATTCGTTCCACGGCAAGTTGAGCATGGTGTCGAGGTAGGCATATTGCGTGGAGTAGTCAGGTGACTGAGGGTTGAGACGCTCAAGTTTCTTGAGTTCCTTCTCGAAGTTCTTTTGGGTGTTCTCATCCCATTTCTTCTCCTTTGCACGCTTCTCCAGTTCGGGGATGTCGTCATCGTTGGTGCCCAGTTCTTCCTGAATGGTGCGAATTTGCTGTTGTAGGAAATGCTCGCGCTGCTGCTGCGAGAGGTCCTCGCGGGTGCGCAGTTGGATGCTTGCCTTCAGGTCGATGAGCTGCGCCTCTTTGCTGAGGATGCCAAAGAGGTGATAAGCACGTTTCTTGATGTCGCTTTCCTGAAGCAGCATCTGCTTGTCGCGGGCCTCGAAGGGGATGTTTGTCGCCAGGAAATGCATCAGATACACCGGGTCGTCGATGTTGGTGAGGGCAAATTTCATCTCCCTGCCGGCATCGCCCATCTTGTTGAGCATGTCGTAGGTCAACTCCTTGATGGAACTGATGATAGCCTCAAATTCGCCGTCATTCTTTTTAGGGAATTTCTCGTTGAAGAGCGAGATGTTGCCACGCAGGTAAGGCTCGCGCACAGTAATATCCTCTAGCACGAAACTCGAGCGGCCATGCAGGATGACATTTGTCGAGTCATCGGGCAGTTTCAGAACCTTGATGACCTCGGCGACAGTGCCAACGGGGTAGAGGTCGTTTTTGTCAGGGTCTTCTACGTCGCTGTCAATTTGGCAAACTACTGCCAAAGGTTCACCTGTGCGTTGTGAGTCTTTAATGGCGTTGAGTGATTTGGCGCGTCCCACCATCACCGGCATTGTCATGCCCGGAAACAGCACCATATTACGCAAGGCGAGAACTGGCACATCTTTCAACTCTTTTTCTTTCAGCAGTTTGTCATCGCCATTGGCATGAATTTCGGCAAAAATGGGAATGGCATGCGCGCCACCATCGTTCATCTCAAAATCTATATCTTTATTAAAATCTATCATGTCATTTATTGTGTGTTTCGTTTGCAAAATTACTCAAAATAATATTATAAGCAAAAGCAGTGCCATTAATTAATGCAGAATGCAGAATGCGAAAAGGTCGAACGCCGTGCTTTCGGCACAAACATTAACAACGCCCAGGACTCATTTCAATTCAGAAATGCTTGTTATTTGAAAATAACAGCTCTTATATTTTGTTGTTATCAGTATATTAATTATTTTTGCGATTGATTATAAAAAAGGTGATATGATAAAGAGATTATTATTATTGATATTTGTGGCGGTTGCTGTGGTGGCAAGCGCAATGGGGCAGAGCGTGGTAGATTTCGCTTTTCCCCGCAAGGTGAGTGCCGAGGCGTTGACGCAGCTCGACAAGGCTCTAAAGAGTGGTGACGGCAACGCCGTGGTGGATGCGATGATTCGCTACTCTATCGCTCAAAGTAGCATCTCCAAGCAGAGCATCGACACCATTGTGCCTCGCATAGAGCAGCTGGCAGTAAAAGAGAAGCGTGCCGATATCAAGGCCCTGCTCTATCATCTTGAGGCAAGGGTGCTTGGGCAATACTATGCCAAATATGGAGCACAATCACAAGTTGTTGACACTCTGCCTGAGCGTTTTGAGTTATGGAGCAGAAGTCAGATAAAAGACAAGATAAACGAACTCATGCGCTTTTCGGTGAAAGACGAGAAGGCATTACTGGCGAAACCGTTGAGCAACTATGCGGGACTGATTAGCGAAGACTCGCAGGGCATTTTCCCCTCGCTCTATCATTTCCTGGCGCTGGAAGGTTATGAGATGACCCGCGATGACGAGATTCTCACCCGCCTGCTCGACAACTGCGAGCCCGGTAGCGATGTCCACATGGAAGTGATTAGAAATTCACTTTCCTCGCCGGTGCATCTGGCGGCGACCGGTGCCACCAGCCGCAAGGCAGTGGTCATTGGCTACCTCGAGAAATATATCGACAAAGAGAGTGCTGGCGCTCTGCTTCGCGACATTGATTTAAGCGACAAAGCGATATCGCTATGCGAGGAATATGTTTCACGTTTCCCCGATGGGCGCTTTGCGTCAATCGCCAAGAACAAAATCAGCATGGCACGAGAAAAGGACGTGAGTATTTTTATCAAACCAGAGTATGCGACTCACGATTCCATAGAGGTGAAATTTTTTTGTCAAAACATTGACACTTTGATCATTTCGCTTTACCGCCTTAACGATGATGTTATAGTAGATGACAAAATTGAATATGATAGAGATCTTAATTTCACATTAGTTGGTCAGCAAGAAATCGTGAATGCCAGCATCAAGCTTGACGGTGACTTGAGAACCATAAGTTTCCCGCCGCAGAGTTGTGGAAGATACAGAGTTCTTGCATCCTATAAGAACGACTATGGCGAGCTGGTAGAAAATGGGAAAAAGATCTCCTTGTCTAATACCTTTATCGTCAGTGACCTGATGTTGTTGGGATTTAATCATAATGAAACCGGTGACATTGATCTCCTTGCCGTTGACATGACCACAGGAGCGCCGGTAGAAGGAGCAAAGGTGAGCAATGGCACGTGGAGCGACATCACCGACAGCGACGGGCTTGCCGTTCACACTCGCAATAAATGGTGGTATTCAAACGAGTATTATGTGACAAAAGACGATGACAAATGGGGGAGAAGTTTTTATATGCTTTCCAATATAGATAGAACCGACAAAGAGATATTGGGAAAGATTTATACCGACTTGTCAATTTTCAGACCGGGCGAGAAGGTGAACTTTGCGGGCGTGGTCTATTCAATAGAAGCCGACAGTCGCAAATTGCTGTCAGGCGAAAAGGTGAGATTTGAACTCAATGACCCGAATGATGAATTAGTTGACTCGGTGTCATTGACAACCGACAGCTGGGGGCGTGCTACGGGCTCTTTTGCGCTGCCTAAAGACAAGATGAATGGCAATTACTCAATTACGATGTTTATTGACGATGATTTCATAGTGAGTAAACGCATCATCATGAGCGAATACAAGATTCCCACATTCACCGTTTCCCTCGACTCGCCCCATCGTTATTATAGTCTTGGCGAAGATTTGGAGATTGCTGGAACTGTAATGACTTACAGCGGAATGCCTGTGACGGGAGCATGCGTGCACATTGAGATGGAAAGCCCCATTTGGCATGACGAAGATGAAGTGGCGATGCCCGACACGATTATCACTACCGATGTCAATGGCCGTTTCCTGCTTGTTGTCCCCGCCGAGCTGATTAAGCGTGACATCAAGGATGAATATGATGAAGATGACGACTATGAGTATGGTGTTTCTGTGGGTTATGACTATACCGTGGAGGTCATCAACGACCAAGGCGAGACTTGCAGCGATGAGGGTGAGATAGAAATTGTGATTGATGAGGAACCCTCATCAGTTAAAGCCTTTGACACCAAGATTTTGCTTGATGGATCGAAGACTGCCGTCCCTGTTACAGTGCATAATGCAGATAAAGATACCACGATTCACATTCGCTACAAGATAAAAGAAAAAACTACAGGGAAAGTGATAAAGCAAGGTGACGTTATGAATGCAAACGAGGAAGTGGATTGGAACAACCTGCCGTCGGGACTTTATGAGTTTGAGGCGTGGGCCGATAATGACACAATCCACAGTAACAGCAAATTGTTGCTCTATCGCCTGACTGACAAAAAATGTTACCTTGAGAATGAACCGTTATGGCTGGTGCCTGGTGGCGACAAAGTCACCAAAAAGGGCAAGGGCGAGGTGCTGATAGGCACTTCGGTAGATGAGTCACACATATATTATATTGCCTCGACTCGCACGCGCATTATCTCTCGTGGATGGCTGCATTACAAGCCTGGCATCCACAAGTTCACCATCGACATGCCAAAGGACGCTGGTGAGAGCGTGACAGTGAATTTCTATAATATTTATAAAAAGCAAGAGAGCAACGAGACTGCTTATCTTCAGGCGGTAGTCCCGCCATCGCAATTAAATATCAAGATAGAGAGTTTTCGTGACCGCCTTGTTCCCGGCGAGAATGAGCAATGGAAGTTCACGCTGCTCGACAATACCGACAAGAAGCAGCAAGGGGCTCTCATGCTCGCTATGGTTGATAAGGCTATCTATGAACTAAGTTCCAATCGATGGAACGCTTCGTTCCAATCTTGGTCAAGAGACTTGTATGACTACGAAAGCCAATACATATCAGATTATTTTGGTATAGGCTACAGCGGTCCAAGTTGGCATAAACCGTTGCTCAATGAGTTCCATTTTGAACTTCCCGAACTTAACACCTATCACCGGAAATGGTTCTTAGTGAGTCAAAACAATGAAGGTGGCATTTCGATGAACGATACAAAAGTAGTGAGCATCGACAGTACTGGTTGCAAAGTGACTGGTTATGTGTATTCGGTTCTGGATTATGAGCCGGTAATTGGTGCAACAGTGATGGACGCGGAGAATCCTAAGAACGGCGTTGCCACCGACTTTGACGGCAAGTTCACATTAACGGTGTCGTCGCTCAGCAGCGAGATAATGGTTAGATATATTGGCTATGTCGATCATAAGTTCAAACCTTCGGAGTTGCCGCAAGTTATTTTGCTTGAGGAAGATGAAAGCCAGATTCTCCAAGAAGTGGTTGTTACCGGATATGGCACTCAGGATGCTGGTGACGAGGCGAAGTTACTTGAAGGACGTGCTGCGGGTGTTAGTGTTAGTTCTCAAAAAGTGACAGAATTAAATATTGTGGCCGACGAGGCGGTATTGGATGATGATTCATCGCCTAAGATACGAGTGCGTGGCACTACTTCGGTCTATAGCAGCAAACCTCTGTGGGTTGTAGATGGAGTGATTGTAGAGGATAATGTAGTGCTTGATGCCGATGCACTTTCCAGTGGCGATGCCCGAACACTAATTGCCAGTGCTCTTGCAGGAATGAGTGCCGATGATGTTGAAAGTTTCAATATTCTGAAAGGCAGTTCGGCGACTTCAATCTATGGTGCCCGTGCTATGGCAGGTGTGATTGTTGTCAACACCAAGAGCAAGCAATTTGCCCGCAATAAGATGATGGGAACGGTTAAAGCGCGCGAGCCGGGAGTGAAGACCGCATTGTGGAAGCCCATGCTTGTTACTGGCGATGACGGTAGGGTAGCGGTGGAGTTTACTGCTCCTGAGAACAACTCCACTTGGGTTGTTCAGGCGATTGCCTATAATGAGAACCTTATTTCAGGCAATTTCTATGGAGAGTTGATAACAAGCCGTCCGCTTATGGTGAAGCCCATCGCCCCTCGATTCTTGCGACATGGCGACAATGTCACGCTCAAGGCTCAGGTGCAGAACGATGACGACAAAGAAGCTATGGTCGATGCTGTGGTTGAGATGTTTGACATCCGCACCAATGCCGTGCTGCACTCGTCGAGCCAGCAGTTGACCCTTGCGCCCAAAGAGACCCGCAATGTGGAAGTCACTTGGACGGTGCCCGACACCCTCGCATTGGTGGGAATGCGCGTGAAAGCAGCCACCGAGCGTTTGGGCGACGGCGAACAGATGGTCATTCCAGTGCTTGAGGCTGCATCGCCTGTGATAGAGGCGCAGCCGTTCTTCATCGACCCCGGCGCGGAGATGACTGTGACAGTTCCGTCTTATTCCGAGAATGCCCATATCACCCTTGAGACTTGCGAGAATCCATTGTGGTATGCCGTTATGGCGTTGCCCACAATCTATAGCGACAATGACAAGGTGGCGACTTGCGTTGCCCACAGCCTCTATGCGCAAAGCGTGGCGCAAGACTTGGCAGAGAGTCATCCCGAGATTGCCAATGCCATCCGTTCATGGAAAGGCGACAGCACGATTGTGTCGATGTTGCAGCAGAACCCCAACCTCAAGATAGGCGACCTGATGGCATCGCCCTTCGTTGGAGCAGCCCAGCGTGAGACCTTGCGAATGCGACAGTTGAGCAACCTGCTCGACACTACCAAGATGGACAGCGAGCATGAGCGACTAGTCACAGCACTTGGCAAATTGCAACAGAGCGATGGCGGCTGGACTTGGTTCAGCTACCCAGGCTGCGAGTCGTCGCTATACACCTCAATGGGCGTGCTTGAACTTATAGGCGAACAGATGCTGATAACCACCGACATTAGCGACAACGAGTTAAACAAGATGGCAGAGAGGGGAGTGCTGTATTGCGACAACATGATATCCAATATGTTCTCAAAAGGCGAGAAGATTGACTACTTGGGCTATGCTTATGTGCGCTCGATGTTCCCCAATGTGGAAATGAGCAAGAAAAACAAGGCTTTACACGACCGTAGCGTCAAAGAGGTGATGGCGAAGTGGAAAGACCGCTCGCTCATCGACCGCGCTTACGCCGCCATCGTGCTCTATCGAAATGACAAGAAGGACGAGGCTCGCAAGATAGCGCAGTCGCTGCGGGAGTTTGCCGTTACCGACAATCAAGGCATGCATTGGGAAAATCTGCAAGAGGGTTACGCCGCCTACTACGATAAAGTGACGCTCACAGCCACTGTGCTAGAGGCATTATCGCTTGTTGACCCACGTCAAGACGAGATAGCGCAAATCCACAAATGGATACTGCTGATGAAGCAGAGCAACGACTGGGGGTCAAGCAGCCTTGCTGCCCATGCGATTTATGCGTTGCTCACCACCGACCCAGGCGATAATTGGCTAACCGACTCGCTGGGCTACTCGGTAAGAGAAGTCGCTCCTAATGAGACGATAAAATTTGACAGGAAGTCCCACCCGCAATGGGGAGCAATATACTCGGCTTACAGCGCTCCAATGGCCGAAATACGGGCATTCAAGACCGATGACTTGAGCGTTACCAAGAATTTCATGCGCTATGGCAAGGACGGAGAATTGGAGCCGTTCGCCACGCTGAGCGTTGGCGATAAAGTGCAGGTGCGCGTCACTCTCGATGCACGCAAGGATTTGGACTATGTCACCGTGGCAGATGAACGCGCCGCATGTTTCGAGCCGGTTGACAAGGTGTCGGGCTACAAATGGGGTGAGACATTCTATTATAACGAGGTGAAAGACAATAAGACCAACATGTTCATCACCAGTCTGCGAAAAGGTGTCCGTACTGTCACTTACGACGTGATGGTGACCAACATAGGCACTTACGCCAGCGGCATCGCCTCGGCACAGTGCCAGTATGCTCCACAAGTCACTGCTCACACTGCAGCAACGGTGATTGAGGTGAAATAATGACAAATTATTTGTTGCCTGTTTTCTTATTCAAGAAATATTAGTATCTTTGCAACTTAGAAAAAACTCACACTTTTGTATTATGGCAGAGAGATATTATCCGCTGGGAGTTCAGTCGTTTGAAGATATAATCCGCAATAATTTTTATTATGTCGATAAGACTGAGCAATTATACAGACTTGTCAAGGCAAATAAATTTGTCTTTTTAAGTCGTCCGCGCCGTTTCGGCAAGTCTTTGATGATAAACACTCTCAAATCCTATTTTCAAGGGCGAAAAGATCTTTTCGCGGGACTTAAAATTGAGAAACTCGAGCAGGACTGGATTGAATATCCAGTGATTCATCTTGACATGAGTGGCAGTTGTGAAAACCGTCTTGACCTTTTGCATATTAATCTTAATGCAAAATTGAAGTCTCAAGAAGAAAAGTATGGAATTAAAGTTTCTGATGTGGACCGCATGGGGTATGGGACTCGATTGTCAAACATAATCAAAACCGCTAATAATGTTGCGGGTCAACAAGTCGTGCTTCTTATCGATGAGTATGATGCTCCCATGCAAGACAATCTTACTTATCCCATAGCTTTACAAGAAGTGCGAACCATCATGCTTGATCTCTATGGTGTTATAAAAGAGTATAGTCCCATCATCAAGTTTGTTATGCTCACCGGCATCACCAAGTTTGCCCAGATGTCAATATTCAGCAAACTCAACAATATCACTGATATCAGCATGGATCCAAGATATGAGACTTTGTGCGGTATCACTCAAGAGGAGATGGAAACCTACTTCAGCGAAGGTCTCAATGAACTTGCAAAAGCTAAAAACGAGACTCGTGAGGAGACTATATCTCACATAAAGCAGATGTATGACGGCTATCATTTTACCGAAGCGTTGACCGACATTTATAATCCTTATAGCTTAATTCATGTCCTCGCAAGTCGCCGCTACGACAATTTCTGGTTTGCTAGCGGCACTCCCACCATGTTGTTGAGGATGATGCAGAAGTTTGACTTTCCCATCACCGAACTTGACGATATTGAGACCGATGTGTCGCGCTTCGAGAAACCCATGGAGCAGATGAATGATGTGGTGCCGCTGCTGTATCAGAGCGGTTATATCACAATCAAGGACTACGAGCTAGAGTTTGATACCTACGTCTTAGGCATTCCCAATGAGGAGGTTCGCAAGGGCTTGGCGGTATCGCTATATGAGTACTATAAGCCCTCGGGGTATGGCGTTCGCGACACTCTCGCTGCCGCCTATCGCAAACTATATCGTGGCGGCACACTCGACGATTTCATGCTGTCGTTACGGCAGTTCTACTCCACGATTCCCTATAATCTAGACAACAAGAACGAAAAGCACTATCAGGCGTTGTTCTACGCCGCCATGAAATCAATAGGAGCGAAGGTTGATGCTGAGAAATGCACCGCTAACGGCCGCATTGATGTGGTGCTGTATATGCCCAAGGAAATTTACATCTTTGAGTTCAAATATCAAAAAAACTTAGAGGATGCGCTTGACCAGCTCATCCGCAAGGATTATAAGACTTTTTTCGCTGATGACCCGCGGCCTGTAGTTCAGATTGGTCTCAACGTAAGCCCCGATGCCCGCACCATTGATTCTTGGGAGAAACTATGAGTGTAGAGAGTAGAGAGTAGAGAGTAGAGAGTAGAGGCAATTTCTACCATTGCCTTATCCCTACAAACTGCTTGTTAACTTGTTAACTTGTCAACTAAGTAATAAGAGAGAAAAAACTAAAACCATTATTATAATGAGCAAATTAAATCCTAAATTAGAGTTAGAGAAACAGCTTGGCAAGCAGATTTACACTGCTTTGCAGGGCGAGATAGTTGAAGAGGTGTTGCGCAAGACCAAGACCTCAAGCCGTGACGCCTACTGGCGCAGCAGTATGGAAGGCCATAGCCTTAGGGTGCAGAAGGAGCTGCTGCCCGACTTCTATGCGCTGTGCCAGGACGTGAAGAAAAAGCTGAAAGTTAAGGACGAAATAGATTTCTATATCACTGGCGACAGCGACGTGAACGCCTTCTCGCTGGCTGCCGAGGACGAGGGCGAGCACCACATTGTGAATGTGAACTCGGCGCTCTTCGACTTAATGAGTACCGACGAGCTGCGCTTTGTCATAGGCCATGAGCTTGGGCATCTGATAAATAAAGACACTGCGCTCGCGAGACTCATCAACTTCGTGTTCCCCGAGGGTGCCGCCGTGCCAGTGACTTTGCAGTACAAGATACGCCTTCACGAACAGCTTGCCGAGCTCGTCGCCGACCGCTATGGCTATATGGCTACCGAGGATTTGGGCGTGTGCGTGACAGCATTTTTCAAGATGGCGTCGGGGCTTGACCTAGAGAAGATGAACGTGAGCATCGATGCGTTGATTGCCGACAACAACCGCCGTCTTGACTACTTCCTCAAAGACAAGGGCATCAGCCGCTCGTCGCATCCAGTAAATCCTATCCGTGTGCAAGCACTAAATCTCTTCGCGACCAGCAAAACCCAAGAGGAGTTGCAGAAAGGGATGGACGAACTCATTTCCATTCTCTTGAAAGTGGGCGACGACGAGCTTGACGAACACATGGCGCGCTTCATCGCTTCGGCTGGTCTCATAGTGGCAAGCAGCGACGAAGAGGTGAAGGAAGACGAGGTCAACCAAATCATCGAGATGCTCGCTCGACTCAAGATATTCCCCCGCAAGTACCTTGAGGAGATAGCCCAGGGTGATGTGGGTGCGATCTTCAACGACTCGGTGGAGAATATCCTCAAGATTAAT
The DNA here is from genome assembly GCA_937904375.1 of uncultured Prevotellaceae bacterium. Lineage (GTDB taxonomy): Bacteria > Bacteroidota > Bacteroidia > Bacteroidales > Muribaculaceae > Sodaliphilus. The sequence continues at coordinate 11,276 of CALDIG010000186.1, forward strand.
CCTGGCATGAGAACGGGATTGCTTGAGTATATGATTCACATCGCTCTCAGCGACAAGATTATAGCACGCAAAGAGGTGGATATGCTCTACGAATTTGGCGCAAGTATCGCCCTGAGCGAGATGGAGGTGGCTTCGGCAATCGCCGAGTCAATCCAGCGCAACTACATGCCCAGCCTCGAGTCGATTTGCTAAAGCAACACTCTCAATTGTAAGGTGTGTTAAAAGACACGCCCACTCTTAGTCAATCAGTATTAAATAATGTAATTAATAGTCGATGTTTATTGGCTTTAACTGATGTTTCAAAAGTTGGAATGAGTGAGCAAATAAATGAAATTCAGACGAAAAACTCACCTTTCAGCAAAGAGGGAAAGCTAACACACAGCAAATGATGATTACCAAATGACTTGAGATGAA
>CALDIG010000187.1 GCA_937904375.1 uncultured Prevotellaceae bacterium
GGCGGGGACAGTATATTGGCATGGCGTGGGGGATACTGTTTATTTCTGTGGTAGGTCAGCCGAAAGCCTCGTGGAGAATAACCAGACAAGTCTCCACGCTATCTTTTTGATACCTAATTATAAACCTGCCGCGATTTGGGAGACTAGAGAGGCAAGAAAAACTATTTTAGGCCTAATGGTCATTTTTTAGGATAAAATCTTTGAAAACGCCCATTATTACTTATATTTGCGGCATTTATAAGTTTAGGTATGCAAAAAATGCTTTTTCTGTGGCTCTGAAAACGTCGTTCGCAATGTAAGAGTGAATGCCAAGCAACTATGGAAATGCAACGCATGTAGGCGTCAATTTGTCGGCGGCAACCGCCTGGACCACAACAAGGTAATAGAGGATTATGTAGTCCACAAGATGACTCTTGAGGAGCTGTCCTCAAAGTACTTAAAAAGTGTAAGCACGATACAGCGATGTCTGCGTAACATGCGCCATGTTCACGTCATATCCAAGGACAAGGATGTGACAGTCCTTCTTGACACGACCTACTGGGGCAGGAGCTTCGGTCTGATGGTGATAAAGGACGCCCTTCGCAACAAGATACTCTGGCGCAAGTACGTCCGCCATGAGACCATCGCCGACTACATGGAAGGCATAGACTGGCTCCGCTCGCACGGTTTCAGGATCTATGGCGCGGTCTGTGACGGGATGAAAGGACTGTTCAAGGCTCTATATCCCATACCTGTCCAGATGTGCCAGTTCCATCAGCAGCGCATAGTGCGCACTTACCTCACGTCAAAGCCGGAACTTGAAGCGTCGATAGAGTTGCTTGAGCTGTCAAAGACCATGACCTGCACTGACAAGGAGAGCTTCATAGGAGCCTTCAACCAGTGGCATGAGCGATGGGGGGATTTCCTTGCTGAGCGCAGCATAGACAAAGCCACAGGCAAGAAGCGATACACCCACAGGCGACTGCGCAGCGCATACCTGAGCCTCAAACGCAACATGCCGTATCTGTGGACTTTTTACGATAGGCCGGAGCTCGGAATACCGAACACAAACAACTCCATTGAGGGAACATTCACCGACATTAAATCCAAGCTCAGAGTGCATAGCGGAATCAGCAGAGCGAACAGAATCAAGTTCCTTGACGAATACATCTCAAGGCATTGCTACTGACGCTCGTCGGGGGCTGCTCGCCCCCTTGCCGCTAGGCGCTCCCCTCGGTGTTTTTCATAATATTAGTTCTGCTTACAGATTGTAAGCATCCTAAATTTTGACCATTAGAACAATCTTAAGTCTTTTTTATCCTAAATTTTGACCATTAGACCATGGAGCGTGTTGTAGTTATGGGCGTTAATCATCAGTGGCACTGCTGTGGTGATTTGACATCAGATTGATGAAAAAAAGGGAGCGGATGAAAATCTCGCTCCCTTTACTTGCGTGAACATCTATTTGTTCTTGTTTCTTTTTTTGAGAAATACGGCTTTGTGCAAGCCGTTGGTGTGTGGGCTATTAGCCCAGATAGGACTTGAGCAGCTTGCTCTTCTGTCCTTTGAGTCGGCGTATCGCCTTCTCTTTGATTTGTCTCACTCTTTCGCGAGTAAGGTCGAATTTCGAACCAATCTCCTCAAGTGTCATCTCTTGGCAACCGATACCGAAGAACATCTTGAGGATGTCGCGTTCGCGGGGGTTGAGTTGGTCGAGTGCTCGGTTCACCTCCTTAGAGAGTGACTCCTGGTTCAACGACTGGTCAGCCATTGGGGAATCCTCGTTGGGCAGCACGTCGAGCAGGCTATTGTCCTCGCCATCAACGAAGGGTGCGTCAACCGACACGTGGCGTCCGCTCACCTTGAGCGCGTCCGAAATCTTGTCAACAGGCACATCGAGCTGCTCGGCGAGCTCGGCGGCCGACGGACGGCGCTCGTGCTCCTGCTCAAATCTCGACTGCGCCTTGCTGATCTTGTTGATTGACCCCACCTGGTTGAGTGGGAGTCTAACGATGCGCGACTGCTCAGCGAGAGCTTGAAGAATTGACTGTCGAATCCACCAAACTGCATAAGAGATGAACTTGAAACCACGTGTCTCGTCAAATTTCTGGGCTGCCTTAATCAGGCCTAAATTACCCTCATCGATTAAGTCGGGAAGACTCAATCCTTGGTTCTGGTACTGCTTTGCCACCGAAACTACGAAACGCAGGTTCGCGCTCACCAATTTGTCGAGTGCTGCCTGGTCGCCTTGCTTGATGCGCTGAGCAAGCTCCACTTCCTCATCGACGGTGATAAGGTCTTTGCGGCCTATCTCTTGCAAGTACTTGTCGAGCGACGCACTCTCGCGGTTGGTGATGGATTTTGTGATTTTTAATTGTCTCATACCTGATATGTAGAGTTTAAGCTTGCAAAATTACAAAACATTCTCCAGTGTGATGGAATTTAATGCAAAAAAGTTTAATGCTTTAACAAAGTTTAATGATTTGAGTAGGTTTATAGCATCTTCTTATTTGTGTTTTCGTTAATGGTTTTTAAAAGATAACGCACCCGCACAAAATAAAATACTAGCGGCATGATAATGTCGCTTAAAACACTTCTATATAATAGCTCCTCTTGCGGAAGAGAAAATAATCCACAAAAGATTAATACTCCGGTTTGTCGATTAAAACCTTCTCGACTTGCAAGCCTAAATTGAGCTGTTTGTTGATTGTGTTGATTTGAGCAAATTTTCTATCGGTTCCTGAATTAGTTTGAATATAATGTCCAGTAGATAATCTTTTCTGAGAACGAGAGTAAACAGGATGATCCACTATCTCTGTTGAGATTAAATTACCAGTCACACTTGGAATCTCTAAATTCATTACGTTCTCGGGCCCAGCAAATTCAACCACGTCAATAAGTGTATTAAGCACTTGTTTGTGGCAGATGGATCTGCCATCAGGAAAAACTACTCTAATAATGAATTTTCTTATCTTGCTCGATGTTGACTTAGTAAAATCTTCTTCTTTGGTAGAACTGTGATCCACAAGTGTGAGTTTCACCGCATTATCTTTACTATAAGAGACATAAATGTAAAATTCGTTTAGAAATCCTTCCACCATATTTTGCATTTCTTGTTGAATGTGAGGAATCACCTCATTCATGAGACATTTCCTCTCCATTTTCTCTACAGCGTCTTTTTGCTCTTTGCTCACTGGCAGTCCCAATTTTTCGAGCATTTCAATCGCTGCGTAAGCCTGTTTCAAATCTTCCATAATTTAGTTATATTAAATGAGTTACTTTAATCTTTTGCCATGTTTTGCCAATTCCCAAAGCGGCATTAGTCGCATCTCTTGTGATGAGTTCGCCCTTTTGCAAGCCGGTGATAGCCTGTTTGATTTCTTGCAAAGCATTTCCCGAGACACCGAACAAGTCACGAATCACTGCATCATTTTGTTGTTGCTGCTTCATTATTAACGGATATTGCGCATTGGCATAGAAATCGAAATGCTTGCTTTTGAAGCTGTCCATATTTTGAGTGGCGAGAATTATGCTCATACCCTTATTGCGTCCCACAGCGATAAGGTTTTGCAGCGGTTTGTTTTCAAATCCAAGCATATAGTGTGCTTCATCAATAATTGTGAAATGCCTCAACTCCACTCTCTCGTCATTCATGGCTTGCTTGGGCAGGTTCTCATAGATGTTATTAAGCTTAGAGATAACGAAATAAACAATCGCCTTAGCAAGAATTTCCTCTTTAGGGAATCGCCCCAAATCAATGATATAGCAGTCATTGATAAGGTCTATGCGGTCTTCTTCCTCGAAAAGATTGGCGCGAATCAGCTGGTTGAGAGTTGCCGTCACGCTGTCATCAATATCCCTCCTGTTTTCTGGCAGAGGAGCGAGATAGAATTGAAGTATCTCCTTGAATGATATAGGTTTAAAGTTCTTTTTCTTATAAGCATTTATAATTGCCACTGCAAGACGCTCCTCCATCTTGGCACTGATGGTGGTTGGGGCTATTGCCCTCAAAGCACTCGATAAAGTGGTGGCATACATGTTCACCTCATTGATGGGTTTTCCTGTAAAATCAGTGAAAGGAGTGAATGGCAGTGGTCTTTCTACAGGTCGAAGAATTGCCTTGCTGTCAGTATCAAATTTCTCGAGCCAAGACTCATTTTCGGGGTCGCTGAACTCGCCTTTGTAGTCAAAGAGCAAGAAATTCACTGGATAATGACTGTCGCTCGAACAAGAGCGGATTTGGTTGAGGAGCACCGCCAGCAGATTAGTCTTTCCAGAACCAGTAGTACCAGCCACAAGCACTTGCGTGTTGGCGATGGCACGGCTGTTGATGTCGAGATACGCGTCCATCTCATTCTCGTAGGCACCAATTCTCAAATTCAGTTCAGGAATATCTCCTGTCATGGTTCCCATGCCACGCAACGGCGTGTTGCAGAGCCATGCGTCGATACCTCCCTCTTGCATGAGAATGTCACGACCTCGTAAAATCTCGCGACCTATCGCTTTGCTCACATTGGCAGGAATGCTCCAATCTACTTCTTCCACATTATGATATCGCAGTTTCAGCAATGCTTCAAATAAACTTCCAATATCGGCTTTAGTGAAGAATGTGGTAGGATAAGGAGTGTTATCAATCGAAATGTTGAATTTTAAAATATCATCGACTGAACGCTTGCAATTGTCGCTCAAACCCGCAAGCAGACATGCCCTTAACACAATGCTAAAATTCAGTGTAATAGGTCTAAGACTTTCGGAATATTCCTTCAGATTAATTTTTTGTTCAAGAGCATTTTTCACGTCTTGAATTTGATTGTGCATCCCAGTAAAAGATGCCACTCGCTTTATCGTCAATTTCTCAATATTCATAACGTTAATCCTCGCTTGGTTTTAGTCCGAAATAGTCATCGGAGATTGTTGTACACTGGTTTTCCTTGTCACGGTGTAGGGTATAAGTCTTAGCCACGTATGCCTGAATCTTCTCAAAGTCGTGCTCGGTGGTTATTTCGGTGTCAGTGCTGAGGAGGATGGTTTGGCTTGCCAAGTCAGGGAAATAGCTTTCCAAAATCACTTCTCTACTCTCCTTGTCTAGCACCCCCATCACCGTGTCGATCATCACAGGCGGGTCATAGTCACCTAAATTGTAAAGCACCTTAAGCAAAACCTGCATCACCGTTTGCTTGGCACCTGCATTGAGCTGACTCAGGTAAATCTCATTGCCGTTTTTATGATAAATCTTGAAAGAGATATCCTCGCTGTCGATAGCCGATAGCTCCACTTTGCCTATATACCCGGCATAAACCACCAGATTCAGGTTCAACTGGTCACGCATCATGTTTTCTATGCTAATCTTCTTTGCCCTCAACAGTTTTGACGACAATTTCTTAAAGAATTCTGGCAGTCGGCACAACATATCGTATTGTGGGTCGGGCACTTGTGGAATGTCGTAGTCATAGCCCTCAATTTTCTTTTTCAGTTTAGCTATATCATCTTTCTTTCGACCAATTGCCTCTTTCAGTTCATTTATGCGCTTAGTGTTCTGCTCATAGAGTTCGAGCATCGTGTAGTCATTGCCATTCACTGCACGTCTCAAATCCTCGAGTTGCTTTTGTTTCTCAGGCAGTTCCTCAATCTCGGCATTGATGCGGTCGCGTTGCTCAGCCACAGCGAGGAAAGGATTGACAACAGCGGTTTTCACAAGGTTCTCAAGCACCCCAATATCGTGCTGTGAGAGGTAGGCATAGCTGTCTTGGATTATCATCTCATTGCGTTGCACCTCTTTCAATTCCTTGATAATGAGCGGGACATTGATTTTGCCTGCCTCGATGTAGCGTTGCTCAATGAGTCGCACAATGTCGTTGGTTATTTTGTCGAGTTGACTGTCGGTGAGCATATTGGCATGAGCTCGTTCCACCATTTTCTTTTCATTGAGAATCACCTCGACTTCGGTTCTTATAACATTGGCAAGTTTCGGATAGATGACCTTAGTCTCAAGGTCTCTAGCTAGCGTGTCGGCATCTTTTCGGTAGGTGGCTTCGTTATTGGCAAAAGTTTTGAGGTTCGACTCCATTTGCTTTATTTTGTCACGCACCACCTCGTCATCGCTGCGTCCAGCCTTCAACTGCTCATATTCAGCATTATGCTCATTGGCATAGTTGATTGCCGAGGTATATTGTTTTAATAAATCATCAAGTTCTTTCTCACACTCTTGCTTTTCGGTATTTAGTTTGTTGTATTCCTCACGCAGCTTGTCGTTCTCCAATCGCTCGGCTTTCTTCTCTGCGAGTAGAGTCTCGGCAGCCTTCTGGAACTGGTTATATTTGTTGAATCCCATCACGGCATTCACGTTCTTCATTATGAGCTTGTTGATTTGCTCCTCTTTTACCAGTTCACTTGTCTTCATGGCATCAAAGAGGAAGTAGTTGCTCAGCTCGGCAGGCAGATTGGCATTGATGATTTTGTTCACTACCTCCTCACTCTCGGCTTTGGTTTTTGCCGGGGAGTGGTCGCCGTAGGTATATTTGCTGCCGTTCATGTTGAACGTCACCGACTCCCTCACGCTGTTGTTGATAATCGTGTAGGACCTCGCTAGCGTGTAGTGTGCCTCTTGCCCAAGTACCATTCCCGAGAAATGCACCTCCAGTAAGATAATCTGCCCTTCAAAGCCGTTCTCAAGCATCGCTCCGGCGTTAAACATTTGTTTATATTCATCCACCCCACGGAACTTCAATCCATAGAGAGCATGATAAATGGCATCAAAGAGCGTGGTCTTGCCGCAGCCATTTGCACCGCCAATCAAGATGATGGGCCGGTCGCTCTGCACCTCAAGGTTCAAGTCAAGATCGCGGTAAGTTTTGTAGTTGCGGGCTATAATACGTTTAATTCTCATTGTCAGTTGATGCTTTTAATAGCCTTTTTGACTATTTTGTTGATTGCCTTGTCGTTTAACTCTCCCTCGTTGCGACTGTCATTATAGACCTTTAGGAATTTCTCCTTAATCCACTCAGAGTCTATGTCGCTCTCACGGCATGTCTTCTCTATGATTTCCATGTCGTCTCGTCTCACTCCAAAATGCAGGAATGTGCTGTCTAGTCCTTTTGCCATAGTCATCTTATTTACGCATTAATAGGTTCAAAAATCGACCAGCCTGTAGTGTTGCTGGCATCGGTTATTTTATATGGGCAGTAGAGCCAGTTGCCCCACTTGTCTTGCTTGATGATGCTTCCATGCAGTTTCTTGCCGTTGGCATTCTCTTGTGCCACATAGTCGATGAGTGCGTTGTGCTTGTTCTCCACCTCGCCGTCTATATCACCTTGCTTGGCATTACCCTTTGTGTCGAAGAGATATATGTTGCCATTGTTCATTCTTATCACAAAATCGACATAAAAAGGAGCCTCCTTTCCAGCGCTGTTTACATATTTTATTGAGTAATGTTGCTTCCCCTCATCGCCGTTTTTATACCACCAGTCAATGAACTGCTTGTTTTTCTCAAGAAATTGCGCAAACGCTTTCTCGGGATTAGAAGCTTGATTAAGCTGATAAAAAGGCTCTAAAGCATGAGCGTCGCCTGGTTCAATGTGGTTGGTTTCTTTGTTGTAGTATCGTTCTTCGGGTACAGTCCACTCATAGGGTGTGAGCTTTCTTGCTAGTTGTTGTGAGTTCCGTTTCTTCCTCAATGTGGCATATCGCTCAAGTGCCACGTCGAGCAGTCGGTCAAAAACCTTGCGGTTGTTGGGCTGTGATGCCGAGCCGCGATACAGCACCACTTTCTTTGCTTCGGTCTCAAATATTCCAAAGAAGTCGGCAAGCATTTCCAGCAGATAGGAGGCGATTTTGTCTGTTCGGCCTTTGCTCTCAAATTGTGACCCATGCTTGTTGATGTAATCGATGAACACACGGTCAATCTCGCCCATAGTGCGTGAGAACTTCACACCTTTCACTTCAATAATCTGCTCCTCATTCTGGAAATGAACATCGGCGGGAATTTCCACATTCACATTTTTCACGTCAAGTCTGATGGTGTTCTGCACCCGCTTTCGGTTCTCGTTTATCTGCTCATCGTTACTCTCGGAGAGCGGTGCAAAGTCCTCGTCATCGTCACTGAGCGATGCCAGTTCTTCTATAGAGAAGAGTCCCGCCCCCTTCTCCAGTTTCCAGAATTCCTCGGCAGTACGATACAGGATCCCCCTGAAGTCTGGTCCCAGATAGTTGCGGCTGGCATTAGGCCGCTCGCTATATACACTAGTGAGAGTCACGTTGTTGAGGTCTTTTCGGCGGTAGGCCACAAAGGTGTCGTTTTTGAGATAGGAGGCATCGGCAGCCACAATCTGTATCTTGTCTTTCGCTATATCGGTATATACATATCCCACGTTGAGCAGAGAGTTAGGATAGAACTTCTGCTCGGGCATACGCAAGATGCGCCCCACGGTCTGAATGGTGAAGGTGTCGCTCTGGAGCTTGCGGAAGATGAGCAGCACTGCAGCTCTCGGGCAATCCCAGCCTAGTGCTATCGCTTCCTTAAAGAGCAAGACCTGTGCCATGTTGTCATGTTCTTCAAGTCCCTCTAGATTTGCTTTCTCGCTTGATAGCCACACCGCCAACCTGCCGTTCTCTACGCTGATATTTTTCATCACCTTCAGGTAGTCTTTCACCTGCTCGGCAATGCGGGTGTCGTCGGCTGTCATCTTCTCGCTGCTGTCGTTGGGCAGCTGAATGAGCAGCAGCGGATTTATGTTCACGCCAAGAGATTTATAGGCATCCTCAAGTTGCTGGTGCTTGCGCATAGCACTCTCAATGAGATGCTCGTTAAGGGTGCGTTCATCGTTTATATCGATGGTGATGTCGGGGTTTAAGATTACCTCACGTTTAATCATCTCGGCTTCAATCACCTCGTTGCGCAGCACGGTGACACGCTTTTGCGCCACCGATTTAGGAGTGGCACTGATGCGTATCTCCACAGCAGGGTTGATGCGGTCGAGTACCTGCGCGCTCTTGTCCGAAGTTTTGGTCCAGTGAAGGTGCTCCTCGTCGATTACGACAACAATGGGCAGGTTATTGTCATGCTGAGTGCGTCGCGCAATCTCATAGATGCTAGCGCTCGACTCACTTTCACGCGCCATCACATTCTTGTCTTTATCCACGCTCGCCCAGTTCACAAAAAGTATCTCGCCGGGCTGAATTCCCTCGCTCTGATCAAGTTCATCAAACATCACCGGTGACAGGCGGCGGTTCTCATGATAAGCGAGACGCAGCTTGCCGTAGCTCTGCAAGTGCAGCTTGCGGGGGGCGAACCAGATGAATGCCACTTCCTGATAAAGGCAGTTGCCTTGCTCATGAAGCCGCTCTACAATCCGTGCCAATGCCTCGCATGCCATCACGGTCTTGCCGCTGCCTGTGGGTGCCTCAAACACCAGTTTCTGCCGCGGTGTGCCGGTATTAAGCAAGTCGATAGTGTCGCTCACGATTTGATTGATTGCTTTTTCTTGATATTGCAACTGTTTCATGATTCACCTCCTTCCTGGAATAACGACAACTCTTGCTGTTCTATGGCCGCTGGGGCGGACAAGGCATGCCTTGTCCCTACATGGGTCTCATTTTCATCAACATAGACAATCTTGTCTTTGGGCTTGGGGAGCACTCGCTTGTAAGCGTTGAGGATTGCCATAGGCAAGGCACAAAGCTCCACTTTCTGTTCAACATCAACAAACTCACCTTCCCACGGGTCTTCGCTGGGAGAGAATACATAAATCTTGATTTTCTCGCCTTTGGGCAAGACGGCAAGGTCAATAAGTTTCACTAGTTCAGGGATATATACCTCGTTATATATCACCATCATGCGTTTGCTGCCTCGTTCAAAATAGCGGAACACCGATTTGATAGACTTTTGACCAGCAAATGCCTTTTGCTCGTCATACAAATCTTCTTTAATGCAAAGCATATCGGTGGCAAGACGCACAAGTTTACGCAGGTTTTGTGGAGAGCGCGAGCGTTCAACAAATTCGGTGCGGTAGTAACGCAGGTTGTTATTGTGGAGACCTTCTACTGCTTCGCCATTGGGTTTAGTGTAGCCGTTAATTACTCGCTTGTTGCGCTCGTAGGTCACGTTTTCGCAGATGCCATTCTCATTGTTGGTCACCAAAATGCACTGCCTTTTGCCTCCATCCTCAGCATTGAGTTGCATTACGGCATGCATCGTTGTACCACTGCCCGCGAAGAAGTCGAGGATGGTTATATGCTCTTCATCCCAAAAAGGCATTTTAACCAAGTATGAAATCAGTGTGTGTGGCTTTGCGTAATCAAATTTAGTATTTAAATTAAATTCTCTTATGGTTTTTTGTGCATCTTCATTTGTGCCAACTCCAACTTCTTCGTCAATAATGTTAGATGGTATTTTAGTCGCTCTATTTGCTTTTTGAAAACGAGGCGAAAATTTGTTTGTTTTTATCAAAAAGAAAGTGCCATGAGCAACTTCATTCAACAGATTTCTTTGTCCCCATTTAAAATGTCCACTTGCTTTAAATTCGTTAGCATTTTCACCATTAACTACTAAGACATTATCTAAAAGTGTTATTTTATGATTTTTATCATGAGAATAAGTTCCGTCAGGGATATTGAATTTGACACTCCCAACAGGAAATTTAAGAACGCCTAACGGATTACCATTGTTTAATAACGGAACGTCTCCTCCATCAATATAACCCTGTGCAAACGTTCTTTGAGGAATATTTGATTTCTCATAGCACAAAACGAATTCAAGTTTACGCCGAACCTTATAAGAAAGAGCTGGTGGTGTGCTTGTTCGTTTCCAAAAATATGTTGCAACAAATTTGCTTTCTCCAAAAATTTCATCACAAAGCAATTTAAGGTTTGCTTGTTCATTGTCATCAATAGAGATAAAAATAACACCTCTATCGCTTAGTAGTTTCTTAGCGATTTTTAGTCGTTTTGACATAAAAGATAACCATTTGCTGTGACGGTAGGCATCTTCTTTGTCAACGTATGGCAAAGAACGATATTCATCTTGGAAATCGTCATAATAGACGAAATCTTTGTTGCCTGTATTATAAGGTGGATCAATGTAGATGACGTCGATTTTTCCTGCGTGGGTGTAGGCTAGGGTGGTGAGGGCTTCAAGGTTGTCGCCCTCGATAAGGATGTGGTTGGGTGCATCGGGATTGTCGCTGATAATAGCACGTTCTTTCACTTCGGTTAGCACTGGGAGATTTTCACGGAGTCGTTCTTCCACATCTTCGGGTTTGTCTTCCCACACAAGTCCATAACGCTTTTGCGTGTTGAGCAGTTCGAGCAGCGCCGACCGCTCGTCGTCGGTCAATCCTTCCAGTTGGCGAATCTTCTCTCTTAGTTCGTTGCGGTTCATGCAAAGGTCATAGTTTAAAGGTTCGACCCTCAAGAACCATAATTAATATAAGGTGTAAAAAAGCGTGAGAGTCTATATTGTTGACTCGTCCCGCCAGTTTAGGTTGTTCCAAGACCGCTGCAGTCAAGACGAGCAACGGAGACAACCTCACGCAGTATGTAAACCTTACTTCAATGAAGCAAGAGTATAACATACCCAATGAAGCATCTATCGTTGCTTAGTCTTTGGACTGCTTTTTTAATTGGAACATTTAAACTGGCCAAAGAACAAAGCGCAATAAACGCTTTTTTTATATGTCAACTTTCAGCTGTTTGTTCACCGCCTCTGCGGTGGGAGCTGAAAGTTTGGTTACAAAATTAGTGATTATTTTTCAGAAAGCAAGTAAATAAGGGAAATAATTGTTTTTTTATTTGTGCCTCGTCTTGAAGTTGTGCCGCTTCGCTGGCATTGTCTCGCAAAAAAACAGGGCGGCCGTACATCGCGGTCGTCCTGTGGTTATAATGTGTGTGCAATGAAAAAATTTTTATTCTTCTGGGTCGGCCAGGTCAACTGCTATATATGTTTTCTTGCCGTTTGTTTTGATGCCAGTGATGAACATCACCTTATCGTTGTCCTTGTCGCGCATGATGGCGTTGTAGATGTCCTCCACTTCGTCTTGATTGTTGACGCGTGAGTTGTTGATTTCGGTGATTACGAAGCCATTGGTGATGCCGGCGGCTTTAAACTTGCCGTCCTTGAGTCCTGTAACCTTCACGCCGTTGCTGATGCCCAGTTCCTCTTTCTCATCGGCGGTGAGTGAGAGGAAAGCACAACCCAGAGAGGTGAAATCCGAGCTCTTAGTGATGTTGGTGGTTCCTTGGTCGTTCTTGAACGTTACAGTGGTGGTTTTTGTCTTATTGTCACGGATGTACTTGATGGTAGCCTTGTCGCCGGGGCGCAGCTTACTCATCTCCTCGAGCATCTGTGCTCCGTTCTTGATGGTCACACCGTTGAGTCCAACTATCACGTCGCCTTCCTTGATGCCAGCATCTTTGGCCGAACTGCGGTCGTTAACTTTGTTCACATAGACACCCTCGGTGGTGGCTGTGATGTTCTCGTCCTTAGCTTTGTCGGCGTCAAGCTCCACAAACTGTATGCCTAGTACTGCTCGTTGCACGCTGCCATACTGCTTGATGTCGGTGACGATTTTGTTCACTACGGTTGATGGGATGGCAAACGAGTGCCCGGCATAGTTGCCGGTTTGGGAATAGATCATGGTGTTGATGCCAATGAGTTCGCCGTCAACGTTGACGAGTGCTCCGCCGCTGTTGCCGGGGTTCACTGCCGCGTCGTGCTGTATGAACGACTCAATGCCCACGTTGTTGCCCTTGCTCACGCCTCTAGCTTTAGCGCTTACGATGCCTGCCGTCACCGAAGAGTTCAGTCCGAAAGGGTTACCCACCGCAAGCACCCATTCGCCCACCTTTACGTTGTCGCTGTTGCCAAAGACGATGGGGCTTAGCTTGGTTGCCGAAATCTTGAGCAGAGCGATGTCGGTGTTGGGGTCGGTGCCTATCACGCGCGCATTGAACTTGCGGTTGTCGTTGAGGGTGACCTCAAGTTTCTCGGCTCCGTCAATCACATGGTTGTTGGTGACGATATATCCGTCTTCGGAGATGATGACACCCGAGCCTGAACCTATGGGCTGTGGCTCAGATTTCTGTTGCTGTTGTTGCTGTTGCTGCTTGCGCTGTTGGCCACCGAAGCCGGGACCGAAGAAAAAGTCAAATGGGTCGATGAAGTCGTTGCCGAAATATTGTTGCTGCTTGCGGGTAGCAAACGACTTGATGCTCACCACCGAGTTTATAGTGCTCTCGGCGGCTTTAGTGAAGTCGAGGCCATATCGGTTGGTTGCCACTGGCGTGGAAATGGCTTCGTTGTTTTGCGGCGTGATGAAGATGTCGCTCATGGTTTCGTCGTTGCTGGCGAAGGCGGAGCTGGCAGTGATTGCCATTGCCGCCATAATAAGTGTGAATTTCTTGTACATATTCATAGTTTTATTTGTTAAAATTTTATTCGGTTTTAAATGTGTAATCGTTAAAATTAACTTTTGAAATTTGAACGTAAAAGTACATGGAATTATTACAACAGCAATGCTCTACCCCCACAATTTAAACTAAATTAAGACCGCTCGCGCCGCTTTTTTATTTCTTTAATAAAACGAGCTGAAAAAAGTCGATTTGGATGTGAGGTGGGAGTGGAGAGTGGAGAGTGGAGAGGTGAGAGTGGTGATTGGTTAGAGTGGTGGGGGTGGAAGGCGAACGCCGCGCTTGCGGCGCACTACATCAACAACGCCCACGCTTTTTTCTCTCAATCCCGATCTTCTATCCCCGATCTTCTATCCCCGATCCTTGGTCCTCAATCCCCGATTTCTCCTCAAATATAAAAAAGTGATAAAACTTTAGCTTAATTCTCATTTATTGCGCTAAAGTTGCTATCTTTGCACTCTATTATGTATAAGGTGTTAAAATATAAACCACTATTTGCGGTGTGCTTGGCGTTGCTCTTGGCTCTGGACATTGTGGCTCATGGGCAGGCTATTCCTGAGAATGGCGATGCAGCAAGGAGTGTCCCCAAAGCCAAGAAAGTGACTATTGAGCCTAGTTACGCATGGTCGATTAGTGAGCCGCTGGGACTGCAGTATGAATCGACTATAGACACGCTGTTTCTCAACTACCATAAGAACTTTATTCCGTCGCATCAAAGTCTCGCTTGGGCAACTACTGGCAACTTTGGGGCTTCGGGTCAGAACCAAATCTTCTTTGAGCGGAAGCCCACGAGCGAGTTCTTCTTTGCCGATGCCATTGAGAGCTGGCTGCCAAGTGTGGAGACGCAGCGCTATTACAACACGCGCATCCCCATGACACTTATCTCACATAGCACCGGCGGCAACAAATACAGCAATCAAGACCGCACCCAGTTTACGTTCTCGGGCAATGTGGGCAAGAAGATAGAGATTGGTGCTGGAATTGACTATATCTATTCTAAGGGTTCATATAACTATCAGGCCGACAAGAACTTCCGTTGGAGTCTCTTTGGCAGTTATATGGGCGACCGTTATGAGATGCAGACCTTCTTCAACGGCTACAACTATCTGGGCAAAGAGAATGGCGGCATTACCGATGACCTGTATATCACCGATCCAGCCAAGGTGCAGGGCGGTGAGACGAAGGTTGATAACAAAAGTATTCCCACCTATCTCACGGCGGCTCACAGCAAATTGACCGGCACTGAGTTTTATCTGAACCAGAGCTATAAAGTTGGGCACTACAAGTACCAGCGCGACTCGGTGACCGACACTATTATCGGTAGAACCTACATTCCTGTGACACGGTTTGTGTGGACTGCCGACTTCAAGGCCACTAAGCATTTGTACCTCAACAGCAGCTCTGCCGACGATGCGTCTTATTTCGAAAACACTTATCTCTCGCTGACGGGCACCGACGAGACCACTCGCATGTGGCGGCTGCGCAACACGCTGGGTGTGGCGTTGCTTGAGGGCTTCAACAAATATGCCAAATTTGGCTTCTCGGTATATGCCACTCACGAGGTGCGCAGCTATAAGCAGGTGGTTGACAGCGTGAGCGGCACCGAATTGCCCGAAGGCCTTGATGAGCTGCCGGTGTCGGTTCCTGCCAAGAAGACTCAGCAGCTGATTTGGGTGGGCGGACAGCTTACCAAGCAGCAAGGCTCGATATTGACTTACGGCGCTACGGCGCAGTTTGGCGTGATGGGTGACGTGGCTGGCGACATCGATGTGGAGGGAAACATCCGCACGCGTTTCAAACTCTTTGGCGACACAGTGTCGCTCAAGGCTTACGGCTATTTCAAGAATCTGGAGGCTCCTTACCTGCTCAAGCAGTTTATTTCTAACCATTATGCCTGGGACAACAGCTTCTCCAAGACACAACGCATAAGGGTGGGCGGACGTCTCGACCTGCCGTGGATTTACACCAACATCAACGTGGGCTATGAGACGTTGAATAACTACATCTATTTCAATTCCAGTGCTTTGCCTGAGCAGAGCGGCTCTGCCGTGCATGTGTTCAACGCCTCGCTGAGCAATCATCTGGGCTTTGGCATTTTCAACTGGGACAACGATGTGGTGTATCAAACCTCCTCAAGCGCCGATGTGCTGCCGTTGCCCAAATTTGCCTTATTCAGTAATATGTACCTGAAATTCAAGGTGGCAAAGGTTCTTGATGTGCAGATTGGCGTGGATTGCAACTACTATACCAAGTATTATGCCCCTAGCTACAACCCCGCCACAATGACCTTCTACAACCAGAACGAGGTGGAGTGCGGCAATTTCGCCTTTGCCGATGTGTATGCCAACTTCAAGTTGAAGAAAGCGCGTTTTTATGTGATGTACAGTCATGCCAACAAGGGTTTGGTGGGTGGCAACAACTACTTCTCGATGCCTCATTATCCCTTGAATCCTGGGCGTTTCCAATTTGGAGTGTCGGTTGATTTTGTGAATTAACATGCCTAACATATTTCCTAAAATGCTAAAGAAGATTTCACAGATAAAGAAATGGCAACTTGTTCTTTATGGGGTGCTGCTTGTGATTGTTGTGGGACTGATGTTCTCTCTCAGGAACTGTGGCAAGGAGCAGGCCACAATGGTCACTCCAGGTAACCGCGTTGAACAAGCCAGTGGTGGCGATACCATTGATGTGGCGATAGAGTATTCGCCGTTGTCTTATTATACCTATGGCGACACCACTGGAGGCTTCTATTATGAGTTGATAAACCTGATGTCGGAGACTAGTGGCCTAAAGGTGAAGTTTCATCCTATCGTCAGCCTTAACACGGCTCTCGAGGGTCTGGATAAGGGCGTTTATGGTTTTGTGGCGGCGCAGTTCCCGGTGACGATGCAAAACAAGGAGAGCTATCTGTTCACCGAGGCCATTTACCTCGACAAGCAAGTGCTTGTTCAGCGCAACACCGACAGCCTTGCCATCAAGTCGCAGCTCGACTTGGCGGGCGACACGGTGACTATAGTAAAAGGCTCTCCCATGCGTGACCGCATTATGAGTCTCTCGCGCGAGATTGGCGACACCATCTATGTCATCTCTGACCCTGAATATGGTCCTGAGCAGCTTTTCATGATGGTGGCGAGTGGCGACATCAAGTATGCCGTCATCAACGAGACTATAGCTCGCAAGATGGCGGCTTCTCATCCCAATGTTGATATCTCTCAGGCTATCAGTTTCTCGCAGTTCCAGTCGTTTTTCATGAAAAAAGACAACACAGAGCTTAAGAAACAACTCGACGAGAGCATCAAAGCAGTAAAGAAACTACCGCAATACAACGAGCTGATAAAGAAGTATTTTTATTGAACCCCCATGTTTCACCAGATTACCGAATTTCTGTCAAAAGAAGGCTGGCTCAATGAGCACATTAACCTCGTGAATGATTTCATTTGGGAGTGGAACTGGCACAGCATCATTGTTGTGCTGGTATTTTGTGGCATCTATTTCACCTTACGCACCCGGTTTGTGCAGTTCAGGATGTTTCCTGAGATGTGCAGGCTTCTAGTGGAGCCGTCGCCCAAAGGCAAGGAGAAGCGCCATGTGTCGTCATTCCAGGCGTTTGCCGTCTCGGTGGCGACGCGTGTGGGCACTGGCAACTTGGCTGGTGTGGCAGGGGCTATCGCCGTTGGAGGTCCTGGCGCGGTGTTCTGGATGTGGCTCATCGCTCTCATTGGCTCGGCGACGGCTTTTGTGGAGTCAACACTGGCGCAGCTCTTTAAGCGCCGCTCCGAGGATTCGTTCATCGGTGGTCCTGCCTATTATATTTTGCACGGCCTTCACAACCGCTGGATGGCGGCACTTTTTGCTGTGCTGTTGATTCTCACTTTCGGTCTGTCCTACAACTCTATCCAGAGCAACACCATAGCTGGCGCCATGCAGCAGACGTTTAATCTAGACCCGGCAATCATTGGTCTTGTCCTTAGCGCTTTTGCTCTTGTGATAGTCTTTGGAGGCATCCAGCGCATTGCCAAGTTCAGCAGTGTGATAGTGCCGATGATGGCGATAGGATACCTTATCCTTGCGATAGTGGTCCTTTCGATGAACTATGAGAAGATTCCCGATATGTTCGTGCTTATCGTGAAGAGCGCCTTTGGTCTCGGTCCCGCCGCTGGAGGCTTGGTAGGGGCGGCGATGAGCAATGGCATCAAGCGTGGACTCTTCAGCAACGAGGCTGGCGAGGGCTCGGCTCCGCATGCCGCCGCCACTGCTTCGGTGACACACCCCGTGAAGCAAGGCTTGATACAGGCTCTGGGCGTGTTTGCCGACACCTTGCTGGTGTGTTCCTGCACGGCATTCATTATTTTGATAAGCGGACTTTATAACAGCGGAGCACAAGGCATAGAACTCACACAAAACGCCCTGGAGTCGCAAATCGGTGCGGTAGGGCAGATTTTTGTCACTATAGCGATTTTGTTTTTCGCTTTCAGCAGCATCATAGGCAACTACTATTATGGTGAGGCTAATATCATGTTCCTCACTCGCAAGAAATGGGTGCTACAGGTTTTTCGTGTCCTCTCAGGAGGAGTGATGGTGATGCTTGGCGCCCTGGCGAGTCTCGATGTGGTGTGGAGTCTCGGTGAGGTGTTTATGGCAATTCTCACCCTCTGCAACCTTGTGGCGATAATCCTCCTTGGCAAATATGCTTTCAGCCTCCTCGCCGACTACCGCGACCAAAAGAAGCGAGGCATCACTAGCCCAACGTTCAGCCGCTCACAGTTCCCAAAAATAAAGAACGACCTCGACGCGTGGGAGTGAGGCGGCAACACTGTGGTTCAAAATAGCTATTTCACCTTTGGCAGTCAGAACTACGACAAACAGCTGATTGTTACGCTCACTAATACCAGTCCGCCTTCAGCACCGAAGGGCTGCTGGGCGACGTGAACGGCGACGGCAACGTCACCAACGCCGACATCACTGCAGTCTATACTGTGCTGCAGAACAACTAATCAATGCATAAAGCACAATTCACAATGCATAATTTAAGCGCCTCCACCATGAAAAGTGGAGGCGCTTTTGTGTTTAGCACTATATATTCTCGGAGTTTCGGTTATAATACGTCACTCTCGATAAACGGTCTATGTTATACTTGAAATGCTCGTGGATTTCAAGGGGGTAGTTATTGGGTCTAAAAAGGTGGTGGTGAGGGTTTGAAATTTCACTAATGACGTCCTCTGATGTTCCGCAGGCACTAGTTGACACAAGGTTTGTCTCAAAGACGTCTTCAACAAGTGGAATCAGCTCTTTCTCTTTTATGTCCATCACATCCCCTAGTAGAAGGGATGTCATGGTGCTGTTGATGGCTTTTTTTTCATGAACGTGTGCTGCGGCAAATTTTAGCGCATCGCTGTACCACTCCACAGCTTCGCTCTTGCGTTCAGGAGGCAGATAATAGACGAGAGTTATTACTGTGGGAATATGGCTCTTGGCATACTCATATAATCCCTCTTCTTTATAGAAGTCGAGCAGCTTGCCGAGATGATTTCCCGCTAATTTATAGAGAGTGGCTATAATGACATCATCGGTAAAATCGCCAAAATGATAATCGCAGAAGTCCTCATTTTGCCGCAAGGTCTCGAGTACGGCATTGAGGCTGCTGTCGCTGTTGCCCACTTCACCTAGAAGGATTATGGCATTACTAATGATGCCGGAAAATCCTTCAGGGTCGTAATCCTCTGTTTTCCCATCACAAGTGAGACCTGTGTGGTAGAGGATTATTTGTTCCAAATCTTGACGCAGCTCGTCATGTGGAAGGGCAAGAATCCTGTCGGTTACCTCATCGGGCAGTCCAAAGCCATATTTGGACTGATACAGTTCGTCATGTAGCCATGGATGGTGTAGCTGCAGCCGGCTGGGATAGTCGGGATGTTGATATGTGTAAGGCATATTATCATCCGTGATATAGTGGTTATATGCAGAAAAATCTTCATCTTCTTCATAGAAGTTGGCAGGTGCTATATAAGTGTAGTTGCCTTCCCCTAGATTCTTGTCAAGGATGGGTTTTGTTCTAATCCACTCTGTTTCGCTCATTGCCACAAAATGGTGCTTGCCGTTATGACCATATTCATACTCGATGAGAGGTATGTCGTCACTGTCTTCCTCAAGGATGTATTGTGTCTCCTTAAAATCAGGATGCGGCTTGATGCCGGCTTCCTCGGCAAACTCAATCGCCCCCAGTATCCAATTGTGCGCCTCTTCGTATTTGCACTCTATCAGGGTGTCGCCTATTGAGTGGATGATACTGTCAAATTCAACAGATGTGATTCTTTTTTTAAAGAAAGTGTCTTTCACTCCCATGCATTGAATGTCGAGTAGGAAAAAGGCGATGGTGATGTTTCCGCCTTTGTGTATGCGGCTGACGATGACATGACCTTCACCAATGGTGGTAATGTCTTTGGTGATATAGCATTTGCCTATGTCAAGGTTGCGGAGTCGCTTGGCGAAATCGTTCTGTGATGATTTATGTTTCATGTTGTTTGTTATTTCTAGTCGAGGAATCGTTTGTCAAGGCCTTGGTAGTGATCGATGCGGCGGTCGCGGAGGAATGGCCACCAGCGGCGCACTCGTTCGGTGCGGTCGAGACTTATGTCGATGATTTTCTCTTCCTCGTCGGTGCTTGAGGCGCAGTGGAGAATTTCGCCCTGCTGGCCAGCGACGAAGCTGCTGCCCCAGAACTCTATGCCGTTGGTCTGCCCGCTTGGGTCAGGCTCATGCCCTACACGGTTGACGGTGACCACGGGGATGCCGTTTGCAACGGCATGCCCGAGCTGCACCGTCATCCAGGCGTTGAGCTGCCGCATCTTCTCGCTCTCGTTGTCGCTGCTCTCAAAACCTATAGCAGTAGGATAGATGAGGATGTCAGCACCTCGCAGTGCCATCAATCGTGCCGCCTCGGGGTACCACTGGTCCCAGCACACAAGCACACCGAGTCTTCCCACGCTAGTGTTGATGGGTTCAAATCCCAAGTCGCCGGGCGTGAAATAGAATTTCTCGTAGTAGGCAGGGTCGTCGGGGATATGCATCTTGCGGTACTTGCCGGCGATGGAGCCATCCTTCTCAAACACCACGGCGGTATTGTGGTACAGTCCTTTGGCTCTGCGTTCAAACAGCGAAGTCACCAGCACCACGTTGTTGTCGCGAGCCGCTTGTGAGTAAATCTCGGTCACGCCGCCTGGTATTGGCGTGGCGAGGTCGAAATACTCCACGTTCTCCTCTTGGCAGAAGTAGAGCGAGTCATGCAGCTCCTGCATCACGATAAGCTCTGCACCGTCTTTTGCAAGGCTTGATATTTTCTCGAGCAGGCGAGCGCGGTTAAGCTCCACCTCGCCGCAGTTGCGTTGTTGTATGATACCTGTTTTCATATTTTTGTTTTTTAGCTGACGAGCTAACTAGCTGACGAGCTGACGAGGCAAGTGTAATGCTGCGACAACTACTACTGTCTTGTAAGCTTGTTTCTTGTCAGCTTGTTAGCTCCATTCTCTTGTCCTTAAGAAGTTCTCGGGTATCTGCATGGTGATGCAGTGCAGCGACCCATGCTGTTGTATTAATGCGTTGCAGTCGATGCCCACAACGTCTCGCTCAGGAAACGCCTTTGCTATTGTGTCAAGCACCAATTTGTCTTTTTCGGGTTGATTGTATATGGGCACAAGCACTTGCTTGTTTGTTATCAAGAAATTGGCGTAGGTGGCGGGCAGTCTGTTGCCTTCCTTGTCGTGAATAGGTGCAGGGCAGGGCAGTGGCACGAGCGCGAACGGCTCACCTTGCGCGTTGGTCATCGCTTTCAGTTCCTGCTCCATGCGTTGCAGCGAGGAATATTGTTCGTCGCTTGGGTCATCGCATTTCACGTAGAGGATGGTGTTGCCGGGAGCCAGGCGCGCCAGGGTGTCGATGTGGGCGTCGGTGTCATCGCCGCAGAGCTCTCCGCTGTTGAGCCACAGCACCTTTTTCGCGCCTAGTCTTTCCTTAAGCACGTCTTCAATCTGCTGCTTGCTCAAGTGTCTATTTCTGTTAGGTGAGAGCAGGCATTGACTTGTGGTGAGAATGGTGCCCATGCCATCGCTTTCGATAGAGCCACCCTCAAGCACAAAGTCTTGACAGTTGATGGCTTGAGCGTTGAAAATGTCATTCTCAAACATTTTCATGCAAATGAGATTGTCATGGTATGCGGCAAATTTCATGCCCCAAGCGTTGAACTTGAAGTCGAGCATGTATCTTTTGTCGCCGTCGATTACTGAAATGGGCCCGAAATCGCGCGCCCAGGTGTCGTTAGTGTCAATTTCCTGATATATGATTCTGTCGTTATGTTCGATGTCGCTCAGCTGTAGTTTCACGTCATCAACATCAGGGGCGATGATGATAAGCCGCATCTCGCGTACTATGGCGCGTGCCACCTCCTTGAAGCACGCCTGCGCCTCATTTAGCATGTAGCACCAGTCGGTGCCACGATGTGGCCAAGCCAGCATGATGGTGTCTTGCGGCTCCCATTCGGCATTAAGTTTATAGTTCATAGTTTCTAGTTGACAAGCTGAGGCGCTGACGAGGCAAGTAGGTACGCTGCTTTGAGTTTCACTACTATTGCCTTGTTTGCTTGTATCTTGTTTGCTTGTTAGCTATTGTTAGAATTCCTCGCTCATGCTGTCCCAGAAGTCTTCTCGGTCTCTCATCTGCTCATCGATGAAATCTTGATAACCAGTTTTCACGCCGTAGCCCATATCTTCGCACCACAGTTTGTAGTCCTCACTCAGTTGTGGGTCGTCATTCATCATGTCCACAAATTCGTGTTCCACCTCCTCGGTGTTGCTGAGCTGGTCGAGCAATGCTCTCAATATTTCAGAAATGTCGTTCATGATTGTTTTCGTGTAAAGATTAGTTTTATGGGTCAAAAATAGTAATTATGGAGAGTATGGCAATAGAAAATACAGAAAACTTATTAACAAGCAATGAAATTTCATCGCTTTTCTCATCGAAATAACTAAAAATGTGCTACTTTTGCAACCAAATTTTTTAAAAGCGTGGAGAGGGAAGTGTGGAGAGTGGAGAGTACCCCGATCCCCAATCCCCGAACAACGATCTCCAATCCCCGAACAACGATAAACGAACAACGAAAGATATGACAAGGATTAATTTTTTACTCACTTTGGTTTCTGTTCTCTTGCTGGCGTCTTGCTCTTCAACTGACAAGAAGCTTCGTGCGATGATTCCTGATGATGCAGTGGGCGTGGTGAAAATCAATTTACCAAGCATCTTGCAAAAGGCGGGTATTATGAATGGCGAGGGAAAGGAAGCAAAACTCTCGGTACCTGCCGACCTTAAGTCTATAATAGACCAGTCAAACGAGAATATCGTTGACAACATGAATGTCATTGGCGACGTGATATACAACTTGCCAGAGTCGGGTATCGACATGGAAAACAGCTGCTATCTTTTTCTGTCGAAAGGTACATTTCAGGTGGTGGCTCTGCTGCCTTTAGACGATGAGGAAAAGGCGCAAGAGATGGTGGGTAAAATTGTGGGTGAAAAAATGAAAGAGAAGTCGGGACTCATGTTTGTGTCGCATTTCGACTATGCCTTCGCCATCGATGACGACGTGTTGATGATAGCCCGCAAGATAAATGCCCCGGACGATGATGCCTGTGCTGCCGCAAAGAAGATTTTTGAGAAGTCAAAGAAAAGTCTTCTTGAAAATGAAGATATAGCTAAAGCTGTAGATGTGGAAGATAGTGATATTAGTGCTTATTTCAAGCTTGAAGGTCTTCCTTTGATATTTGAGAACTCGCAAATCAATACCGCAATGGGTGAATTCTCACCTACCGATTTCATTAATGGCTCAGGTATTAAGGCGATAACTGCTACAATTAATTTCAACGACTCTAAGAAAGGTGATGAGAAGGTGGAGATAGTCACCGATTTTATATGCTCAAGAAATTGTTTATATGATATTATCTACGACAAGGTTATTGCTACGGCAGCCCATGGTGACGATGCTTCGGTGCTCAATGCAGTGCCAGGCGACCTAGACACTTATTTTGCCATAAAGGTTAATGGAGAGGAGCTGCTGAAGCTGCCAGGAGTTTCTAAACTCTTGGACGCTATACCTTTGCGAGGAATAAAAAGCCATGATGTTATCTCGTCGCTCAATGGAGCTATAGTTTGTGGTATAAAGGAGGAGTACGACAATGACTACAATTTCGGTATCTCGGCGCAGACCTCATCGCCCGATGTGGTAGTCAACGAGATAGTGAATTTTGCTAATCTTCATGGCCAGGCCCCCGATTTTAATGCAAATGGTGAGTACCAATATGATACCACCGATGGCGACAAGGCCTTGGTGATGAATAAGACCGATGACGTGGTTTATTTAAGGTGCGTGAACTATGTGCCCACTGATTCAGCGTCTGATTGGCTACCTCTTGTCAACACTTTGAAAAAATCCACAATAGCGTTGTTTAAACTCGTTATGATAGGCGGCAAGCATGAAGGAAATTTGTGCTGGGGATTACATGACAAAACTCACGGCGAGGGTTTCTACTTCGCCGAAGACCCCAATGAAAATATCGTTATTTCGGCACTTAAATATATGTGCTGGGTAGAACCTGGCAGCAACGACCTTGACGAAGATGAGGAAATTGGCTTGAGTGATTATTAGAAGAAATGAGTACACTTGAATTAATAAAAACAACGAATTTTAGTTTTTTTGATATTCAATTTGTTGAATTTGTATTCTTTTAAATAAAATACTCACGCTCGAAATAACCTAGAGCAAGCTGTAGGGTGAGGGCACGCCCTGATCGCCGTCTCGCCGCAACACTGACACGGCATGCCGTGTCCCTACAATCGCACTTTATTCACATTGCCTGCTCACGCAGGATTTATTTACCATGAGAACTTATATAATTCCGAATTTGCGAGGCTTTTCCACACCGAGAGGTGCAGCTTTTGTCTTTATGTCTGTTTGTTTAAAAAACACACCGCGGCGGCAGCCTTATGTAAATTATGTTTTTTTGTCTAATCTCGGATCAGTCGCAAAAAGGTGGGGACAAGACAAGTCGGAGACTTGACCATGTGCGAAAAATGCGATTAAGCGAGAAAAGCAGAGCTTGCTCAATGCCTTGCGAGCGTGAGCATTTTATCTAAAAATGCGATTAAGCGAGAAAAGCAGAGCTTGCTCAATGCCTTGCGAGCGTGAG
>CALDIG010000188.1 GCA_937904375.1 uncultured Prevotellaceae bacterium
CGCCCTCGTAGTTGTCGTAGATGAAGCCTATGGCACGGTTGCGGCTTGGGTCAAGTACCACCTTGAAGAACCCGCTGGGCACCACTATGTTATTGTCTTTGCCAATGCGCTTGTTCGCGCCGTTGAAAATTGGTCCAGTGGCGACGATTATGGTGCCGTTGCTCTTAGCCCAGGAGTGAATTTTCAGCTCCAGCTTGTTCCAGCTGCCACCGTTGAGGTTGTGGTCTTGAGGACAGATATTGGTCATCAGGAAGCAGTCGCTCATCGACTGCCGGCTCCAGCGCATGTCGTTGGCAGGAGCCATGTGCCCACGGTCGTAGCCGCTCTGCTTGTACTCCCACCACTCGGGGCATCCCGTCACCGATGCGTCGCGGTTGAATTTGTAGTTGCGGCGCATCTCGGCGTTAGGCCCGTCGGTAATATTTACCATCTCACTGGTAAGCACATAGCTCACGCAGTTTGGCACCCGGTAAGCGGTGTTGAAGTTCACCGTCATAGCGTCATATCGCTTGGTTGTGTTGCGGTATTTTGAGTTGATTTTCACGTCGGTAAGGTTTCTTATGCTGCTCGACGTGTTGTCTCTCCTCTCCACTCTCTCGCTGTGTGACGTGTTGCGTGTGTTGTTCTTCTTGCGCCTGGCGTTGATATCAACCGAAGCACCAGCCACCACCGCAATGGCGACTATCACACAGAATGCTTTAATAAACCTCATCTTCATAATGACATCATTTTTTAGTTTATATCATCATGCCAATAGCAAAAACGATGCCAAATGCTATCGGTTCAGCCACTGGTTGAGGTTGCAGGTCGATTCAAGTTGATTTTCCACGTCGTCGGGAAGTGAG
This sequence comes from uncultured Prevotellaceae bacterium, assembly GCA_937904375.1. Classification (GTDB taxonomy): domain Bacteria; phylum Bacteroidota; class Bacteroidia; order Bacteroidales; family Muribaculaceae; genus Sodaliphilus. The sequence goes on from CALDIG010000188.1 coordinate 846, forward strand.
TTGAAGAAGTTCATGCCGGTGCGCTCCTCCACCTCATCGACGCTCACGGCGTAGCTCTTGAGCGAGCCTCCGCAGTATCGGTTAGGGCAGATGAAGGCGATGGCTCTCATGGGTGTGGTCTTGGTGGCGAGCAGCACTTTGAAGAACGCCTCGGGGACTGCTATATCCATATCCTGTCCTATCGTTTTGGGGTTATTATCTACAATGGGTCCTGTGATGACAATCAGCGCCTTGTCACGACGCGCCCACTCGCGCACTTTGAGTTCGATGTCGTTCCACATCCCGGCGTTAAGAGCGTTGTCCTGTGGGCAGATGTTGGTGAGGAAGAACGTCTCGTTCATTGCCTGCTCGTCCCATTTCATGTCACCGGCAGGTGCCATGTGCCCACGGTCGTAGCCCGAGTCGCGGTAGTCCCACCAGTTGGGGCATCCCGCCACTTTGGGGTCGCGAGTGAAGTCGCCTTCGCGGTCCCGCTTTCCTCTTGCTTCGCTGGCAGTAATCTCATAGACTACGCAGTTGGGGATGTGTAGGTTTTTATTGAAATGCACAGTAAATCCCTTGTATCTGACCACGGTGTTGCTCATGCCCCGTGGCATGACAACGCTCTCAAGGTTAGCCTCTTTGCTTTTAGTGCCTTGGCTAGAGTTTTGGTTTGTTGCTTGCTCGGTGGAGGCAAGAGTTTGCGACTGTTCGGTAGCTGGAGTGTCTTGAACCTGGCTGTCTTCGTTCTTGCTCAATAAATAGACAATCACCGCCACGACAGCGACCCACGCCCCCCATTTGAGCCATTGTATAACTTGATTCTTTGTTGCCATTCTTTGCTATTTTTTTACAAAGTTAGTGAGTTTTCTTTATTTGACAAAATGTGGGTAAAAAAAATGACTCTTGTCGCGCGGTTGCCGCCCGGTTCTCATGTAGAGCAGTGGAGTAGTGGAGCGATTGGGTTGATTAAAAAATGGAAAGGAGGTGTCCCTGGTTGGCAAGTGCCTGTTGTTGATTTGAGGTTTGATAGTTGCCACACTATTTTGTGCTAAAATTGAATTATCATTAAAAAAATGCTCAATAACTTTAGTTATTGAAATTGTTTTAGTAACTTTGCAAGTTACAAACTATGTTCTTTGTTTAACCACTTGATATTATTGCAAATGACAACTGGGAGATGGATACGTTTTGCTTGCATTCTTGGACTATGGATTTTTTTGGTTTACATAGTCTTGACTCGTGCTCAGCGTATCGATTTCATGGTGATATTTGCTGTTGTGGCAAGCGGCATCATAGTTTTTGTGCCTCTCTACAAAAAATATGTGAAGAATAAAAAATGAATTAAATGTCAACTAAAGAATATATACAGGAACATTTCCCTCTGCTGGCGAAGATTGACAGTCCTGCCGACCTGAAACAGCTCGACGTGGAGCAGCTGCCAGCGGTGTGCGACGAGCTGCGCAAGTTCATTGTGCATGAGCTTAGCGAGAACCCAGGACACTTCGCCTCGAGCATGGGAGCCGTGGAGATTGCCGTGGCGCTGCACTATGTGTTCAACACGCCCGACGACCGCCTGGTGTGGGATGTGGGACATCAGGCTTACGCCCACAAGATTCTGACTGGTCGCCGCGACCGCTTTTCCACCAACCGCAAGAAGGACGGTCTCAGCGGTTTCCCCAATCCTGGAGAGAGCGAATACGACACGTTCCAGGCGGGCCATGCCAGCAACTCCATCTCGGCGGCGCTTGGCATGTCGATCGCCAGTGAGCTTCTCGACAACCCTGGGCGTCGTGTGGTGGCAGTCATTGGCGACGCGTCGATTAGTGGAGGCTTGGCGTTTGAGGGCATCAACAATGCCTCCAATCACAAGAACAACCTGTTAATAGTGCTCAACGATAATGACATGTCGATAGACCGCCCCGTTGGGGCTCTGGGCCAGTACATGACTCGCCTCACGGCATCAAAACGCTATAATAACATGCGTTACAAGACCTATCAGTTCATGCGCAAGCATCACATCATAGGCGATAGCGGCAAGGGTATAGTGCTTCGTTTCAACAACGCAATGAAATCGATGCTCACGGGGCGGCAGAATATTTTTGAAGGCTTGAACATCCGTTATTTCGGACCCTTTGACGGTCACGACGTGAAGCGCCTGGTGAAAACCTTTGGCGACATTAAGGAAATGACTGGTCCCAAGCTCGTGCATGTGCGCACTGTGAAGGGCAAGGGCTACGAGCCTGCCGAGAAAGATCCAACTACATGGCATGCGCCGGGCAAGTTTGACGAGGATACCGGCGAGCGCATCAAAGGCTCGTCGAGCGGCAAGCCGCTGAAATTTCAAGACGTGTTTGGCAAGACCCTTGTGGAGATGGCAAAAACCGACGACAAAATCGTGGCGATAACAGCAGCGATGCCTTCGGGCACCTCGGTGTCGATGATGCAACAGGCTTATCCCGCCCGCACCTTCGACGTGGGCATCAGCGAAGGTCATGCCGTGACCTTTGCAGGCGGTCTCGCCAAAGAAGGAATGAAGCCCTATGTGGCTATATATAGTGCCTTCCTGCAGCGTGCCTACGACTCCATTATCAATGATGTGTCGATAGCACGGTTGCCGGTGACCTTCTGCCTCGACCGTGCTGGCTTGGTGGGGGAGGACGGTGTCACTCACCATGGCCTTTTCGATTTGGCATTTATGCGTGCCATTCCTGGTATGGTGGTGAGTGCACCGCTCGATGAGCATAGCCTGCGAAACCTCATGTTCACTGCCAACAACTATAGTGCTGGTCCGTTTTCCATCCGCTATCCTCGTGGTGCCGGCAAGCTGGTGGATTGGCACAACGACCCCATAGAATTGCCCATTGGCAAGGGTCGTAAGTTACACGACGGTAAGGATGTGGCGATATTGAGCATAGGCACAATAGGCACCAATGTGGAAGATGCTTGCGAGTTGCTTCACGAGCAAGGCATCGACGTGGCCCACTACGACATGATTTACCTAAAGCCCCTTGATGAGGAAATCTTGCAGGAGGTGACAAATAGCTGCCGCAAGATTATCACAGTGGAAGAGGGTACCACCACTGGAGGCTTGGGCGGAGCTGTCGCCGAGTGGCTTTCAGAGCACAACGTCAACGCGAGACTCGTTCGCCTGGGTGTGGATGACACTTTTGTTGACCAAGCCACGGTGAAGCAGCTGCATGAGATGTGTGGCATTGATGCAGCATCGATAGAGAATGAAGTAAAACAACTGCTAAAAGATACCGAACTATGAGAATTGTGATAGCTGGAGCCGGCGAAGTGGGCACTCACTTGGCGAAGATGCTCTCCAATGAGGAGCAGGATATTATTGTCGTTGACAAAGATGTGAGAAAGCTTCATAACCTCGACAACTACAACTTGATGACAGTAGTGGGCAGTGCTGTTTCGCTAGATGTGCTCAAAAGCATAAAGGTGGGTAGTGCCGATATCTTTATCGCTGTTACCCCTCAAGAGACCATCAACGTGATAGCCAGCTCCATGGCAAAGAGTCTGGGATGCCGCAAGACCGTGGCACGCATCGACAACTTTGAGTTCATGAAGCCTGCGTCCAGGAAATTCTTCTCTTCCTACGGTATCGACGCGCTCATCTACCCCGAGTATCTTGCCGCCTTGGAGATAAAAACTGCCATTGAGCACACATGGGTGAGAAACTGGTTTGAGATGCTCAATGGTCAGTTGATAGTGGTGGGCGTGAAAGTCAGAGAGAATGCCCGTCTTGTAGGTCACAAACTCAAGGATTTGGGTCGAATCTCAAACTTTATGCATGTCAATGCCATAAAGCGAAACAGAGAGATTATTATTCCCGGTGGCTTTGACGACATAATGGCAAACGATATTCTCTACATCGCCACAACTTCCGATAATGTAGATGCTGTGATGGCGGTGTGTGGCAAGGATAAGCAAAAGGTGGAGCGAGTGCTCATTCATGGAGGCAACGAGATTGTGAAGCAACTCGCCCTGCTCATTTCGGGCAAGTACAAGGTGAAAATCATGGACAGCGACTATGACCGCTGCCAGCAGCTCGCCGATGAACTCCCCGACTGCAATATCGTGCATTACGAGGCAGGCAACAACGATGTGCTTGAAGAGGAAGGCGTTGAGGACTATGACGTGTTTGCCGCTATGGGCGAGAGCAGCGAGAGCAACATCTTGAGCTGCATCATGGCCAAAGAGCTGGGCATGAAGAAGACTATTGCCCAGGTCGAGAACCTGCAGTTTATCAATGAGGCCGAGAATTTCAACATTGGCACCATCATCAACAAGAAGCTCATAGCCTCGAGCACCATCTTCCAGATGATGATAGATGATGACACCGACAATGCCAAGTGCCTCGCACTTGCCGACGCCGAGGTTGCCGAGCTCGAAGTGGGTGCCGGTGCCAAAGTCACTAAAGCTCTGGTTAAAGACCTGAAGCTGAGCCGCGACATGACCATTGCCGGAATGGTGCGAAATGGGGTAGGGCAGTTAGTGAACGGCGACACACGCCTGATGGCAGGAGATAGGGTAGTAGTGTTCTGCCTCTCGGGAGCTATTCACAAGATTGAGAGGATGTTCGGGTAAGTGATAAGTGATAAGTGTAAAGTGTAAAGTGTAAAGTGTAAAGTGTAAAGTGTAAAGTGTAAAGTAGTAGGTTGCTAGAAGCTCTAGAATTTCTAGAAAATCTAGCAACTCAAAACTAAGAACTCAAAACTAAGAACTCAAAACTAAGAACTCAAAACTAAGAACTCAAAACTCAAAACTAATATATGCATCTATTGGTAACACCACGCAAGTTTCGTCACTCCATCAACTTCGCTATAGTGCTGAGGGTTGTTGGGTGGCTGCTTATGATTGAGGCATTATTTATGGTAGTGCCTCTGGTAGTGGCTATCGTCTATGGCGAGGTGCTGATAGCTGTGGAGTTTGCTGTGTCGGTACTATCGACATTTGCCTCGGGGCTGGTAATGAACCATTACATCAGGCCGTCGAGCAATACCATGCGCAAGCGCGAGGGTCTGCTACTCACCGCCACGGTGTGGATTTTCTTCTCCATCTTCGGTATGTTGCCGTTCATTTTTTCGGGGACAGTGAAAAGCGTCACCGACGGCTTCTTTGAGTCTATGTCGGGATTTACCACCACGGGGGCCTCGGTAATCACAAATGTAGAGTCCTTGCCGCGAGGTGTGCTCTTTTGGCGCTCGATGATGCAGTGGATAGGCGGCATGGGGATCATCCTGTTCACCCTTGCTGTGCTGCCCATGCTCAACTACAAGGGTGGCGTGTCGCTCTTCAACAGCGAGGTGACTGGCATCACTCATGAGCGCATGCGTCCTCGTGTGAGTCAGACCGCTAAGAGCCTCTGGGCAATATATCTGGTGTTCTCTGTCGTCTTGGCAGTGTTGCTCATGCTCGGTCCCATGGACTGGTATGATGCTGTGTGCCACACCATGAGCACGGTATCGACGGGCGGTTTCTCTACTAGGAACTCCGGACTCCACTTTTGGCATGATTATTACACCGACATTGTGATAATCGTGTTCATGATGCTGTGTGGTATCAACTTTACGATTATATATAATGTTGCCGTCAGGGGCAAGTTTGGAGATTTGAAACGCAGCGACACTTTTAAGTGGTACATGATTATCATTTTAATGGGGTCGATAGTGGTTTTTGCCCGCATTCTCTATAAGGGGTTCGTGACCGATTGGGACATTGGTGGACGTCTGGTGTTGTCGGTATTTGACACGGTATCGGCGATTACGTCAACGGGCTTTGCCACTATCAACTACGAACATGAAGGTGAGTTCATTTTCTTTGTGTTGATGCTTCTAATGTTCTTTGGCGGTATGGCAGGTTCAACTGCCGGTGGTGCCAAGATTGACCGCTTTGTGGTGCTTCTGAAGAACATGAAGAATGAGCTATACAAGGTGGTGCACAGCAATGCAGTGACATCGGTTCGACTTGATGGCAAGTCGGTGCCTCATGTGATAGTAGAGAAGGTGCTGGCATTCTTGTCGATATATGTCGCGGTGATGGTGTTTATGGCAGTAGTGCTCACGTTGTTTGGTATGCCGGCGTTTGATGCTATGTTTAACTCGCTATCGGCGATTAGCAACATAGGATTTGGATATGGCGAGATGACTGGAGAGGCCGACAAGTTTGCAAATATACCTGACGTGTGCAAATGGTTGCTGGCAATAGAGATGATGGTTGGTCGTCTTGAGATTTTCACGGTGCTTGCACTGCTCACTCCGAGTTTTTGGAAACGAGATTAAAAACGAGTATATTGAAAATGTGAAATTGCCCTCGATTGATGGGCTAGAAAGAAATGAAAAAATGAGTAAAGACATTAGTAAAGACAGTCAGAGGTTTGAGGAGCAAGGTGTCGATACGTCGGCGATTAAAGAACGCTCACGAAAGAAACAAGAAGAGAAAAGCCGGCGAGAGGAGGTTGAGGACATTCCCGTGTGGAAGCGGTTCCTGAATTTCTTCAGCAATGGCCGCACAAAATTTGCAGGAGGAGTGATTTTGATGATACTGGGTGTGTATTTCCTCATCACATTCTTGTCGTTTGTGCTATTCTCGGGAGGTGCCGACCAAGGCATGGTATATCAAGGCAATGTTGTCAATAACGCTAAACCTAAAGTGGAAATGACTGAGCAACAGATGAAAACTGTTGTAGATCCTGCCGAGGCCACACCTAAAGTCAAGAACTTGGGAGGCTCGATAGGTGCTGCCACATCGGAGTTCTTCATAAAGAATGGGGTGGGATATGCCGCTTTTATCATTGTGTTGTGGTGCTTTGTCATCGGCCTGAGGATAATGCGCCGTCGTCGCATAAATTTCTTCCCTTATACCTTCACGTCGCTATTTAGCATCCTCACCTTCTCGATGGTGGTGTCGGCTTGCACCTATTCGGCCGAGTTCTCTTATTTCAGACCAGGTGGCGATATGGGGTATTATGCCAACCAGTGGCTGCATGGCTTGGTGGGCGTGCCGGGAATGATAGGAGTGAACCTAATCCTGCTCATTTTGTGGGCTTTGGTATGCTATAACCTTATTGTATATGTGATAAAAACCTTCAAGAAAGTCAGAGGGATGCACATGCCTCGTCGTGGTGGCGTCGCTTTAGGTGACACCAGCGCAGAAATGACTGCCGAGCTCGCCGACTTTATGGGCGACGAGCATAGCGAGGAAACTCCCGAAAGAGGCTTGCGCAGGAACGATGGGCGCGAAGAAGTGCCTGTCAAGGAAAAGAAAGAACGCCGTGTTTCACGCAAGAAGGGCAAAGACGACAAGTCACCCGACATGGAGATCAAAAAGGCTAATGAGGTGGAACTTGCCAAGGGCATTACCAATCCCCATGACCCCACAGGCGAATATATGCACTACCGCTTCCCGACCCTCGACCTGCTCGCCGACCTCAAGACCAATGTCGATAATGTGGATGTCGCCGAGCAGGAGGCCAACAAGCGCCGCATCGTCGAGACACTGGGACAGTATGGCATTGCCATAAAGACAATTATCGCTCATGTGGGACCCACTGTGACACTCTTTGAGATTGTGCCCGAGGAAGGCGTGCGCATCAGCAAGATTCGCAACCTTGAGGACGACATAGCTTTGAGTTTGGCGGCCCTTGGCATCCGCATCATCGCTCCCATGCCCGGTCGCGGCACGATTGGCATCGAGGTTCCTAACCACGACCCGCAGGTGGTACCCATGCGTGAGGCCATCGCTTCTAAGGCGTTTCAGGAGAGCAAGGCGGCGTTGCCCATGGTGCTTGGCAGCACGGTGAGCAACGACGTGTTTGTCGCCGACCTCACCAAGATGCCTCACCTGCTCGTGGCAGGTGCTACTGGTCAAGGTAAGTCGGTGGGTCTAAACGCCATCATTGCCTCACTGCTTTACAAGAAAGGTCCAAGCGAGTTGAAGTTTGTGCTCGTTGACCCCAAGAAGGTGGAGTTCAGCCTTTATGCCTCGCTTGAGAAATACTTCTTCGCTAAGGTAGAGGGCGAGGATAAAGCCATTATCACCGACACTGCAAAGGTGGTGCAGACTCTCAACTCTCTCGTGCAGGAGATGGAGAACCGCTACCTCGTGCTCGAGGAGGTGGGAGAGCGCAAGCTCGAGGACTACAACCGCCGCTGGCGCAAGGAGCTGCGTCACAAAATGAACGAGAGAGGCGAGTTCTACCAGTATATGCCTTACATCGTGGTGATTGTGGATGAGTTCAGTGACCTGATTATGACCGCTGGCAAGGAGGTGGAGACTCCTATCGTGCGCATTGCCCAGAAGGCGCGCGCCGTGGGCATACACATGATTATCGCCACTCAGCGCCCATCGTCGAATGTGATTACCGGTCTTATCAAGGCCAACTTCCCTGGTCGCATCGCGTTCCGTGTGTCGCAGCTGGTTGACAGCCGCATCATCCTCGACCGTCCCGGTGCTCAGCAGCTCATTGGTCGCGGCGATATGCTGTTCTCGGCTAACGGTGAGATTACACGTCTGCAATGTCCGTTTATCGATACTCCCGAGATTGTGAACATCTGCTACTATATCAAGGAGCAGGAGGATGCCGACACCGAGGTGAGTCACGAGCAGCCTTACATCCTTCCCGACTATGAGGGCGATGCCGGTGGTGGATATGACGCTGGCGGCTCTAACGGCGGTGGTGGAGGAGCTTATGACCGTGACCCGCTGTTTGAGGAAATCGCACGCCTGGTGGTGCAGAAGGACATGGCATCGACCTCGTCGCTGCAGCGCAGCTACAACATTGGCTACAACCGCGCCGGTCGCATCATGGACCAGCTCGAGGCAGCGGGCATAGTGGGTCCCGCCAGCGGCGGCAAGCCCCGCAAGGTGCTCATGGACCCCGCCGACCTGGATCAGTTGTTCTAGTGCCTTTTAGGGTTAAACCAACAACAAGAATTGTGGTCTAAAAAAGAAACAACCTTAAGAATTGTATTCAAAGGAGCATTTTATACATTTGGCTTGTTTTACTTGTTAGCTTGTTTACTATAAAATTATGAGAAAAACAGTTTTATTGATATTATCGTTGATAGTGGTGGCGACTGCCAGCGCGCAGTCGCCATCGAGTGTGGTTGACAAGGTGCTTGGAGCGATGAAATCAAGTAGTGCCATCAGCGCCAGCTATGTGATGACTTCGTCGCAGGGCAATTCCAGTGGTACATTAGTGATGAGCGGCAAGAAATTTAGGCTTCTTGCCAATGACGTGAAGTGCTGGTATAACGGCACCACGATGTGGACTTATTCCACCGCTACCGACGAGGTGAACATCACCACGCCCACGGCTGCCGACCTGCAGATGACCAACCCCTATAGCGTGGCTCAGAATTTCAAGAGCACCTATATCGTGTCGAAGGGCGGTAAAGGCAATGGCACTTACACCCTGCGCTTCACGCCCAAGAAGAAAAGCAACGTTAAGCATCTGCTCGTGACTGTCTCTACTTCCACCTGGCTAATCAGCAAGGCAGAGATAGTGCAGACCAACGGCACCAAGGCAACCATCACCATCAGCAACTACAACCGCAACGCCAGTGTCAATGCCGGCACCTTTGAGTTTGACAAAAGCCAAGTCCCCGCCGGCACCGAAGTGGTGGACTTGAGGTGAGGATGCGATTAAATAATAAATAATCGATTTTATGAGCCGATACGAAATACCTTTTTTGACAGCCTGCATACATGCTTTCGGAGAGCGGTTTGCCATGACACGGCAAGCGGCTTTCCGATATTTGCATAAGCACAAAGGTCTCTCGTTCTTGATTGAGTTCTATGATGTGGAGCATCTTCAGTCGATGGAAGAAACCATAGACGATTTGCTAATTATATGTCAAAAAAACGGAGGAACAATCGCATGATACTTTATTTATTGTTTTAGGACAAAAAAGGCATTGTCATATCTTAATAAATCCAAAGTTGAAATACTATGAACCAGCTCACTCATCATCAAATAGCCACCTACTTAACCAATTACGCCATTAGCGAATTGGTGAAATACGTGATGGAAGATACTGGTTGCACCATAGAGCAAGCTATGGAGCGAGTGTATAACTCACCTCTCATGCCAGCATTGCAAGACGAAGAGAATGAGTTATACATCCAAAGCCCAGCCTATCTTTATGAACTGATGAATGAGCATTTTATCTCTTAGTATTTCATAAATAGTTCCCATTGTCACTAAAACTATTCTACTATTCAACTACTCTACTAAATATATGGAAAAAGTTCAATGTTTGATAATTGGCTCGGGGCCTGCGGGATATACTGCGGCGATTTATACTGCCCGCGCCAATGTGAAAAATGTGCTCTTTGAGGGTCTGCAGCCTGGCGGACAGTTGACAACAACCACCACCATCGAGAATTTCCCTGGCTTCCCAACGGGAGTGGAGGGGTATGACCTGATGGTTAAGATGCGTGAGCAGGCGGTGAATGTAGGTGCCGATGTACGTTCGGGATTTGTGCAGAGCGTAGATTTGAGCAAGCGACCTTTCGTTGCCACTCTCGACGGTGGCGAGACCATCGAGGCCGACACCGTGATAGTTGCCACTGGCGCGTCGGCGAAATACCTCGGTCTTGATGACGAGAAGAAATATGCCGGTCAGGGTGTGAGCGCTTGCGCCACTTGCGACGGATTCTTCTATCGCAAGAAAGTTGTTGCCGTGGTGGGTGGTGGCGACACCGCCTGCGAGGAGGCGCACTACCTGAGCAACCTCGCCAGCAAGGTCTATATGATTGTGCGCAAAGACTATCTGCGTGCCAGTGCCGCCATGCAGCAGCACGTGAAGGAAAAAGAGAACATCGAAATTCTCTTCAATACCAATACCCTCGGACTCTTTGGCGAGAATGGGGTAGAGGGCGCACACCTTATTAAATATAAAGGAACTGAGAAAGAAGAGAAATTTGACATCGCTATCGACGGTTTCTTCCTCGCCATCGGGCACCAGCCTAACACCGCATTCTTAAATGAGCAACTCGAACTTGATGAGCAAGGTTACATTATGACCGATAAAATTACCACCGCCACAAGTGTGGAAGGCGTGTTTGCCGCCGGCGATGTCGCCGACCCGCGCTACCGTCAGGCGGTGGCTGCCGCAGGTACCGGCTGCCGCGCCGCCCTCGATGTGGAGAAATTCCTGGCGTCATTATAAATGAGCATTGAGAATGGCTTTATTGTATTCTATTGCCTTGTTTGCTCGTTAGCTCGTTTACTTGTTAGCTGGAGATGGAGCAGGCATTAATCGACTATGGATATTGGGGCATGTTCCTGTCGGCGATACTGGCCGGCAGTGTCGTGCCTTTTAGCAGTGAGGTGGTGATGCTGGGACTCATGGCTGCCGGGCTCGACAAATGGGGACTGATAATCTGGGCGACAGTGGGTAACGTGCTGGGCGCCTTGCTCACCTACTATATGGGTCGCCTGGGACGCATTGATTGGATAGAGAAATATTTTCATGTAAAGAAAGAGAAACTCGACAAAATGCAGCGATGGCTGCAGGGACGTGGCGCGTGGGTCGCATTCTGGGGATTTATACCTATTTTCGGCAACGTGCTCCTCATCGCCCTGGGACTGATGCGCTCCAACCAACCCATCACCTTCTCGTGCATGACCGCCGGCAAGTTCCTGCGTTACGTCCTTCTCGCCTACGGTATCTCGCTGGCACTATGAATGCGTTTTTCCCGTTGTAGCTCTGTAAAACAGTACGTTTCATAACCCCAATCCTAATGACCTATTTGTGATAAACAAAAATCAGGGCAAATTTGGTGTTTTAATTAACTTGTTGTAATTTTGTAAGCGATAAAAAAAGTTCTCAAGTTTAGAGTTAACTGTTTTCTACTCTACTAATTTACTATTCTACTGAAGCTATGGCACGACGTCGTTTCCCTGCCGGAGTGCAGGACTTTGAAAGGATCAGAACTGATGGTTTTGTCTATGTAGATAAGACCGAGTATATCTATGACTTAGCCAATAATTATGGCAACGCTATGTTTCTGAGCCGTCCCAGGCGGTTTGGCAAGTCGCTGTTGTGCTCTACCTTGCGGCATTATTTCCAGGGTCACAAAGAGTTGTTCAAAGGTCTTGCCATCGAAAAGCTTGAGAAAGAGTGGATAGAATATCCTGTTTTTCACTTCGATATGTCACAATGCAAGCACGACAATCCTGACTATGTGGCTCAGTCACTTGACTTGATTTTGAGCAATTTTGAAAAGAAATATGACTTAAGCAATGCCCAGTTGTCATTTGGAGACCGGCTTAAAATGCTCATTATCACCGCCCACGAGCGCACCGGCAACCGTGCCGTGCTCATCTTCGACGAGTACGACTCCCCAGTACTCAATGTCATTGACGAGCCCGAGAAGATGGATGTCATAAGAAGCATCTACAACTCCTTCTACGGTCCAGTGAAGAACATGGCAGAGCATCTGCGCTTTGTGTTCATCACCGGTATCACCAAGTTCTCGCAGATGTCGATATTCTCGACCATCAACCACTTGACCAACATTTCGATGCAGGAGAAATGGGAAGCAATATGCGGCATCACAGCCGAGGAGCTTGAAGTGAATTTCAAGGAGGATATAGCGTCTATTGCCGAGAAATATGGAGTTAAGCCCGAAGAGATTCTCCAGCGTCTGCGCGATCGCTACGACGGTTACCACTTTGGCCCCAAGCTGATAGATGTATTTAACCCATTTAGTCTTGTCAACACTTTCAGTGCCGAGGAAATTGAGAACTATTGGTTTAGCAGTGCTACCCCCTCGGCGTTAATAAAGGTTCTCGACAAGTATAACTTCCAACTTAGTGACATAGAGAACACCCAGCTGTTCAAGAGTGATTTTGATTTGCCGTTCGACAACGTGGACAGCGCAATCCCCATTATGTATCAGAGTGGCTATCTCACCATTAAGGACTATGATTTTGAGTCCGACATCTATACTCTTGGCATCCCCAATCAGGAGGTGCATTCTGGACTTTACAAATCATTGATGCCTCGATATTTGAGTCCGTCGGCAAGCGATAATCGCTCTCTGCTTATTGCCGCTAAAAAAGCTATGGTTGCCGATGACATCGACGCCGCTCTCATTGCCGCTCAGAAGTACCTTTCAGCATTGCCTTATGACTTGAGCAACAAAACTGAGCGTGACTTTGAGACTCTGCTGCGCGTGATGTTTGACTGCATAGGCATTGAGACCAATACCGAGGTGAGAAACGCGCGTGGCCGCTGCGATGTGGTGATGAAGAGCCGCAACACCATCTATGTTATAGAACTCAAGATTTCATCTACAGCAACAGTTGACGACGCTCTTGCGCAAATCGACGAGAAGAACTATCTCATCCCCTACTGGAACGACCCTCGTCGCAAGGTGAAAGTGGGTGTGACGGTCGATCCCGAGACCCGCACCATCAAGGAATGGAAAGCTGTGGAATAATCGTTGTGGCACTCACAGTGCTGTAACCATAAACCCTAATCGGTCTTGACGACGTTCTGTCAAACAATTAGAATCGACGAAAAACGATAATTGCAATAATTTTTATTGCGGTGGGAGTATTTCCACTGCTGGGTCTTGTGCGATTTGTGCCGGGTTGGTGCCGAGGGCACCTTCGGGGACTGTCATGCCATGTTTTGCGTAATGCTCTCGCCAGTAGTCGAGGATGTGGCCCTTATTGTCGTGGAATGACATATTGATTAGGGGGAAGATGCGTTGCCCTTTGCCGTTCACATAGCTCAACTGCACCAGTTCGCTGCAATAAATCTCCTGTGTGTCTATCATGTAAAGGTCATCGTAGGGTTTGCCTAGGTGCTCCATGGCGTTGCTCACGCTCTGTTCCACGCCGCTGCGGTCTTTAAGACGACCTATCAGCACACCTCCCTTGCTGATGGTGCGTTGTTTGAAATCTTCAAAAGGTGTGAGCAACACACCTTCGTCAATCGCCTCCAGGGCATAGAGCTTGCTATCGACCCATGTGGCGATAGCCACATGGTAGATGGGCAGGGCAGTGGTGTCATGCACCGTGGCATCGCTGATGGCTTTGCCCGTTGTGGTGCTGTAAGCAAAAAGCAGGTCGCCCTCAAGAATCTCATCTTGCGCCACAGAGGAAAATGCGCTGCAAATGATTATAGTCACTATTATATAAAGGTGTCTCATGTCTTTGTTGTTATGTTAGTTCAAAATCCATTGCTATGTCAGCTTGTCACATGTCAGCTTGTTGGCTAAAAGATTAAACAAAAGTCCCTGCAATACTTCTTCTATTGCAGGGACTTTCCACCTAAGACTTTTGGGTGCTGATAAGTTATTACTTGCGAATGCCAAGCTCCTTCTTGGCAATGATTGCGCGGTAGCGGTTGATGTCGGTGCGGATGAGATAATCCAACAGGCGACGACGCTTACCAACAAGCATCTTAAGAGCACGTTGAGTCCTATGATCCTTCTTGTTGACCTTCAAATGCTCGGTCAAGTGGGCAATACGGTATGAGAATAATGCTATCTGCGCTTCGGGTGAGCCAGTATCAGTATTGCTTTTGCCGTAGGTGCCAAAGATCTCTTTTTTCTTCTCTTGATCTAAGTACATTGTGTTAATTTTTTAAATTTGCGCAAAATTGCGGGGCAAAGGTACAACAATTTTCTTAATGCGCAATGCTTTGAGTGAAATTTTATTCAAAAAAAGATTTTTGAGCTCGATTTTTTTGTAAAAAACATTAAAATGATTTTAAGAATTAATAAATTTCATGTAAAAGTCTTTGAAATGAGAAGAAAAAATTGTATCTTTGTTACACTAAAAAAGAGATAGTTATTGTTTGATTTTTAGCAGTTGTGCCCGACACGAATTAGGGTATTTATGAATGAGTAATTATCGATTTGTGACTGTGAGCCCTTCAGATTATGCCATCGTCTTCAAGAAAGGCGAAATTGTAAAAGAGGGGCGTGGCTTCCGATTTTTTTGCACTCCTCGCATTCAGTATGTGATCATCCCGGGTAACGTGAAAAACATTACCTTTGTTGCCGACCAGATTAGCCGTGAGAACCAAGGTGTGGAGGTCAGCGGCTTTGCCATCTGGAAGGTTGGCGAGCCCAAAAAGATTTATCAACACTTCGACTTCATGCAGGATGAAGATACCCTAGAACAGGTGAGCGTCTTTCTGCAGGATGTTGTTGAGAGTGCCATCCGCCACATGGTCGCCAACATGACCATTGAGGAGGTGTTGCGCAAGCGAGGCACAATCATCCAGCAGCTGAAGCAGGAGTTGGGATACATCTGCGAGCAATGGGGCATCGTGGTAGAAACAATCGAGATAAAGAATGTGAGAATCTTGTCGAAGACGCTGTTCGACAACATGCAGGCGCAGTTCCGCAACTCGGTGAGGTTGGAGGCGGAGCGAAACACTATCGAGACAGAGAAAGAGATAGAGGAGCAGAAGATACGAGTGAGCGACCAGACAAAAATTATCAAGCAGCAGAGCGAGCTTGCCGACCGCGAGAGAAAAAAACAGCTTCAACTCTTGGAAATCAACGACAAGACAGAGGTTGAGAAACATCGTCGCGAGCAAGACCATGCCATCAAGAAAGAAGAGATGGCTCAGAAATGGGAGCTATTTAAGGATGAAGAAGATTTCAAGCGCCAGCAGATGCTCGAGCAGCGCCAGACCATAGTCGAGGAAGACAAGACACAAGCCTTGCAGGCCGAGCTGGAACTGAAGAAGAAGGAGCTGGAGGTGGAACTTCAGAAGCATGACATCGCCATCCAGCAGCTGCTGGTGGAGCTGGAGAACCTCAAGAAAGACCCTCGCGTGATTATGGCCGAGAACCTTCCGGGCATGTTGCAGAACCTCAAGATTGAGCGTCTCGACCTAGGCGGCACCACATTAGACACACTGATTGAAGGCATTAAACAAGTGCTTGAAAACAAAAAGTAATTAACTGAGTCCACTTTAAAAAACGCCACTTTTTAAAGTGGACTCAGTAATTAATAACCCAATATATTTTATCGCCAACCTTAATGTGAGGGGGATGCTTGCTGCGTCTCCCTTATTCTTCAGTGAAAACATTAATATAATTAAAAAATAAGATAAATTTTTATTTTAAATGCTTTTGTATTCAATTAAAAGCATTATCTTTGCAAAAAGTTTACTAGGTAATAAAAGAAACTACTATAAAAAATTATCGACGCGACCGAGAGGTCACGAAATTTACTAGATTATAAATTACTAACCATTATTTTTGACTTAATCTCAGCTATGGATGAGAATTTAGAGAAAAAACCGAAGAGACCTCGCATTGGCGAGGCACGTCCTATGATGGACGAGAATGAAGTTAATGCTCCCCAGCAGGAGAATATCGATTACAATCGTGAAACACATGCCGGTGAAAATACCGGCTCCGATCACCATGAAGGTGGTTATCAACAGCGTTCTTACAACCGTCCCCATCAGGGAGGCTATCAACAACGCAACTATCAAGGCGGCTATCAGCAGCGTGGCGGTTATCAGCAACGTGGCGGTTACCAGCAGCGCGGTGGCTATCAGCAGCGCGGTGGCTATCAGCAGCGCGATGGCTATCAGCAGCGTGGCGGTTATCAGCAATGCAATTACAACCGTCCACAGCAAGGTGAGGGTGAGCAGCAGGAAGGTAATAACAACTACCAGCAACGCACCTATAACCGTCCCCAGGGCGGTTATCAACAGCGGGCCTACCAGCAACGTGGCAACTATCGCCAGCAAGGCGGTTATCAGCAACGTGGCGGCTATCAGCAGCGCGGTGGTTATGGCAACCAGCGTAACCAGCATGGAGGACGCAAGATGCAGGGACCGCGCCCGCAGATGCGTTTCACTCCTCGTCCTCAGCGCATTGAGTATGAGGAGCCAATGATTGATCCTAACACCACCATGCGCCTCAACAAGTTCATGGCCAATGCTGGCATCTGCTCGCGTCGTGAGGCTGATGAACTGATCCAGAAGGGCGTTATCAAGGTGAATGGCGAGGTGGTTGACCAGCTCGGTATCAAAATCACTCCTAAAGACATCGTGGAATATAACGATCAGGTTGTAGAGGCTGAGAAGAAGTGCTATGTGCTTCTCAACAAGCCTAAAGACTGTGTCACCACTAGCGATGACCCCAACGGTCGCAAGACCGTGATGGACTATGTGAAGGGTGCCTGCGATGAGCGTATCTACCCCGTGGGGCGTCTCGACCGTAACACTACCGGTGTGCTGCTGCTCACCAACGATGGCGACTTGGCATCGAAGCTCACACATCCGCAATATGTCAAGAAGAAGATATATCAAGTGTGGGTTGATAAACCCATCAGCGAGGACGACATGCAGCACATTGCCGACGGCGTGGAGCTTGACGACGGTCCCATCCATGCCGACGCAGTGAG
This sequence comes from uncultured Prevotellaceae bacterium, assembly GCA_937904375.1. Lineage (GTDB taxonomy): Bacteria > Bacteroidota > Bacteroidia > Bacteroidales > Muribaculaceae > Sodaliphilus. Next base: position 18,238 of record CALDIG010000188.1, read on the forward strand.
CTATGTGAGCCCTACCGACCGCAAGCAGGCAGGCATCGAGATTCACTCTGGCCGCAACCGTGTGGTTCGCCGCATCTTTGAGGCACTGGGATATCACGTTGTGAAGCTCGACCGCGTGTATTTCGCCGGATTGACCAAGAAGAATCTTGCCCGCGGCAAGTGGCGCTACCTCACGCAGGAAGAGGTTAACTTCTTGAAACAAAACTCGTTTGAGTGAAAGATAATAAACTCTAAACAATAAACTTTAACCTTCAACTTGCGGCTTTTTTGCCGCAAGTTGAATTAAAAATTATGGCAATAAAACGAACAAAAATTGTTGATGCCTTCAGCGGAGAGCTTGAAGGTCAGCAAGTGTGTGTGAAAGGTTGGGTGAGAACCCGTCGTGGTAACAAACATGTGCAGTTTATCGCTCTTAACGATGGCTCCACTATCAACAACCTTCAAATCGTTGTAAATCTTGAGCAATTTACTGAGGAGCAACTCAAGCCCATTACCACTGGAGCAAGCCTGTGCGTGATAGGAAAACTTGTCGCTTCGATGGGCAAGGGTCAGAGCTATGAGGTTCAGGCCGAGGAGATTGAGGTGTATGGCACTGCTCCCGCCGAGGATTATCCCTTGCAGAAGAAAGGTCACACCCTGGAGTTCCTGCGCGAGATAGGTCATCTGCGTATGCGCACCAACACCTTCGGTGCCATTTTCCGCATCCGTCACCATTTGGCATTTGCCATCCACAAGTTCTTCAATGACAAGGGTTTCTTCTATCTGCACACTCCGCTCATCACCTCGAGCGATGCCGAGGGAGCAGGCGAGATGTTCCAGGTAACTACTCTTGATGTCAATGACATGCCTCGCACCGAGGACGGCAAGATTGACTACAGCAAGGATTTCTTTGGCAAGATGACAAGCCTCACCGTGAGCGGTCAGCTCGAGGGCGAGCTTGGCGCCACTTCATTGGGCGCTATCTACACCTTCGGACCCACCTTCCGCGCCGAGAACAGCAACACCCCCCGCCACTTGGCGGAGTTCTGGATGATAGAACCCGAGATGGCTTTCTACGACATCAACGACAACATGGATCTTGCCGAGGAGTTTATCAAGTATTGCGTGAAGTATGCTCTTGACCATTGCAAGGACGATATCGAGTTCCTGAACAAGATGTATGACAACACTCTTATCGAGCGCCTGAACGGTGTGCTCAAGGATGACTTCGTGCGCCTCACCTATACCGAGGGCATCAAGATTCTCGAGGAGAGCGGCAAGAAGTTTGAGTTCCCCGTGAAGTGGGGCGTTGACCTTCAGAGTGAGCATGAGCGCTACCTCGTGGAGGAGCACTTCAAGCGTCCAGTAATCCTCACCGACTATCCCAAGGCTATCAAGGCGTTCTATATGAAGCAGAACGACGACGGCAAGACGGTGCGCGCTATGGATGTGCTGTTCCCGCAGATTGGCGAGATTATCGGTGGATCTGTGCGTGAGGAGA
>CALDIG010000189.1 GCA_937904375.1 uncultured Prevotellaceae bacterium
CTAAACACTAAACATTAAACTTTGAGCAAGTTAATAACTTGCGAAACTTAAATTATCAACAAATAACCACCACAATTATGAAAAAGTATCTTTCACTCATTGCAATAGCGGTCGCAGCTTGGAGCACAGCTAACGTGGCGGCACAAAACGCCTTCCACCCCGCAGTTGACAAATATGGCTACTACAACGTGCTTGACTGCCCTACTAGTCCTTCTTATTTCAAGGCTACTACCAAACAAAATGACGACGGCACCTACAACGTAAACATATACCGCGCACGTGAGCTATCGCAAACCATCAGCTGCGACGTGACAGGCGGTGAGCTGCATTTCCTCGACGCCAACTTCGACGGCAACCTCGACATCGTGGCGGGACCAGCCACAGCGCGCAACTATACCACCATCCTGCTCTGGAGCGACAAGCGCGGCGAGTTTGTGCCAATGGATGGCGAGTCGCTCAACGGCTACTTCCTCGTCAACCCCAAGAGCAAGACCTGGGTGAGCATGAGTTCGGGAGGAGCAAGCATCGCTTTCTACAAGAAGATGCGTTGGAACGGCAACGCCCTTGAGGCAGCCGAGATGCTCATGGTATTCAGCGACCCAAGCGAGCTTGCCGCCAATGGAGTGACCACAAAATACACCCTCATCAAGGGCGACGACTACTACAGCCCAGCATCGGTAGGCTGCGTGAAAAAGAGAACCAACAGCCTCAAAAAACTCCCCAAAGAGTGGCAGCAAATCATTAGCTCATTTGAGAAAATGTAGCTGTAAGCCATAGCAATGAAACTATCTCCTTATATCACAGACTTGCTAAGCAAGCAATGCGGACGAGAGCTAACGACTCCCAACGACTGCACTATGCTCACGCTCGACATAGAGTCAAGGACTGGTGAGCACGTGGGAGTCAACACCCTCAAGCGGCTGCTCGGCTTTATCGACGACGAGCGCGAGCCTCGCATCACCACACTCAACATCATCGCGCGCTATCTGGGACACAACGACTGGGAAGCCCTCAAGCTACTCGACGACGAGGCGGGAAACTCCTACTTCAACGAGTCGATGACCGAGCTGCACGCGGCCCAACTCAAGCCCGGCGCAATGATAGAAATCACCTATCTGCCAAATCGACGAGTGGTCATCAAGTTCCTGGGCGACAATTCTTTCACCGTCATGGAGAGCGAGAACGGCAAGTTGAGGGTGGGCGACTCGCTGCGCCTCGACCACATAGTGCGCGGCTATCCCCTGCTCGTGAGCGAGGTGGTGCGCGACGGCACGTCATTAGGCACCTTCACCGCCGGCAAAGCGCAAGGCATAAACTTCAAAATCGTGTAACCTGATGGATGACTCCTTGTTCAACACACCGCGCCCCGACTTCACAGGCATCGAGCCGCTCAACGTGGGCGGGGCCACCTGCGAGTGCTTTAAGGTGAGGCTCTATGGCAAGTTGCACTTCCTCAAGCGACTCAAGCCCGAGCTGCGCACCAATCCACGCTATGTGGCTGCCCTGCGCAAGGAGTTTGAGACGGGCTACAACCTCGACCATCCCCACTTGGCGCGCTACATTGCCTGCGGTGACGATTACCTGCTCACAGAATATATCGACGGCATGACTCTTGGTGACTTCGCCAAGACCAACCCCGCCTTTTTCAAGAGCAAAGCCAACGTCAATCGCTTGCTAAGCGCGCTAATCGACGTGCTCGACTATCTGCATTCACACCAGATTGTACACCTCGACCTCAAGCCCGACAACATACTCATCACCCGAGTGGGCAACGAGCTGAAACTCACCGACCTGGGATTCTGCTACTCCGACACTTTCACCGACACGATGGGGCGCACCGACACCTTTGCCGCACCCGAGCAGCTCGACGGCGACGGCACAGTTGACCAGCGCACCGACATCTACGCCGTGGGGCGCATCATCGCCACACTGCCTTGCGTCACCAGCTACCGCAAAGTGATTGAGCGATGCACAAAGGCTAGTAAAGAAGACCGCTACCAGAGCGTGGCAGAAATAAAAAAAGACCTCTCCAAACCACGCGCCAAGTGGCAACTCGTCGCAGCCATCGCAGCCATCATTTGCCTCACAGGCCTCTCTGCATGGTGGCTCAGCACTAAGCAATATGGCAAAAACTCCCTTGAGGCGCTGCCGAGCGACACCACAACACTGGCACCATCACCCGCCGACTCAACAGCGGCATCAAAAACGGCGCCAGAGGCAACAGAAGCTGGACAGGCAGTAGCACCAGAAGATAACGGCAAACCAACCGCTCAACCCATAACCATTGACAATGAGCCAGCCACTACTCCCAACAAGCCTGAAAAACCCGCACCGGCACCCCCTAAGCAAGCAATCCCCGACAAAGAGACACTGCGCAGCGAGCTCATAGCTGCCACACAACCCATCTACGACAAATACCTTAAACAATACGAAAACCGGACCACTATCAACTACGGCGATCTAAACTTCAGAGATAATCGTCATAAATGCGACGGTGAAATAGCAGATAAACTCTTCCGGCTCTGGGACACGAAATACCGCCCCATGGGAGTCCTCGAAAGCGACTACAACCCCATCGCAGTAGAAGTAATCCACTACCACACTGGAAAAGTGGACGTGAAAGTCGAATATTGATGGGACGGTTTCTTCACTTCACATTTTTATTTGGTAACTATCCAAGCTCCACCATCATTTCTTGTCGTCTCTAATCGTCTGATAAATATCAGGACGTTTCTAGTCGTTTCTAGCCGAATTATGACATCTATATGAAAAAAATCTCAATTTCTACGGCTAATTTAAAAAAAAGCAGTATTTTTGCACAAAAATAACTATGACTATTTGCTCTTTTATAAAATCACAAGGAGGGTATATCCGCACTAAAGACATAAAGGATAACCGCCAGATGTATGACCAACTTCTTTCAGAGGTAGCCAACGGAAATATTGTGCGTCTAAGAAATGGTATCTACGCACTGCCCGATGAAATGGCAAAGACCATGATTGATATCGAAACAATAGTACCGGGGGGAATTCTTTGTATGTACTCGGCATGGGCACATTATGAACTTACAACAAAACTGCCTCCTAACATTTGCATTGCCATTGAGAAGAAACGTAAAGTCACACTTCCTGACTATCCTCCCATTTCCCTCTATTATTGGTCTCTGCCCTCTATTAAAATAGGAATTACTCAACAAGAAATCGACGGTTACAAGGTAAAAATCTATAATCTGGAGAAATCGGTATGTGATGCTGTAAAATTCAGAAACAAGATTGGCATTGACATCAGTTCAGAGATACTGAAAAACTATCTGAAACGCTCCGATAAGAACCTAACACTGCTTAATGAGTATGCGCAGCAGATGAGAGTTGCGAAAACGATGAACAGTATAATAGAATACATGGCATGACGAAAAGAGAGATAAAAAATTATGGACGCTCCGTTAAGGAACGCTTGCTGACACTATCAAGGAATAGTGACATTCCTTATATGACAATCCTCGTGAGATATATCCATGAAAGACTTCTATATAGACTGGCACATAGCAAGTTTAGAGACAAATTCCTACTAAAAGGCGGTGCTTTACTTTATGCTTACAATAAAGATAAGGCACGACCGACTAAAGACATTGACTTCTTAGGTACACATGTCAGCAATGATACAGAAAACATCAAGTCTATTTTTGCCCAAATAATAACCGTTCCATGCAAAGAAGATGGCATCCTGTTTGAAGCAGGATCTATTGAGACAGAGGACATCACACAGGAAAAAGTATATCATGGACTCCGACTGACTGTCTTGGCTTCACTGGACTCAGTAAAACAACGCATATCAATGGACATTGGTTTTGGAGACATTGTGACTCCTGGTCCGCAAACCATAGATTATCCTCTATTACTGGAAGATGTTCCAAGTGTGAGCATCCTTGCATATTCAAGGGAGACAGTAGTGGCAGAAAAATTTGAGGCAATGGTTTCACTTTCTGTAAACAACAGTCGCATGAAAGATTTCTTTGATATATACAAAATGCTCAATAGCGGGAAACTTGATGAGAATGTCCTGACAGATGCCATTCACAACACTTTTAAGAACCGAGGAACATCTTACATAAATAATCATCCCTTGTTTAAGGAAGAATTCTATAATGACACAAACAGAGTTTCTCGATGGAAAAATTTCCTGAAAGGAATCAAATGGGAAGAAGATCTTTCTTTTGGAACTGTTGGACAGACTATCAATAATGAGTTGTCAAAATTTTGGGAAATGTTGAAGTCCGAGAATGAGGTGTGAAAAAAGATTGTTCTTCCTTCTCCACCCCACATTCTATACAGTAGCCCCAACCATCGTTTCTTATCGTTTCTAGTCGTCTGAAAAAACTGTGAGGTCGTTTCTTATCGTTTCTAATCGTCTGAAAAAACTGTGTAGTTGTTTCTAGTCGTTTCTAATCGTTTGAAAAAAACTGTGTAGTCGTTTCTTATCGCTTCTAGTCGTCTGACAAATACCTGTGACGCCGGTTTTAATCGTTTGAAAAAAAACTGTGAAGTCGTTTCTAATCGTCTGAAAAAACTGTGAGGTCGTTTCTTATCGTTTCTAATCGTCTGAAAAAACTGTGTAGTTGTTTCTAGTCGTTTCTAATCGTTTGAAAAAAACTGTGTAGTCGTTTCTTATCGCTTCTAGTCGTCTGACAAATACCTGTGACGCCGGTTTTAATCGTTTGAAAAAAAACTGTGAAGTCGTTTCTAGTCGTCTGAAAAATATCTGTGAGGACAAAAAATTGGACGAAATGGATTATTGTCGATTGGGATTTGTTGCTTATCTTTGTCGCATGAGAGGCAAAAACCGATGATGAATGTAATTTTTTGCCCTTTTTTGAGCGTTTTTCCAAAATAATTCACTATCTTTGCGTCGCTGTGAGCTTCCAGGCTCATGGCATGACATATTAGAGACAGCGAATTTCGCTTTATTCTCACTGCGCGTAACTTGGACAATTACTGCAATCAGTGATACAGAGGATAAAGGGGAAAGACGCTCCTTCTTTGACGTGTATATAGCCCCCATCACGGGAGATTATATACCCCAAAGCGGAGTTGATGTTCCACATTATCGTGTATCACGGGGAGTCCAAGCCCACGCACAGCCGATAAGCGGGAACCATCAGCTCCCTTTCTCTTTTGTGCCCATCTGCCAAGACTTATATAATCAAATGGACAAAATGGATGATTGACAATTACATACTATGAAGTAAATTTGCTAATTAAATAATTTTTTAACCAAAAAACAATTCAAACTTATGGCACTTATTAGATGTAACCAATGTGGAAACATGGTATCAGAGAATGCACAGGCTTGTCCTCACTGCGGAAATCCTATGAATGGAGCTTACGGACAACCACCTCAAAACTTCAATGCATACAATGCTCCCAACAATTTCAATGCAGCTAACGTGACTCCCAAGAGCAAGACAACCGCTGCTCTTTTGGCTCTCTTCTTAGGGGGACTAGGCATTCATTACTTTTATATGGGCAAGCACATTCCTGGTATAGTATTCCTAGTGCTTTGCTGGACTTGGATTCCAGCGTTACTTGCTTTAGTTCAAGCCATTATGATGTTCACAATGACCGAAGAGCAATTCAACGCTAAGTATGTATTCACCCCTAATCAATTTCCATTATTCTAATTATTAGAAACTCCATCTTATGGCTATAGTAGATGTTGTAAAATGCGAAATGCAACCAGGGATTTTGGTACAAAAGTTCCCAAGCAGCGACTTGCGCTTGGGAACTCAACTGGTTGTTCACCCAGGCCAGACGGCAATCTTCGTAAAAGGAGGATCTATCTGTGATATGTTTGAGAGTGGAACCTACACGATTTCCACCAACAACATTCCCATTCTATGCCGGCTCATTAACCTCCCCTTTGGAGGTGATTCCCCATTTCAGGCAGAAGTGTGGTTTGTCAATAAATTGTCGATTCTCGACTCAACCTGGGGCACGGCAACACCACTGCAGATCGAAGACCCTAAATATGAAATCATTGTCCCGGTGAGAGCCTACGGGCAATATGGCTTCAAAATCGACAACCCCAAGAAAATAATCGAGACGCTGGTGGGCAACCGCAGCGCATTCTCGTCGGGCGACATGACAATCTATTTCAGAGGAAAAATACTGTCGCAGCTGACAAATATCATTTCGGACAAACTGATTCGTGATGGGATATCTATTTTGAACATTAATTCCCACTTATCAGATATTTCCGCCTTTGCACAAGAACGCTTGACAGACTATTTCGCCAAATATGGCTTGTCGCTGCAAGTCTTTGACATCATCTCCATCAATGCCAACGAGAACGACCCGAGTTTTGTGCGCCTAAAAGAGGCTAAAGACCTGGCGGCAAAGCTCAAAATCACCGGTCGCGACGTCTATCAGATGGACCGCAGCTTCAACGTGCTTGAAGGTGCCGCCAAAAACCCCGGCGGAGTGGCAGGCGGTTTCTTGGGCGCCGGGCTGGGCATGGGAGCCGGCATGGCGGCAGGAGGACAGATGGCTGGCATCGCCTCGCACCTTAACGTCAACCCTGCGCCAACGATGGCACCGCCACCAATCCCCGCCGCTAATGTCCAATACTATATAGTTGTCAATGGCGCGCAGCAGGGACCTTACGACATGAATGCCATTGTGACGGCAATCCAGAGCGGCAACATCACCAAAGACCAACTCGTGTGGAAAGCAGGAATGGCAAACTGGGCTGCGGCAAGCACGCTCCCCGAGCTCGCCTCCTACTTCAACACCCCGCCACCAGTACCCGCACCATAGGCGAGGCTCATAAACCAGGTTCAGGTTTGGATAAAATGCTCACGCTCTGAAGGCATTGAGCTGTAGGGTCAGGGCATGCCCTGACCGCCATGCACGCATGATTAATGCCGTATCATGCCCCATGCGGACACGGCATGCCGTGTCCCTACAATCGCATTTTTAGAGGTTAGTTAGAGTTTAGACAAAACAAGAGCAAAATTTTTATTTAAATTTTAAATTAATTTTAAGCGCGAAGCGCGCCCCTATAGCATCTAACGCACATCTCTAAAACTTTATAAACTTGATTTTTTGACTGTTTAACTTAAAAAATATGAAATCATTATCATTAATAGTAAGCCTGGTATTGATTGTGGTCAATATTCTGGCGGGTCTCATCCTCAAGGATTACCACACCGAGAATGTGGTGATGTCGTCGTGCGTGATAGCTGTCAATGCACTACTGCTGTGGTGGGTGGCGCAAAGCAACATGAAAGATGCCTTCAAAATCTCCTACCACATCCTCTTCCCCATTCTCTGCCTAATAGAGTTTATCCTGGCAGTAGTGGCGCCAAGCCAATGGGAGAACAATTTCTATTTTATAGGCATCATCGCGTGCTTTGCCTTCCAGGCGATTCTGGTACTCGCGGCATTAAAAACCACTCAGCACAACAACAATAACTCAAATTCATAAAGTTATAAAACTTTATAAATTTGAAGTTTAGAGGTTAGAGTTTAGTGTTTAGGGAATTTTTTCAAAATTTTCAATATCTCACTCTTATTATCCACTAAACACTAATGATGCGATTGTAGGGACACGGCATGCCGTGTGCGTGTTGCGGCGAGACGGCGGTCAGGGCATGCCCTGACCCTACAGCTTGCTAAAAGCCTTGCGAGCGAGAGTATTAAACTTTGAGCAATTTAGCAACTAACGAAACACAAACATGATAATATGTAAAGAATGTGGATGCACCTACAATGAGGTGAGGAAGAGTTGCCCCCAATGCGGCAACCCCACCCACATGTCGCTCAGCGACAACGCCAAGAACCAATGCCCAAATTGCGGTGCGCCACTTGGCGGTGCGCTCACGTGCCGCTATTGCGGCACTGTGGTGCCACCGCCACAGCCGCCTCAACCCATGTACCGACCCGGCAATCTCGGGCATAGTTTTTCCAACTTCTTAAACGACCTTGGCAACGAATTAAATCGAGGCTTCTAAAAGACCTGATTAGCAACCCATTTATAAAACCACTGAACAATGGCAAAAACATGTCCCAACTGCGGAGCTGAACTGCATAACATTCAAGGTTACAACTTCGTGTGCGAGTACTGCGGAACAATAACCCAAGTTGACCCGCAAACCAGGGCGATGATCAACGCCCAAATACAGCGCCAAAGACAACAAGAATTAATGGCTCGGCAGATAGAATACCAGAATAATGTCGAAAAGAGCGCCAGGAAAGGATGGATAATCGCTGCAATTATAATATTTGCCATTCCTTTGTTATTTAGAATTATCATCGTAGTCCTTGAATTAATATTCTGAAAACCAACGCAAGGTTAGCCTTGTGTCATCAAAGGGACGGTTCTTTTGAGGACAAATTTTATAAAACCAGATTAATAACTTATCAACAGTCACAGAAAATGGCAAAAACATGTCCCAACTGCGGAGCGGAACTGCATAATATTCAAGGCTACAACTTCGTGTGCGAGTTCTGCGGAACAATAACTCCGATTGACCCACAAACCAAGGCAATGATTGACGCTCAACAACGGCAAAGAGTAGTGGCGCAACAGATAGAGAACAACAAAATTGTCGAAAAGAAATTCAAAAAGGGGTGCCTGATTGCGGCTATCGCGATTGTGGCAATAATAACGTCATTGGCAATTATCAACAAATGCCAAAAAGATAAATGGCGAGAACAAGAGGAACGCAATAGGCAAGAAATGTTAGAGAAAAATCAAGAACAGCGCATCGCCGATGCCGCGAGGAATAACAGGAATATTCCTGAAGAATTAGAGGGCGTCAACCTCAACGATTTCTACATCTCACCCGGCAGCATCTTCAGCAATTCGGGCAAAGAAGGAATTGGACACCTGAAACAAAACCTGAGAGAAATCCTTAAGCAAAAAGGGTTTGTGGAAGAAGGCACCGAGCGCATGTCCTATTACGGCAACAATAATAAGACGGGAGTCCCTATAATTTCAGTGAAATTCAACTCCTATTTTCCACAATATAGTCACGCTGACAGAAAGAATGAAACCGACGACATTCACAGCCTGAAGATAGAAATCAGCGACGAGACTCTATATAACGACTTCAAGGCAAGATTTATAAAAGAGCTACGAAGCCTCGGATTTGCCAAAGAAGATGTAGCTGGCAATGGTTACGAAAGTTCCATCGAAATGACAGGAAAAGATTTTCTCAGAATTGGCGACATTACCAAAAGAGAAGAAGGGTATTTGACAAAAACCTACTGCAACTGGGAAGGCGTGGATATCGAAGACTACGAAAGGCAATTTGAATGCATCGCCTTCAGGGAATTCTAGCGCATTTTAATGACAACCATTTTATTCTTTTATAATCAGTAAAACAATGAAAACAATCAATCGCATTTTTATTCTAATTATCGCTGCCGCCGCTCTCACAGCGTGTAATGAACTAAAGTACAAAGACCTGTTTGAACAAACCGACTACTTTGTGGAGCAGCTAGAAACCACCTATCAAAGCTATGGCTTGGCAGGTGGAGAGCCTCGCTACACCAGCGACAGAGAGTATCGCATAATGCCCATTGGACGACTCATCAATGTGCGCAAAGAAAAGCTGGACGGCGGTCCCAGCTACGAGGAGCTGAAAGACATCCTCAAGAGTCACTACAAAGGCGACAAGCGCGTCAATGATGTATTCATCAACGGTTACGGCACCATCATGATAGACTGCCGAAACTGATTTCCTCAAAAGTGTCCTCAAAAGAACCATCCCTTTGAGGACAAGACACCCATAAACCAAATGGACACAATGGACGATTGACAAATGAATATTATAAAGTACATTTGAAAACAAAACTATTTTATTAACTAAAAAAACTATTATGAGAAAATTATCATTCTTTTTTACATTGATGGCTGCAATAGCCATTTGGAACCTGACTTCATGTGAAGGAAGACCAAGTGCATCTGGATCTGCCAGTGAAGTTAATACTGACAGCACCGAAGAAATGTTGGAACAAGAGAGAGCCGAACAGAAGAGGTTGGAACAAGAGAATGCCGAACTGCAGAGGCAGCTGGAACAAGAGAAAGCCGAACAAGAGAGACTTGAACAAGAGAAAGCAGAACAGCAGAGCTATATTGGTACCTTTGAAATTGATGACGGGCATCTTGGACCAATTGTTCTTACAGTAAATGATGACGAAACAGCCACTATAAAATACAAAAATGGCGACACTATTTACTATGGAAGTTGGTATAAATATGATACCATGAAATATGTACAGTTCCATTTTGAGGGAGAAGAAATATATGTTGGCAGAAAAGCTATACCACAACTTTATATTGGCGGCACTTCAAAATTTTTAGGAAATTTTGTGCTTTTAGATGGTTATTTATACACCTCATCAAGTGCAGCAAAGGCAAAGAACCCTAATGAAAGACTTGAATATAAAAAGGTCTCTTAACTGAATTTCAACGAAAATGTCCTTAAAAGGGACGGCATTCTTTTGAAGACATATCTTTTTTAAAGAATTGATTATAAGTGAATTTTAATTCGTTTTAATTAGTGTGATTTTTATAATATTCTCATTATCAATTTATAAAAAACAAATAAAATGAAAAAGTATTATTATCTGCTTATTGCGACATTGCTGACAGCAATGACCGTGTCGCTCACAGCTTGTGGCGACGATGAACCATCATCAAGCTTAGAGAAACAGCTTATCGGAGAATGGAATGACGGACCATCATCTATGGAAGTTTTTTATTTAAACTCAAGTTTCGCAAGTTGTTAACTTGCTCAAAGTTTAATGTTTAGTGTTTAGAGTTTAGAGGATAATCAGTGTGAAATATAGAAAATTTTGAAAAAATTTTTCTCTAAACACTAACCTCTAACCTCTAACCTTCAAGTTTTTAAAGTTTTAGAACTTTAGAAACTTGAGTTTAAAGTTTAACTCCAATCACACCGGCAAGTTTTGGGTTGTTGTCAACGATATGGGTGGAATTATTGACTGTGAGATTGACTTTAAATGGTCAGTAAATGGTGATATTCTAACACTCAAAGGTAATGACCCTGAATTATATGAATGTGTATTTAAACAAGGCAGGTTCTATTTCCAAAACGACAAGCTGTATTTACCAGAAGCCGATTTAGGCGGTGGATTGATATTACATAGATCGCAAGAATAAACAAATTATCAACAATTTTTTAAATTAAACTGACAATGAATCAGGCACTTAAAAATTTATTCTGTGTTGCATTGCTGGCAGCAATGACCGTGTCGCTCACCGCTTGCGGCGATGACAACGACGAGCCAAGTGGCGGCAGTATCGTGGGCACTTGGGAAGGTGATTATCTTAACTGGTTTGAATCCACCAACGGTCAAGACGGCATCTTTGAGTCGTCAAATGGTTACATCAAGTTCAATGACGACAACACCTACATCTCGGTATCGGATAATATCTATACCGATGAATGGGTAGAGATTTATGGTGCGCAAAAGCATGAAATCGAAATAGAACATGGCACCTACAAAATTTCGGGTAACACTATCACCATTACCGACTCCGACCAGACATACTTGCCAGCCACATTTAGCGTCAAAGGCAATAAATTGACCATAGTTGCACTTGGCTTGACATTCACATTCACCCGAGTGAGCGACAGCGTGATCAATAAATACCTGAATTGACGATATCAACGCTCGTCTTAATGTCCTCAAGCCAAAAAGTTTTGAACACTTTTCGGCCGTTTGGCGCAAAATCGTTCGGTCATTTGGCGCAAAATCGTTCGGTCATTTGGCTTAATTCTCATTATTCGCCACCTGCCCCAAAACACTTATGTCAAAAGACTAGTTGCTAGAAAATCAGTATAACTGAAGTTTCTGAAGTGCTGTGCGTCAGCTCCCCCCTCTAAGCTAGAGGGGGATACAGGGGGAGTATAACCTACGGCTATGCTAGCGTAATTCTGACGAAATCTTGAGAAAAAATTCATACTCCCCCTGGAGGGTGTTGCAAAACTAAAAACTCCTCCTCTTGTAGGGATGAAGCGTGCTTCATCCGCAGGAGGTGCCCGAAGGGCGGAGGACGTGCTCCACGAGGGTGTGTCAAAATAAAAAAAACAACTGATTTTTCTGATTAATCTGAATTGTTTTCAAAAAAATAAAACCTGATTACTAGACACTTATAAAAACAGAAAATTCAGATAATTCAGTTGTTTATATTAAGTCCTCTATTTTGACACACCCTCCTACATTTGGAAATCAAGTTCTTTCAGTAATTCTGCAATTATCATACTCCCCCTTGCCCGCTGCGGACAAGGCACGCCTTGTCCCTACATGAGGGGGAACTGTTGCAGATTAGTGTGAGCACGGCTAAATCGAAATCTTGAGTTGGGAAACAAGTGTAATAAGAGACAAGTCGGAGACTTGGCGGTGTGCGAAACACATTGTGCGGTCAAGCTCGGAGAGCTTGGGCGCACTGTGTGTTT
>CALDIG010000190.1 GCA_937904375.1 uncultured Prevotellaceae bacterium
TTCCCTACACGACGCTCTTCCGATCTCATTCATATTTAATAAATATTCACTTTTTAAATCATAACTTTTTCCCGCTCGAAAATTTTCTCCAAGAGCATTAAGATATATATAATTATTAGTAATAAATAATTCACTTTTTAATACAAAACAAATACATGAATTATTAGTAATAAAAAAGCCTTGACCACCTGAACATATTTTTGTATGAATACTTATACTATTATATTCTTTTTCTTTAAATAAAGAAGAACATTGTTTATCTGAACATAATTTAGAACCACAAAAAAGACAAATATAATAACTATCTTTTTTTTTATTGCAATTAATACAATTAATATTCATATATTTAACCAAAAAATCATTATAATTATCAGGTAGAGGAATAATTTTAAATTTTGGTATATCCAAATATTTATTTTCTTTATTACATGTAATATTATTATCATCATTATATTTATTTATTAATTCCTTGAATTTTTCGCTTTCTTTAAATTTCACCGCCTCTTTCAAGAATTTGATTTCTTTGTTGGGAAGTTCCTGGAATAGTGCCTCAACAGCCTGCTTGGGATTGCGGTGATACTTGTCGGTGTCGAGAAGGTCGCTGTCGCATGAGTTGAGCGCCATGATAACTAAAAGCGCGAAGATTGATAATGCTGATAGGTGTTTCATACTAATAAGATATTAATGTGTAAATGATTATTTTCGGCAAAGTTAGTGAAAATATAATTGTATTCCTAAATAATTGTACGTTTTGTTAGTTTTTGTTGTTTTTGATTGATAGCACTGATGCCTTTGAATTGCTTTCTTTTTCCATCAAAATTCAAAAATACACTACCAAAACTAGTAGTTTTTTGAAAAAAGTTGCGAAAATATTCGGTTTATAAAATAAACTACTTTATCTTTGCAACGGATTTATAAATCTAACGAACAAATTTTTTATTAACCATTGTAATGTAAGGAAAATATGGAAGAGAAGAGATTAAACAGTCAAGAGAGTTTGGAGTTGATCGCCAGGATGATTAACAAGACCAAGCGTCAGCTCCACATTGGAGAAGGTAATCTTCTGTTGTGGTGGGGTTACACCAGTGCTATCGTGGGACTGCTCGTTGGCGTGTCGTTGCTGCTCACGGGCGGCAACCCAGCCTGCAACTGGCTATGGTTCCTAATCTGGATAGTGGGTGGCATCGGCATGCTGGTCATCAATCGCAAGGACAAGGACCGTATCGAGAAGGAGCCTTTCACCTACGTTGACCGCATCTCAAGCAACCTGTGGGGAACTATCGGCTGGATGTTTGCCCTTGGCACGCTGATGTCGATAGGTTTCCAGTTCTTCGGCAAGGACACTTGGGTGATAATGCTTATTTTCGCCTTTTTGCTGGCGGGTTTTGGTTCAAGTATGCAGGGCTTCATCCTTCAGGAGAAGTCGATGGTGGTGGGCGGCGCCTTCAGTTTGGTGGCAGGAACCTTTGTGCTGGGCTGTGTGTTGAGTGACATCCCGTTGAAGGTGTGGTGGATTATTCCGCTGTTCATCCTGTGTTTCGTCTTCACGATGATTATTCCAGGTCATGTGTTGAACGCTAAAGCCAAGAAGCAATGCTAAAGGAGCTTAACCCGCTGCTGCACTCACAACTGCGACTGGCGATAATGTCGATACTGATGAACTGCGAGGAGGCGAGTTTCGTCTATATCAAGGAGCAGACCCAGGCGACAGCTGGCAACTTGAGCGTGCAGCTCGACAAACTGGTGGCGGCAGGATATATCACTGTCGAGAAGAAGTTCCAGGGCAAGAAACCACTAACGACCTGTAGTGTGACCGAGAGCGGCAAGCAGGCGTTTGAGGAATATGTCAACGCGTTGCGCGATTACCTGGATGTGAAGTGACCGATTCTAATCTGAAAAAATGAGGCTCAACGCGCGTTGAGCCTCATTTTTTTACTATTCATAGCGGCGGTTGATTTCTTGCCAGTTGAGGATTTTCCACATTGCGGCGATGTGGTCGGGGCGGCGGTTGCGGTAGTCAACGTAGTAGGCGTGCTCCCACACATCCATTGTCATCAGCGGCTTCAATCCCTTCGTGACAGGGTTGTCGGCATTTGTCATTTGCAGGATGTGCAGTGTGCCATTCTCGTCGCTCGCCAGCCATACCCAGCCTGAGCCGAAAAGTGTGGCGGCGGCTGTGGCGAATTTCTCTTTGAACGCGTCGAATGAGCCGAACTGCTCGTCAATAGCCTTTGCAAGCGCGCCCACAGGGTGGTTGTCCTCGCTAGGAGCTTGCAGTTGCTCAAAGTAGAGATTGTGGTTGAGGATTTGTCCGGCGTTGTTGAAGATGCCGCCTGTGGCACTCGCCACAATTTCCTCTAGCGATTTGTCCTCCATTCCGCTGCCAGGCAGCAGGTTGTTGAGGTTGTTAACGTAGGTCGCCAAATGTTTGCCGTGATGCAAAGCAATGGTCTCGGCGCTAATCACGGGCTCAAGCTCATTCTCGGTGAAAGGTAGGTTGATAAGTTGATAGTTCATAATTGTATAGTTATTAGTTTTGTCGCTTCGCGGGTTTTGTCGCTTCGCGGGTTCTGTCACTTCGCTAGTTTTGTTACTTTGCTGGTTTTGTTACTTTGCTGTGAGTTTTTATTGTTTTTTTAATGTGTCAAATTTACTTAGTTCCCACAGTATTGTCCTGCTTGCAGGATGGCGTGGGTTGTGTTGTCGTAGATGAAATAGAGGAAGGGGTGGTTAGCTGTGAAATCTGGATTTATCGACATCTCTGTTTCGCTTTGTTTTGTTGCACCACTCGCTTCAGTGCCATACTCTGTAACAACTACTTTTGTATCTTGCATGAATCGGCTAAGATATGACTTCACTTTACTGAGTCTGCTAAAGTCTGCATCACCATTAAAAGCAGTTGGTATCAATTTCAATAACATTTCATGGAGGTTGAGAGTGCAGTTTGTGCTAAATCGGGGCAAACTTAAATTAATTGTCTCTTCATTGGCTTTGAGACTTGAGATAATGTGATTGTATTCATTGGCGTTCATCACAGCTATAAAGTCATTGATTTTCGTGTTATTAGGCAAAACGATGAGCATGCGATACTCACTGTCTTCATATCCCAGAGAAATAGCTTTGTAGTCATCGTTTTGGTAATATAGCTCACCTGAATATGCATATACATGTTGAAACATCATTGGCACCTGTGTGGTGTTGCCATCGTCGTTGGTGAAATCCATGTCAGAAGTGTTGCTTTCTTTAAAAGGATTATTCCACAGAGCCTTGAATTTCATGTATGTGATAAGATATACTAGTTCGTTAGCATTAGTCCTGTCGAAAACACTTTCATACTCTCCATCTGACACGTGTTTTATCCAGTCATTGATTCGTTGGATTGCGTCATTGTTGCCAAATTCTAAATTGCTCACGTGGGCATTGTACATTCCTTCTATCGACTTTACGATATCTTGATTAATGGGGTATTTATTATTAATCGCCAAATAGTTGCTTATAACAACCGAAGACGATAAATGAGCGACATATTTGCTGAAGAATGAATTAGCGTCACCTATTGGTCCTATCAGGTTCTCAATTTCTTTGAGCGTTGCTCCGCTAGCGCCATTGCTTGTCATTGCAAGAGCACAATTCACGCCCAAAGGCGAGAACGTAAAACTCTTATAAGGAGTTTTTCCCGACTGTTTAAGCATGAGTGTGAAAGCCAACTCATTCGCCTTATCGACGCAACCTCGTTCTTCGTCACTAAGAGTTAACGGTTTGTTGTCTTTTGTTACTTGTGATTGGAATTCATTCTCTTGACTTGCTACAATATTTGATTCATTGTTCCCACTGCTCTTGTCATTGTGGGAACACGACAAGAATAGAGCCAATAGCATTATCGGTATGATTTTATAGAATCCTGATTTCATGTTTAGAGTTTTATTGCTTTTCAATGTTTTGCAAATTTAGTGGAAATATTTGAGAATCAAAAAAGAAAATGTGGGGAACGTTTCTTTTTTTTCAAAAAGTGGCGAACTTAGTTCGTCGAAAAGCCGGCTTACGCCGGGATATTTAAAATATCTTGTTTCTTCTTTAAGTTGTGGAACGATGTCGTTATTATTAGTGAGTTTAGTTTATTCTCGACTATTTATAGACAAATAAATGATTTTCTTGCGAGTGAGATCAATAAGCGCATTTCCAAAGCGGGGTCCGCCATCTTCGACCCATATTATATAATTATAATCAAAAAAAGTATCAATTGAACCGTCTTCTGAAGTTCCAATCAAATTGACCCACACCAAAATATTATCTCCTTGTTGAGCAGCTAAATATTGGCGAACATATTTGCTTAATGGATATGGTTTTTCCATCAATCTGAATTCATTCTCATAGAGCAAAAGACTATCTGGCAATGCGATAAGACTGTCCATGTGATTTTTTAGGAGTTCTTTTGTCTGTTCTACTTCGGCTCTAGTAAGTTTATGGTACTCGCCATATAATCGAACTCCAGCCCTACCTCTTGTCTCAAACACTTCTTTTCCAAGTATCATATCCAGTGAGTCAACGTTATTCTCAACCACTGCAGAATCTTTTGCATTTGAGTCTTTTCCATTGCCATTTTGTTGACCTGAACATGAAACAAACATAATCAAGCAAATAAAGGCTATGAAACATAATATTCGGAATGTCTTTCTCAATTTTTCTTGTTTAAGTTGTGAAAAATGGAAGTAGTCCTTTAGGACACATTAAAGCACTCTAAGGCTCACTCGAAGGCCCAATCCCTGGAAAATCTTGAACAGGGTTGAGAGTTGGATATCGGCATGGCCGTTTTCCACTCGAGAGATGTAGCTTTTCTTTGTTCCTATCCTCTCGGCAAGCTGTTCTTGTGTGAGTCCGGCTTTGCGTCTTTCCTCCCTAAGTCGCTCGCCAAGAATGAAGGCATCGCAGTCGGCCTCAAACTCAACCCTTGAAGGAGTGTCAATAGCTCCGAAATCCTCTTCAATCAAATCCTCAATAGGAGTCAGGCTGCTGTTTTTCAATTCTTCTCTTGTCATATTATTTCCTCCTTTTGTTTTCAAAATATTCATTCATTATACGTTCTGCTTTATCAATCTCGTTGGCTGGAGTCTTTTGTGTTTTCTTTTGAAATGCATTGAACAGGACCACAAGGTTCCCTTCATCAAAACAACAGAAAATGCGATAAATATTTCCGCTTTCTTCAACGCGTATCTCATATAGCCCTGTCACACTCTTTATTGACTTAAGGTAAGTTGCAGGAATCGTGTCTAAAGTCATAATATACAAGAAAACTTGATATATTTTCTTTAGAGTTTGCTGTGTCAAAGTCTTCTTAAAGTCAATAAAGTAGTTCTTGTAAACCACTATATGTCTTTTATAATTACGTTCAGCCACTAGGTTTATTTTTTTGCAAAGTTAACTAATTAGTAAACAATATGCAAGTTTTTTAGCAATTTTCTTGTTTAAGTTGTGGAACGATGCCGTAGCTTTAAGTGGTAAACGTGTTTTTCTACCAACTGTCTACTTCATATATTATATCTAGTATTTTCAATTCTTTGTCAATGCTATAAACACATTCAGGACTACCATCCTTTTGTATCATAGGCTCTTTGCCCAACACAAAACTTCTTTTTTGTGATGTGGGTTCAAACAATGACTTCTTTTGTTCGGTTGACAAGTTCAAATCATCACACACCAAGAAATAGTATCCATCAATATCAATACAGCATAAGACTCTCTTTTTTATGTTACTTATAGTGCCTATATATTTGTCTATATAAAAAGACAGGTAATCGAAATGCTTTGGAGAAGAGAGCCTCATTATAAAAAAATTCTCAGATGATTTATTCTTAACAAGAACTGGTATTACACGTTTTTTTATAAGTTGTTCATAAGTTGTATCAATCAGTTTGGCTTGTGTGACACTAACAATAATAGAATCTTTGCTTTTATCATATTCTTCTACAACAACTGAGTCAAAAAGAATGGAATCCACAACATTTTCAACCATTGTTGAATCCTTTGCATTTGAAGCTTTTACAGCGCTCTTTTGTTCGCCAGAACAAGAAACAATCATGCTTGAGCAAACTAAGGATATGAAGCATAATATTGAAAATATCTTTCTCATTTATTCTTGTTTTAGTTGATGAACAATGGTGTTGGCTTTTCTATGTGGCAAATATAGTGGAAATATTTGAAAATCAAAAATATTCGCTTACTGCGAACTCGAATTGTTGCATAAAGATTTGTTTGAAAGCATAGATGTTGTTCTGCTCATAGAAGATGAGCATTGCCTTTTTGTAATCAACAGAATCGACAGTGCGAAAACTCAAAGGACAGTATCCATTTGCTATTAGTATGGCGTTGCTTGTGATGCGCGCAGTTCGTTTGTTGCCATCACTGAAAGCCTGTATATAAGAAAGCAGCACAAGAGTGAGCAAAGCTTTTTCAAAAACATCACTCTTGCCGTTGATCAACTCACAGGTATCATGTAAGGCTTCACGAATTTGGAACTCATTGTCAAGTGGATGGTAATTTGTTCCCGTGATACCAACACGACGATGCCGAACACCTCTATCTACCGATAATTCCTTAGTTAATAGTGTGTGAATATCCTCAATGTGAGTAATCGACAACATTTCCAAATAATCCGGATTGTCAAGAACAAATTTTAGTGCATCTTTATGGTTAAGCAGCATGACTGCCTCTTCTTTAGTCTTGCCCTCGGCAGTCTTGCTCTCGCGCAGCAGGCGCTCTGTCTCAAGAAGCGAATAAGTGTTCCCTTCTATCTGTGAAGATTTCCAACTCAAATCTATCCCCAAACGCTCCATTTCTTTCCTGTACTCATAGGGAGACATCTCGTCAACATGATTACGGAACTGTTGTTGTAGTTCATTTAAGTATTTACGTTCGTCATAGGTGAACAATGTGACAGCTGGAAGTTGCTCACGAATAAGGTCAAAGTTGAAGTAGGTCTGCACCTGGCGCTCGTCAATGTCTTTGGCAAAATAGGTGTCAAGATTCAACGGCATGAGCAGATGAGCTTGTGGCGAAAGACTATATCGAGTGGCACGAGCCTTACCAGTTACAATAATGTCTCCTTTGCCAACCAAAGAGGCTATGATTCGTTTCATAGTTGCATCACTATCTTCAAAAGCAACACCTTGTGCTATGTCATCGCGCGTTGACAACGGATTATAATGCAGATATTGAAGTATGTCTCTTGTGTCCATAGTCGTTTAGAGATTGAAATCGGCGCAAAAATACAGAAAATTTATGAATTATCGGCTCATGATAAGCCGTTTTTCTGCAAATTAGAGCATTTTTTGAGCCGATTTGTGTTTTGGTTTCATTTTTTCTTCTTTAAGTTGTGGAACGGTGGCTTTGATAATAATCAATGAATTACATAAGAAGCATGCGGACATCATTTCTTTTCCAAGTTGGTGGATGTGCGCGAGGATAGCTTTCTCTCGTTCGGCCGATGGCTTCTTGAAACCGTTAATGTAATTTCGGTTCAGTCGCAAAAAGGTGGGGTGAGGCAAGTCGAAGACTTGACCATGTGCGAAAAATGCGATTAAGCGAGAAAAGCTGAGCTTGCTCAATGCCTTGCGAG
>CALDIG010000191.1 GCA_937904375.1 uncultured Prevotellaceae bacterium
GCAAGCACACCGGCTGGGTGGAGATTCTGGGCTGCGGCATGGTAGATCCCAACGTGCTTGAGCTGTGCGGCATCGACAGCAAGGTTTACACTGGCTACGCCTTTGGCGTGGGAGTGGAGCGCATCACCAACCTCAAATACATGGTCAAAGACCTGCGCATGTTCAGCGAGAACGATGTGCGCTTCTTGCGACAGTTTGAGCACACTCATTGAGAATAGTAAATAACCACTATAACGAGGGGGAGCCAGCACAACAGCTCCCCTTTTACACAAGAAGGCATTTATGAAAATCACGGATCGCTACGAGGCAATAATTAAATATTTCAAACAGGCAAACCCCAGTCCCACCACCGAGTTGCATTTCAACAACCCGTTTGAGACGCTGGTGGCGGTGCTTCTATCGGCACAGTGTACCGACAAGCGGGTGAATATGGTAACGCCAGCTTTGTTTAAGGCCTACCCCACTCCGCAAGCGATGGCTGCCGCCACTGGCGACGAACTGCTGCAATACATAGGTAGCGTGTCCTATCCTAACAGCAAGGCGCGCCACCTGCAAGCGATGTCGGCAATGCTGGTCGAGGATTTTGATGGTCAAGTACCCAGCACGATGGAAGAGCTCATGCGCCTGCCTGGAGTAGGCCGCAAGACCGCCAACGTGATTATGGGCGTGGTGTTCCACAAAGCGGCTATCGCTGTCGATACCCATGTGTTTAGAGTATCAAATCGCACTGGTTTAGCCAATGGCAAAACGCCTCTTGAAGTGGAGAAGACCCTCACTCGCCACATCGCTGTGGAAGACCGCTACAACGCCCACCACTGGCTGCTGCTTCACGGCCGATACGTGTGCAAAGCCCTTAAACCCGACTGCCTCAACTGCGGCATCAACCAATTTTGCAAGTATTACAACAAGAAATGAACACCAGCAAGGAGAACATACTAAAGCAACTTATAAAACCTGTGCTTGACATCATTAAAAAAGTTGCCAAAGAGATGCGACTTGGCAATGATGTCGAGGTTGGAACAATTGCAGCGATTAGGCACAATGTCAATAGTGCAAAGACTATAAATCGCAATATCTTCACCCAAGAATTAAGGCAAATCATTCTCTTGCCAAAACCATCTGAAGGGTTCAAACAGCTTGACAAGATTGGACTTCTTCCACTCATTTTCCCAGAACTCGCCAATTTAAAAGGAGTGGAAACAGTGAACGGGCGTGGACACAAAGAAATCTTTGAACACACCATGCAGGTGCTCGACAACGTGGCAGCTCAGAGCGACAACGAATGGCTGCGATGGGCAGCACTTTTGCACGATATTGGTAAACCCGCCACCAAGCACTGGGATGAGAAGATGGGCTGGACATTCCACAACCACAACTTCATTGGCGAGAAAATGGTGCCACGCATCTTTAAAAAGATGCGGTTGCCTAACGAGCACATGGAATATGTCAAGAAACTCGTTGGCCTGCACATGCGCCCAATTGCACTAGTAGAGGAAGAGGTGACCGACTCGGCAGTGCGCCGCATGGTCTTTGAGGCTGGCGACGACATCGACGACCTGATGACCCTGTGCCGTGCCGATATCACAAGCAAAAACCAGGAGAAAGTGAAACGCTTCCGCGAGAATTATGAGCTTGTGAAGCAGAAGATTAAAGACGTAAATAAAAAAGATGAAGAAAGAAACCTTAAACCAGAAATTGATGGTTACGAAATTATGTTGACGTTTGGTTTGCAACAATCGCCCAAAGTAGGTGATTTCAAAAAAGCCATTATTAATGAAATAAATAAAAATGGAATGAAAAATGATTATGAAACACTTTATAATTTTATGATGAACAAAGCTCAAGAGTTAGATATCAAGCCCATCAATGAAGGCAAACTCTGTTGTGTGGAAATAGATTCTCCTATGGGAATGCTCTCAATTGCTGCAACCACTACCGGTATTTCGGCGATTGAGTTTGGAGAGGCTGATTTCTCGGTTCTAGCAACCAAAATGAAACTGGAATTGTGCCACACATCTACCCCACTGCTAGAAAACTGCACCAAGCAGATCAACGAGTACTTTGAGGGCAACAGACGAGAGTTCTCCCTGCCTTTGCACCTTACTGGCACCGAATTCCAACTGAAGGTGTGGAACACTCTGATGACAATTCCTTATGGCGAGACTATCAGTTATAAAAAAGAAGCACGCCTCGTTGGCAACGAAAATGCCCAGCGTGCTGTGGCACAAGCCAACGGCGCTAACCCCATCCCCATCATCATCCCCTGCCACCGAGTAATCAACAGCGACGGCACCACAGGAGGCTACTCCAGCGGTGTAGATAAAAAACTCTTCTTGCTAAAACTCGAAAGCTCTGCGAGCCAAACGATTACAAACAGCTAGAAACTAACGTTTTATCCCACATCAATCGTGCGGCTAACTAGCGAGCAACAGCGAGCGGCAAACTAGCGAGCAACAGCGAGCGGCACAAGTAGCGAACAACAGCGAGCGACACAACTAGCGAGCAACAGCGAGCGGCTAAAACATCTTTGCCACTTGGTCTAGGGTTAGGAAATTAGCAATTAGTTTTCCTGAGGGGGTGTATTTGGTGTTTTTAAGTTTGCGCCAGTCGGTGATGAGGGTTTTCATCTCTTGTTCATTGAGATGGCGATTGTAAGGAATAGCGGCTTTTGAGGCTATGGTAAGGGCAATTTTTTCAAACACCTTGTCTTTAACGCTCACACCGCTCACAGAGGTTATCACCTCGTTGAGCATTTCAATAATGTCGATATTGTCGAGACCTGGTGGCACCGAGTTTATTGACCAGTCGCCACCGCTCAGTTTCGCGAGTCCGAAGCCAGCTTTCTCGAGTTCGGGTTCTATTTCCTCAAACGCGGCATTCTGCGCCACCGTCAAGTGCATAATCTCGGGGAAGAGCACACGCTGCGACACCACATTCATGCCGTCAATCTGATCCATCAGGCGCTCATAGAGCACCGTCAAGTGAGCACGGTGCTGGTCAAGAATCACCACCCCCTCTTGCGAGAGAGAGAGCAGGTAACGGTCAGCCAGCTGCATCACGCCCTGCATCTCGTCGTCGGCTGGAACAGCATTTTCCAAAGCGGGCGCATCGGTAGAAAGCGGCAACTCCCCTATCTCGTCAAGCCCCTCTTGCTTCGACTTTTCGAAGTTCTTATAGAGTTCCTCCCAGTTAGGCAAAGTGTCGCTATGCTGTGGGGTGTAGCCGCCACCATGCGAGCCCGTCTGCTGCTTGAATGGGTTATAGCTCTTGTCAACAGCTATCTCGGGTGCCCGAGAGGTGTGAGGCAACGTGAAAGAGGGAATCTCGGGAGCGTCCTCCTTGTCGAAGTCGATAGACGGCACCATGCTGAACCGTCCCAGCGTCTCCTTGACTGCAGCCGAGATAATCTGCCATATCGGCAACTCGTTCTCAAATTTTATCTCAGTCTTTGTGGGATGGATGTTCACGTCAATCGTCTCGGGGTCAACGTCAAGCACCAGGAAATATTTAGGCTGCGACTCATCGGGAATCAGCTCGTCATAGCAAGAGAGCACCGCCTTGTGGAAATACGGATGTCGCATATATCTGCCGTTGACAAAGAAATACTGCATCGCGTTGCGCTTGCGCGCGCTCTCGGGCTTGCCTATGAAGCCCGAAATCTTTACCAATGAAGTGTCAACATTCAGCGGGATAAGCTGCTGGTCGATGTTATGTCCAAACAGTGCTATAATGCGCTGCTTGAATGTGCCGCCGCTTAGCTTGTAGAGCACATTGCCGTTGTGGGTGACAGTGAAATCAATATTGTAGTTGACGAGTGCGAGCTTCTCAAACTCCTTGATAATGTTGCTCAGCTCCACTTGATTGCTTTTCAAGAACTTGCGGCGTGCAGGAACATTGAAGAACAAGTCTTTAATCATGAAGTTGCAGCCTGCTGGACACACGTCGGGCTCCTGCGACTCGCAGTGAGAGGCGTTTATCAGCAACTTGGTGCCCAACTGCGCTCCACGAGCGCAGGTGCGCAACTCAATGTGCGATATGGCAGCTATCGACGCCAGCGCCTCGCCACGGAACCCCATGGTCTGGAGCGAGAAAAGGTCATCCGCCTGACGAATCTTTGATGTGCTATGACGCTCAAACGCCAGACGGGCATCGGTGTCGCTCATGCCCACACCGTTGTCAATCACCTGTATCAAGGTGCGACCAGCGTCCTTGAGAATAATCTGGATATTTGTCGCCTGAGCATCTACGGCATTCTCCACCAGCTCCTTAATCACCGAAGCAGGGCGTTGTATCACCTCACCAGCGGCAATCTGGTTGGCGACCGAATCGGGCAACAGTTTTATCACATCACTCATAGTTTCTTCAGTTATCAGTTGTCAGTTTTGAGATTTCAGATGTCAGATTTCCCATTCTACTTTCCACGAACCACGCGCCGAAGGCACTCTCTTAGCGTATTACAGAGGTTCGTCGCGTTGCCACCGCCTCACCGAAAATCTGGCGCATTTCGTCAGTAACCACCATCACATCGTATGGCTCCTTAGGACGAATGGAGTCATACCAACGGAACTTCTCAAGACGCAAGTCCGAACGCTTGGCAAGGAACAGCGGGATAACTTTTCCCGTCACATCTGGCCACATCTTGATTTTATCCACCTCCTGCTTGGGTTTCATGTTTATAGTGAGGTAGGCGCTGTTGGCGTTCACCAACTTGTTGTAAGTGGAGTCATTCTCCATAGGATAGAACAGTGCCTCCACATCGCCGCTGACGTCAAGCTGTTTCAGCTCCTGATTCTCAAATGTCGCCTTCATCGTGCGGCCACTGAGCTGGTTATAATAATCCTCACCCAAATGCTCTATCAGCATTCCTGGTTTGGGCAACGTAGCCCAATCAACGACCGAGTCTTTCACATGGACATTGATTTCCTCACCGCTAATCTGTCGCCCCTCACTCCAGATCACCGCATGGCGGTAAAGGTTAAGAATGGAATCCTGCTCGCTCACCGCCGCCGAGTCACACACTCCCTGCAAGTCCTTGCGGTAGAAACGCACATACTTGTTGGCTATAAGCACTCTTTTGTCATTATCGGCAGTGACGGTGCGCAGCGTGTCGGCATGGATATAAATTGTGTCTTTCTGCGAGAACTCCCTCGCTAAGGCATTCTCGGTAACGTATGATTCCTTGGTTTTCTCGTTATGATACCCCAAATCACCCTTGAGTATCACCTTGTTTTTCTCGTCGGTGATGACAACATTGCCACGCGCCTTGCCGATGCCATTCTTGCGGTCATAGTCAACCACATCGCCAGTGAGGGTGCGTTGCGTCTTCTCGTCGGTGAGCACCACATTGCCCTGAGCCTGACCTTTATCGTTCTTGCGGTCGTAATACACCACATCGCCAACAATCGTCTGGCCGTCCTTTGCCTTGATGGTAGAGCGGTTATATAGCGTGCCTTCCTCGCTCGACATATTGTACCATCCACTCGAGGTATAGATAGTGTGTCCATCAGCAAGCGACACAATCTTTGTCTCGTCTTCGATGGTGGCTATGTGAGTGCGCATGTCATAGTCGAGGATATCAGTAAAGAGCTCCATCTTGTCGTTTTTCATGTGTACTTTAGAGGTGAATTGCACTTTCTTGGTGTCGTGCTCATAGCGACCGACATTCGACGTGATGCGCGTACCCGATTTGTCCACCACTGTACCACCGCTAAAGTAACGCGCCACGTTGTTAAACATATCGTAATCCAAGCTGTCGGTGGTGACGGTCATCGAACTGTTGACGACCCGTACATTGCGCCTGAGCTTCGCCACCTCCACATCACCAAAATAGTACATTCGGTCGCAATACACTGTCATCGTGTCGGCCTGGTTCATCACCACATGTCCAAAGGCATCGAGAGAACTGGTCGCCTCAAAGAAGTAGGCACTATCGCACCTCAGCGTCATGTCGCCACGGCGAAACCGAACATTGCCACGAAGCACACGATATTCGGTGCTGCGATTCTCGTCGGCGACAAGGGCGTCGGCATTCTCGAGAAACACCTTGCCGGGATCAAAACGGTTAGCATCGGGAATAAGGGGCGTGATGCGTCGCAGATGAGGCGTAGTGGCACCATTGCGCGCGGCAACCGCCTGGGCATTGGCGTGCCACGAAACAGTCGCAACCAACACACACAACAAAAACATCAGCGCGCGAGTCACACTCATAAGTTATTATTCTTAGTTTTAGATTTAAATATCGAATAATCGAGAAGTCGAGCAATCGATACTTAACACTTACTTATTAACGTTCAGCCAGTTGTATTGGAACTCGCAATCACGCCAGCCTTCTTCGATATATACATGGATTGTCTTTTGCTTTTCTTCAATCCATTTCTCAATTATCTCTTGACGCTTGTGGCTCTCATACAGGTCTTTCATAACCTGATAATCATCGGCATAGTCGGCACGATGTGCATCCACGCGTTTCGAGAGTTTCACAATAGCCACTTGCTGACGGTTGGTCTTGGGATTCATCATCACAAAAGGCTCTGAGACATCGCCTACCTGCATAGTAGCAACAACCTTTCCCACCTCTGATGGAAGGTCGGCCATCTCAAACATATTACTATGCTCTTTCTCGTTGAGCATCACGCCGTTGTTGTTCTTCGAGTCCTTATCTTGAGAGATATAGAGAGCGGCGTTCTCAAAGGTTACGCCATTCTTCTGTGCGAGGATATCGGTGCGCAGGGAGTCGAGCTTGACAATAGCGTCGTCAATATCTTTTTGGGAAACTTTGGGACGCAGCAAGATGTGACGGGTGTTCACGCGGTCACCACGCTTCTCAATAAGCTGGATGATGTGGAAGCCCGCCTCGGTTTCCACAATCTTCGACACGCGCTTGGTGTCATTAAGGTTGAAAGCGGCAGCGGCATATTCGGGCAACAGCTCGGCACGTCCGCGAAATCCCACCTCACCGCCGTAGGTCGATGAGCCGTCTTCACTGAAGAGTATCGCAAGTGTAGAGAAATCCTTCTCCCCGCTGTTTACCAGCTGAGTGTATTCCCTTAGGCGCGCCTTCACGTCGTCAATCTCCTGCTGGGGTATCACCGGGTTGATAGTAATGATTTTCACCTCAACTTGCTGTGGTATCATAGGTAACGAGTCCTTTGAGATGGTGTTATAATACTTCCTAACATCGGCAGGAGTGGCTTTGATGTTGCTCGTGAGCTTGCGTTGCACTTCCTGCACCGTGTATTGGTCTCTTACCACGTCCATCAGTTGCTCCCTCAACTCTGGTAACGGTTTGCGGAAATACTCTTCAACCTTCTCACGCGAGCCTAAGTTGGCAATGAAGTAATTGATGCGCGAGTCCACATTCTGTACTACACTAGAATTAGGTATCTCAACAGTATCAATCTTTGCCTGATACAAGAATAACTTCTCTATAGCCATTCTCTCGGGGATGACACAATAAGGGTTGCCATCGATGGGGATGCGCTCATACAAAGCCTGCTGATATTGTTCCTCAATATCAGATTTGAAAATAGGCTCACCACCAACTACCCATGCCACCTCCTCGGCGACATTGTTTTGAGCACTCATGCCAAATGCCACTATCGACATCAGGCACCATAGCAATGTTTTGATTTTCATATATGTTAATGTACTTTTGTGTTATCTTGCAAATGCCTAGTTTTCCAATTAATTTGCAAATTTCTTGATTTTTTGTGATTTCTCAAAATTAATGGCATTAATTATACTTAATTATGTTGTATATCTACAAAAAAACCTTGTCGCGCATCAGCAACAAGGCTATCTATTCTAAAAGGATTGATTGTTATTTATACTTTTTCTTGAGTTGGTTCAATACTTTCTTATCTATATGGATCTTGCCTTTGTAGCGATTGCGCAGTCCTGCAATCCATTCTTCCTCAAGAGCATCTTGATAGTCCGACACCACAAGTCCTTTCACATCGCTCAACTCCTCAGGTTGTGAGAGCATTTTTCCATAGAGAATGCGGAAAACGGGATATCCTTGATAATTGGATTCTACATGTCGGCCGTTAAAGGCGATATAATCTACCATCTCATTTTCACCTTGTTTGGTTATCACGCGCACCATTTTAATGTTGCGTCCAAATTTCTTGTTGAGCGCAATTGTAATAGTGTCTTCGGGTTCGGCCTTAAGAGTCTCATACATTGACATCGCCTCTCTCATCACAGAGTCATTCTTGGCGCATATCATCACCCCCTTGAAATGAGGCTCTTGCCACTGATATTTAGAACGGTTAGCATCAAAACGTTTGACTAATGCGTCATTGTTGGCTTTGGCTTTGTTCCACACCTCTTTACTCATAACTTCAAACAGAAGAGTGCCGTCACGATACTCGTTGAGCAGGTTGCGATAATCGGGATTGAGATCAACTATATTGTCGGAATAGTATTTCATAATCTCTTGGCGAGCAACACGGTCAACGCTTGCCTCAAGGACTGCCGCAGCGATTTCATCGCTTGCAACTTTTGTTTTGGGGTTAATAGTCGGTGCCAGCAGCGACAAAGGAGCTTTTATGCCATTGCCATAAGTGAACATGGTGTAATTAGACTTGGCCATTACATCGGTGACAAAGGTAGAGTCGAAGCCGCCATGTTTCTTCATCTCTTGAAGGAGATAGTCTTTAAGCCCATCGGTCTTTCTGTAGTTCTGCTCCTTGAGGATTTGCTCGCATCGGCTCTCGATAGGCATCATGGAGCGCTGGTCGCTGGCAATCTTCTTCTCTATCGCCTCACGGCAGTCGTCAATGG
>CALDIG010000192.1 GCA_937904375.1 uncultured Prevotellaceae bacterium
GACGGCAAAACAGGCACACGATTTGAGGCAAGCGGTTAAGGCGGCGTGCCAAGAGCGAGAGGGTTTAACCGTCAAAAGCGAGGCGATTGATGAACTTAACAAAAAGGTAGCCGAGGCGGTTAGGTTTTACCGCTGACACCGCCGCCGATGTTTTTCAAATTGCCTCTATATTAAGTTGTCACAAATTACTAAATCGGTAACACTTCCAGCCGTCACCGAGGCTTATTTGTGGCCGTCTGTCGGTGCAATAATTGTTGTTAACAAAGGTGTGGTTTCATGTGAGGTTAAAAACCGAATGAAGTAGGAATGAGGTAGGGCATAAGTATGACAAAACAGCGGGCTTGAACCCCGAATGAACCCCGAACAACGGTAAGATTACGGTAAGGGTAAACACGTAGATAGCACGGAATGAATAGGGGTGAATAAGTGGGAGATGACCACAAGGTTACAACAAGGTTTTGCCGACCCACATTTGCACGGCTAACAGGGAATGAACAGGGAAACAATCTGACTTTGAACTACGGATGAACAACGGAAACAGTTAGCGAGCCGATGAGGTTTTGCCCTGTTTCTTTTGTGCCTCGCCGTCACACCTCGCCACAGGTGGAAAGCAGCACCCCAGCACCGACAGCCGCCCCGACCTCAACACCTCAACCCTCGCCGAGGCGATGAGCCGCCACCCTCAACCGCTGGCACAATCCACCGCCGCCGATGTTGAACCCAGCGACCGCCACAAATGAGGCAATTTGAGGGCAAAAATGAGGTATTGTGTTAGTTTTTGCTTATTGGTTGCTTATTGAAAAATAAAAATAGACTGAAAATCAAGCGATTAACAGCCTATTTTTGTACCCAGAGCCGGGGTCGAACCGGCACGGGTGTTACCCCACTGGTGTTTGAGACCAGCGCGTCTACCGATTCCGCCATCTGGGCTCGAAAAGCGGTGCAAAGGTAGTTCATTTTTTTTAATTGGCAAAGACTTGTGATAGATTTTTGTTAAAAAAGCGATCAAAGCAAGCCGAAAATTGCGGTTTTTTGTCTTGTTGTGCCTAAAATCGAAAAAAACTATGTAAATTTGCGAGGTGAAAATGAAATCATTCAAGTTCCTAAAGTTATAAAACTTTATAAACTTGAAGTTTAGAGGTTATTGTTTAGTGTTTAGAGAAGAAAACCTGTGCAAAACCGAGCCCAGCGTCATGCCTGAATGAACATTGCCGAGGTGTAGTCAAGTATATAAAAGAATTTTTCAAAATTTCAATGTTTCATACTGATTATCCACTAAACGCTAAGCACTAAACATTAAACTTTGAGTAAGTTAACAACTTGCGAGACTTGAAGAAAGAGTCCACTTGAAAAAATAAAAAACAACGAATTAAACTAATTTTAGCAACACGGGGCATGCCGTGTCCCTACAATCGCATTTTTAAATAAAATGTTCACGCTCGAAATACTTGTGCAAGCTCAGTTCTTTGCTCGCTTAATCGCATTTTTGTTGTTTTTGTTTGATTTCATCATGGCGGTCACTTTTTTAAGTGGACTCAAGAAATTACATTGTCAATAAAAAACGTTCTAAATACTTTATTTACTATGACTCAATATGATTTTGACACTATAATTGACCGCAGTGGCACTCATTGCAAGAAGAATGACCAGCTCTCGTCCTTGTTTGGCCGAGACGACCTGTTGCCTTTGTGGATTGCAGATATGGACTTTGCTGTGTGCCCAGAGATTAGAGAGGCATTGGTGTCGCGCTTCGGCGACCATCCCATTTATGGTTACACACTTCCATACGACGAGTATTGGCAATCGATTATCGATTGGCAGCAACGTCGCAACGGTTTTGAGATAAAGCGTGAGGAGATGACCTTCATGCCCGGTGGAATGCCCGCTTTGGGCATGGTCCTCAATTTCTTCACTCGTCCTGGCGACCGCGTGGTGCTACAGGAACCGGTGTATTATGACTTTAAGGATGTGATTGAGGGAAATCGCCGCTTGGCGGTGCGCAACAACTTGGTGCCCACCGGCGACCATTTCTATCGCATGGACCTCGGCGACCTGGAGCGTGTCTTCATCGAGCAGAAACCTAAGCTGATGGTGGTGTGTAATCCTCAGAACCCTATCGGCATTGTGTGGTCAAAAGAGGAGCTGCAACAAGTGGCTGCTATGGCTCGCCGTTATGGAGTTATTCTCTTCAGCGACGAGGTGTTTGGCGACATCACGCTGTTTGGTCACAAGCACATCCCGCTAGCTACCGTGAGCGAGGATGCAGCGGCGGTAACCATCACCTGCGGCTCGCCGGGAAAGACGTTCAACATTCCCGGGCTGAAGAGCACTTGGCTGGTTATCAAGAATCCCGAGTTGCGCAGTGAGTTTTATAGATGGGTGGAGGTTAACGAGTTGTGCAATGCCAACATCCCTGCGTTGTTAGCCACCGAGGTGGGTTATCGTCATGGAGAACAATGGCTTGAGGCCTGCAAGCAATATGTTGAGCAGAATGTGCTATATGTGGCGCAATACTGCAAAGAGCACATTCCCGGCATTTATGCCATCAAGCCGCAGGCATCATTCCTGATGTGGCTCGACTGCCGCCGCTTGGGTCTTGACCATGCCGAGCTGGTGCGGTTCTTTGCCAATGAAGCTCATCTCGCGCTCAACGACGGCGAGATATATGGCGTGCCCGGCTATTGCCACATGCGCCTCAACGTGGGCACTCCGCGCAAGCGCCTCGAGCAGGCTATGGAGCAGCTGCGCGATGCCGTGAGCCGACTGTAATTAACACACGAACTATCCCGAATAGCTAACAAATATTCCTAAAAACAACCTATCGCCGCCTAATGACCGATTTGGGACAAGAAAACGATAGCATATCATTAGTGAGTATCAAAAAACAGTCAACTGATAACTGATAACTGAAAACTATTTACTATCTTTGCATCTTGTTTTTTGTGAAAGTTGGATATATGGAAGTCAACTTTATGACACAGGGTGTTGAGATGCCTCGCATTGACCAAGTGAAGGTTAGCGCTTGGATCGAGGCTGTGGCTCGCAATCATGGCAGGGCAGTGGGTGCGCTCACCTACGTGTTCTGCGATGATGAGTATATCTTGGCGACCAACAAGCAGTTCCTTCAGCACGACTACTACACCGATATTATCACCTTTGACTACAGCAACAGCCACCGCATAGCTGGCGACATGGTGATTTCGCTCGATACGGTGCGCAGCAACGCCGAGCAGCTTGGCGTGGACTACGATGGCGAACTGCTGCGCGTGATTATCCACGGTGTGCTGCACCTGTGCGGAATCAATGACAAGGGTCCCGGCGAGCGCGAGATAATGGAGCAGCACGAGAACGAAGCATTAGCGATGCTTAATTCAATGCATAATCCATAATTCATAATGCATAATTTTTTAGCTATGAATTCTGAACTCTGAACTGATGAGATACGACTATGACGTCATAGTGATTGGTGCCGGTCATGCCGGCTGCGAGGCGGCTTGCGCTGCCGCACGGCTGGGGTCCACTACCCTACTCGTCACCATCGACATGAACAAGGTGGCGCAAATGAGCTGCAACCCTGCCGTTGGCGGCATCGCCAAGGGGCAGATAGTGCGCGAGATTGACGCGCTAGGCGGCCAGATGGGCATCGTCACCGACCGTTCGTCAATCCAGTTCCGTATGCTCAACCGCAGCAAGGGACCGGCGATGTGGAGTCCGCGCAGTCAGAGCGACCGCACACGTTTCATCGAAAACTGGCGCAAAATCCTTGACGCCACACCTAATCTATATATGTGGCAGGACAGTGCCACCAGCCTCGTTATTGAAGACGGCACGGTAAAAGGCGTGAAGACTGCTTTTGGCGTCACTTTCAATGCTAAGGCGGTAGTCCTCACGGCAGGCACTTTCTTGAACGGGCTGATGCATGTGGGCAGCGTGCAGGTGGAGGGCGGCAGAGTCTCGGAACCCGCGTCACACGGCATCACCGAGCAGCTGGTGGAACTGGGCTTCAGTGCCAACCGCATGAAGACCGGCACGCCCGTTCGCCTCGATGCCCGCACCATCGACTACAGCCAGGCGCAACGTCAGGACGGCGAGAGCGACTTTCACCATTTCTCCTATCTTCCTAACATCCGCAGCGAACTCAAACAACGCCCTTGCTGGATAGTATATACCAACGAAGAGGTGCATCAGGTTCTTCACGAAGGACTCTCCTACTCTCCTCTCTACAACGGTCAGATTCAGAGCGTTGGACCACGTTATTGCCCCAGCATCGAGACCAAATTGGTGACTTTCCCTGACAAAGACTCACACCAGCTCTTCATCGAACCCGAGGGCGAGACCACCCAGGAAATGTATCTCAACGGCTTCTCGTCGTCGATGCCCTGGGATGTGCAGATTGAGGCTCTGAGCAAGATTCCCGCGCTGCGCAACGCACAAGTTTATCGCCCCGGCTATGCCATAGAATATGACTTTTTCGACCCTCGCCAGCTCACCCACACGCTTGAGACCAAACTTGTGAAGAACTTGTTCTTCGCTGGTCAGGTAAACGGCACCACGGGCTATGAGGAGGCGGCGGGACAGGGACTCATGGCGGGCATCAACGCCCACCAGAGCATCAATGGCAAAGAGCCGTTTGTGCTCAGCCGCGACGAGGCATATATTGGTGTGCTTATCGATGACTTGGTGACGAAGGGTGTTGATGAACCCTACCGCATGTTCACGTCACGCGCCGAGCACCGCATCTTGCTGCGTCAGGATGATGCCGACATGCGCCTCACGCCACGCGGTTATGAGTTGGGTCTCGCCACGCAGGAACGCTATGACCTGATGCTGCGAAAAAGAGAACAAGTAGAAGATTTAGTGCAGTTTGCCCGTGACTTCTCGGTAAAGGCAGCAATTATAAATCCTGCATTAGAAGAGGCTGGTTTACAACCACTTAAACAAGGTTATAAACTCTATGACCTGCTTCTGCGCCCACAGTTTGACATTCAGCAACTTGCGCTGTTCATTCCTGCACTCCGTGACAAGATCGACTCCCTCGAGGAGGCACGCCGCGACGAGATTGTGGAGGCTGCCGAGATAAAAATCAAGTATCATGGCTATATCCAGCGCGAGGAGATGATAGCCGAGAAGATAGGCCGACTCGAACAGGTGAGGATAAAGGGTCGATTTGACTACTCCACCATCCTGCAAATCTCCACCGAGGCACGGCAGAAGTTGGCGAAGATTGACCCTGAGACCATCGGTCAGGCATCACGCATCCCAGGCATCTCGCCGAGCGACATCAACATCCTGCTCATCCTCATGGGGCGATAAATGATGAAAATGTTTCACGTGAAACAATCCACCACTCCCCTATCGCCATCCCAAATATTCAACCTCTCCCCTACTTAAAGATGAAAATCAAAAAACAAAATAATTCACCGTTATGGAAAAAGAAAAAATAGAATTAGTAAAAAGTAAAGTAAGGAACATCCCCGACTTCCCCGTGAAAGGCATACAGTTCAAAGATCTCACCACAGCGTTCAAGGATCCTGAAGCTCTAAGCATAATGTGTGACGCGTTGACCGAACTCTATAAGGACAAAGGCATCACCAAGGTGGTGGGCATCGAGGCGCGTGGATTTATCTTTGGAGCCATCCTTGCCGAACGCCTGGGTGCTGGTTTCGTGCCGCTACGCAAGCCCGGCAAACTCCCCGCAAAGACCATCAAGAAAACTTACACTAAAGAATATGGCGAGGACACCATCGAGATTCACGAGGATGCCATTGGCGAGAACGACGTAGTGCTCATGCACGACGACCTGCTCGCGACAGGCGGCACTATGGCTGCTGCTCTCGACTTGGTAAGAACCATGAACCCCGCAAAGGTTTATATCAACTTCATCTGCGAACTCGTGGACCTCAAAGGTCGTGACCTCTTCCCAGATGTGGAAGTTACCTCACTCTTCGACTTCGAGGGAGAATGATTTAATGCACAATGCATAATTCATAATGCACAATTTGGCTGCGCCTTTCTTTAATGCATAATTCATAATGAACAATTGATATCTAGAATGTCTAGAAAATCTAGTATTTCTAGAGGGTCTAGAAAAAACATATAACTGAAAAAATCGTTTCTGTGCGCGACGAGTTGAAGATGAAAATATCGCTGTTGCCTCCCAGTCCAGGTGTGTATCAATACCTGAACCGTGAAGGCACAGTCATCTATGTGGGCAAGGCCAAGAACCTGAAACGGCGAGTCAGCTCCTACTTCAACCGTGTGCATCCGGTGGTGCGCACCAATCTGCTGGTGCGTAACATCTGGGACATGAAATATATCGTCGTCAATAGCGAGGAGGAAGCTCTTGACCTTGAGGCAAACCTTATAAAAGAATACCAGCCGCGCTATAACGTGCTGCTCAAAGACGATAAGTCCTATCCCTGGATTTGTGTGACAAAGGAGCTTTTTCCACGCGTTTTTCTCACCCGTGAAAAGCACACTAAAGGCGCAAAATACTTCGGACCGTACCCTAAAGCTGAGGTAGCACACACATTGGTTGACACTCTTAAACAGCTCTACCCTATCCGCACCTGCCGGCATCAGCTCACGCAGGAAAATGTGGAAAACCGCAAATACAAACTCTGCCTGCAATACCACATCAAGAACTGCGAGGGATGTTGTCAGGGAATTGTTTCACATGAAACATATTCGGGGTATATCGAAAACAT
Organism: uncultured Prevotellaceae bacterium; assembly: GCA_937904375.1. Taxonomy (GTDB): domain Bacteria; phylum Bacteroidota; class Bacteroidia; order Bacteroidales; family Muribaculaceae; genus Sodaliphilus. The sequence continues at coordinate 6,708 of CALDIG010000192.1, forward strand.
CACCAAAATCCTCAATGGCGACACCAAGCAAGTGAGCGATTTCTTGATGCAGGAAATGATGGCAAGAGCCGAAGAGCTGAAATTTGAGGAGGCCGAAATCCTGAAACGCAAGTTCCTGTTGCTTGAGAATTATCGTGCGAAATCGGTGATTGTAAACCCCACTATCCACAATGTGGATGTATTCTCGATAGTGCGTGACGAGGGTGCAGCCTACGTCAATTTTATGCATGTGCGCAACGGGGCGATTGTGCAGAGCATGACGGTGGAGTATAAATTCCAGGATGCGGGGTCGGACGAGACTGCCGAGGAGATTCTTTCCACTGCTGTGCGAGATATGCGGGAGCGCTTCAGCGACACCTACAAGCACGACCGTGTGAAGGAAATTTTGGTCAATATTGTCCCAGATTTTGAGATTGAGGGCATCGACTATGTGGTGCCGCAGCGGGGCGACAAGCGCAAACTAGTGGCGATTTCGCTGAAAAACGCCGAGCAATACCGCACCGAAAAACTCAAGATGATGGAGAAACTAAATCCCGAGCAGCGTGCCACACGCACCCTAACCACCATGATGAAAGACCTGCATCTGAACGAACTGCCGCGACACATCGAGTGCTTCGACAACAGCAGCATATCGGGAACCAATGCCGTGGCATCGTGCGTGGTGTTTAGAAACGCTAAGCCATCGAAGAAGGACTACCGACATTTCAACATTAAGACAGCCGATGGCTTAGATGATTATGCGCAGATGCGTGAGGTGATAGGGCGGCGCTACACACGACTTCTCAACGAGGGTGCAGAGTTACCGCAGCTGCTTGTGGTGGACGGCGGAAAAGGCCAGCTTAATGCCGCTGTTGAGGTGCTCGACGAGTTGGGATTGAGGGGCACAATCGCCACCATAGGCATCGCCAAGCGACTCGACGAGATATTTTTTCCAAGAGACTCGGTGCCTCTTTACATTGACAAAAATAGCGAGACGTTAAGAGTTATCCAACGACTTCGTGACGAGGCTCACCGCTTTGGCATCACGCATCACCGCAACAAGCGCAGTAAGTCGCAAGTGCGCAGCGCCCTCGATGACATCAAGGGAATTGGTCCTAAAACTCGCGTGGCGTTGCTCAAACATTTCAAGAGCATGAAACGCATCAAGGCGGCTAGCGAGGATGAGATTGCACTCGTCATTGGAGCAGCCAAAGCTAAGATTGTAATCAATGCACTATTGTCAGTTGAGAGTTGAATCCTCTGCAAAAAATAAAAGCACACGAATTAAACGAATTTTAACCTATTTAATGTCTCCAAAATCAATTTGTTGATGTTGTGTATTTTTGTTGTTTTTGTTTGATTTCACCTAAAAACGACTTTTTAAAGTGGACTCAGAGTTCATAGTTGGCAGTTTAGTTAAAAGTAGGGGAATGGTGCATTTTTCTGTTTTTCTGAATCATTTTTTTAACTAGAATTTTTATTGCTTAAATGTTTGGTTTCCAGCATTTTCTATCATTATTTTCCATTATAAATAGCTTTTTGATGGCTTTATTTTGAGTTTTTTCTCGCTTTTCGGGTAAATATACGGTTCTCGTGCACTTATTTTGGGTGGTATTTTCAAAAAATATCGTCGTTATTTTTTCAATTAAGAAAAAAACGCTATCTTCGTGGAGAATTTTAAAATAGGGGAGTTGTACTTCTCTCAGACTTAAAAGCGCATTATCATGATAAATGTTTTCCACATAGTTTCAAACAAAGTGTGGGGTGGGGCAGAGCGATATGCCAGCGACCTGGTGGCTCACATGCGTCATGACCCGAATTTCTATGTCGAGGTAGTAAGTGCCAAGCACGACGACATCATCGAACAGTTTCAAAAGATGGATATCCCCGTTTCCATCTTGCCGTTGAAAGGCATCAGAGATTTCGATAGTCCCGTTCGTCTTGCTCGTATGCTCAAGAAAGGCAAGAACATTGTGCATGTACACACCTATCGCGACGCACTCACGGCGGTAATGGCGCGCATCATCAGCGATAACCCCAACACTAAGGTTGTCTTCACGCCTCATGGTCTGAAACGTCCAACTCTCAACTACGTGTCGAAGAAAATTTACCGCAGCATCGACCAATACGTCTTTGTGTCGCAGTTTGCCTACGATTACTTCTTGATGCATGCTCCTCGCATCTCTAAGCAGCAGTCTCAGGTCATACCCGAGAGTGTCCTCAACACCGATACCAGCGCACATGCGCAGGTTCCTAATTTGAGAGGCGAGCTGAAAATGAGCGAAAACCAAGCGCTAATCATGTTCCATAGCCGTTTATGCCGTGACAAAGGCCTTGACGTGCTGCTTAAGTCATTGACACTCATCGACCGAGATTCCTATAAACTTGTGCTGCTTGGTGATGGGCAGTCAAAAGCAACGTCGCGCATCAAGAGTTTTATTATTGAGAATAATCTCGTCGAAAATGTAAAGCTACTTGGTTTCCAGCGTAATGTGCATGAGTATCTTAAGCAATGCGATTTCGGGGTGCAGCCGTCAACTATTGCCGAGGTGCAGGGTATAAGCAACCTTGAGTACATGAAGCATGGCAAACCAATCATAACTACCAACAACGGAGCCCAGCCCGAGTACGTCGTTGATAAAGAAAACGGCCTACTGGTGAAACCCAATAATCCCGAGCAGCTCGCTGATGCAATAAAACTGCTGTGCAGCGATATGGAACTGAGACTTAAACTCGGCAAACAAGCCAAACTAGATTTTGAGACAAAACTCAATTACGAAACCTTCTACAATAAAATCACAACCTTATATAACAGTTTGTTTGATTGACAAATAGAGTGGGGGAGTGCTGTTGTGACACAGTTAATCTACTGTGGCGAGCAGCTCAAAGGGTAGTGCATTGGTGATTTTTGCGTTGTAGAAGTTGCCGGGTGTGAGTGGAGTGGTTTTGGTGATGAGGACTTCAGGGTCTACTTCGGGGGAGTCGTACTGTGTGCGACCCACATAGTATTCCTCTTCCTCGCGGTCGATGATGACTCTTTGCACAGTTCCCACTTTGCTCTCTTGAATTTCCATCGAGATGTCTTCTTGCAGAGCCATAAGGGCCTCAAGGCGAGCTTGTTTCACTTCTTGTGGGATGTCATCTTCGAGATTTTGTGCCGCCCATGTGCCGGCTTCCTCGCTGTAGGCGAAGGCTCCCATGCGCTCGAAGCGTGCCTCGCGCACGAAGTCCATCAATTCGTCAAATTCCCTGTCGCCCTCGCCCGGAAATCCCACCATGAGGGTGGTGCGCAAGTGCAGTCCCGGCACCTCATGGCGCATGCGCTCAATGAGTCGCAGCGTGTTGTCGCGGGTGATGTGTCGTCGCATATTGGTGAGCACCTTGTCGCTGATGTGCTGGAGGGCGATGTCGAGGTAGTTGCACACGTTGGGGTGCTGCGCCATCACTGGCAGGATGTCCCACGGGAACTGGGTGGGGTAGGCGTAGTGCAGCCTAATCCACTCCACGCCCTCGATGGCCGCCATGTGCTCCACCAGACTGGGAAGCATCATCTTGCCGTAGAGGTCCATGCCGTAGCTCGACAGGTCTTGCGCAATGACGTTAAACTCCTTCACGCCACGGCTCACGAGATTGCGTGTCTCGTCGAGCAGCAGCTCCATAGGCACGCTCTTGTGGCGGCCCGTGATGAGCGGAATGGCGCAGAAGGCGCAGAAGCGGTTGCAGCCCTCCGAGATTTTCATGTAGGCGTAGTGGGGTGGGGTGGTGAGGATGCGGTCGCTGGCGAGGTCGTCGCGGTAGCTCTTGCCGAGATCGGCAAGAATCTGTTTCCAGTTGAACTTGCCGTAGAAGCAGTCCACCTCGGGGAGTTCCTCGGTGAGTTCGGCAAGAAATCGCTCGCTGAGGCACCCCATGACAATGAGTTTCCTGATGCGTCCCTGACGCTTCGCCTCGCCCAGCTCGAGGATGGTGTTGATTGACTCCTCTTGCGCGTCGGCTATGAAGCCGCAGGTGTTGACCACCACAATCTCGCCGTCGATGTGGCTGGGGTTGTGCTCCACAGTGTAGCCGGCGGCATGCAGCTGACGAATCAGGTGCTCCGAATCCACGAGATTCTTAGAGCACCCAAGGGAGATTATGTCAATCTTGTTGCGTCTCAAGGAAATAACTATCGAGCAGTCGAATAGTCGAGTAATCGAGAACTCTAATACAATATTAATTACAAAAAATAATTCACTGTTACTTTCCGAAGAGGGATTTCACGAATTCTTCTTTTCGGAAGATTTGGAGGTCTTGCATGCGCTCGCCCAGGCCTATGTATTTCACAGGAATCTGGAACTGGTCGCTGATGCCTATCACCACGCCGCCTTTGGCGGTGCCGTCGAGCTTGGTGACTGCTAGGGCGTTGACCTCGGTGGCGGCGACAAACTGCTTAGCCTGCTCAAAGGCGTTTTGGCCTGTGGAGCCGTCTAGCACGAGCAGCACCTCGTTGGGAGCGTCGGGCAGCACCTTCTTCATGGTGTTCTTGATTTTGGTGAGCTGGTTCATCAGACCCACGTTGTTGTGCAAGCGTCCAGCGGTGTCGATTATCACCACGTCGGCGTTCTGCGCCTTGGCGCTCGCCACGGTGTCGTAGGCGACTGATGCCGGGTCGGTACCCATCTTGTGCTTGATGACTGGCACACCCACACGCTCTCCCCAAATCTCAAGTTGCTCGTCGGCAGCGGCACGGTAGGTGTCGGCGGCGCCTAGCACCACCTTGTTGCCCGCTTGGGTGAACTGGTAGGCGAGTTTGCCTATGGTCGTGGTCTTACCCACGCCGTTCACTCCCACCACCATGATGACGTAGGGTTTCTTGTCGTCATCGACGGTGAAGTCTTCGCGGTTGGCGTTGTCGTTATCGGCGAGCAGCTGTGTTATTTCCTCGCACAGCATGTCGTTAAGCTCGTTGGTTGTGGCATACTTGTCGCGCGCCACCCGCTCCTGAATGCGGTCGAGGATTTTCAGTGTGGTGTTGACTCCCACATCGCTGGTGATGAACACCTCCTCGAGGTTGTCGAGCACGTCGTCGTCAATCTTCGACTTGCCCGCCACCGCTTTCTTGAGTTTTGAGAACAGCCCTTCCTTGGTCTTGTTCAAGCCATTGTCAAGAGTCTCTTTCTTCTCTTTGTTGAAAAATTTGAAAAAAGCCATTATGTAAGTGTAAAGTGTTAAATTTTAAGTGTTAAATGAGGAGGGTGTTGAAAAACTCCCACAAAATAAAAAACTACGGATTAATCTGATTTTTCTGATTATTTATTCAACTGATTCTCAAGAAACTGTATTTTATGTTTTGCAACAGCCTCTATAGGGGACGTTCCCCGATCCTCGATCTTCGATTAGGGATAAACCAGGTTTTGTGGCTGGATGTTGTTGAGGATTTCCACGAGGAATTTGCGGGCTTCCCATTTTGCCATGGGGAGGTTGTTGAGCATGTAGTTGCCGCATTCCATGGCACTGCAGCCAGGAATCTCGCTCTCGTCGTAGTTGGCGATAAAGGCGAACAACTCCCTTATTAGCGGCACGATGTCGCTCGACTCGAGGTCGCCTTGCAGCAGCAGGTAGTTGCCTGTGCAGCATCCCATAGGTCCCCAATACACCACCTTGCTGCCCCACTCGGGGTGGTTGCGCAGCCAGGTAGCGGCGAGGTGCTCGATGGTGTGGAGGGCGCTTTGGCTCACCGCTGGCTCGCGGTTAGGCAGCTTCATGCGAATGTCGAAGGTGGTGATAGTTCCCCCGCCCTCTATCTTGTCTTTGCGCGACACATAAATGCCTCGCAAGAGCTTGGTGTGGTCGATAGTGAAACTTGCTATTTTTTCCATAGTGTGAATGTTGTTAATCTAATTTTTGCAGCAGCTCTTTTACCACAGCGAGGGTGTGGGCAGGAGCATCAACCCAGAAGTCGCTGTACTGCTGGCTGTTGTCGTTGCTGGCGCCTGGCGAGTCGCTGATGATGCGCATACTCACAAACGGCGTGTTCCTCACGTGGCAGGTGTGGGCTATGGCGCCACTCTCCATATCTACCGCGAGGGCTTGTGGGAAGTGGCTGATAATAGTGTTGAGGTCGTCGATATTGTCGATGAACTGGTCACCGCTCACAATAAGGCCGCAATGCACATGGGGGTCGTCATGGATTTTCTCTATCACGCTGGCGGCGCCGTCGAAGTAGAGCGGCAAGCCCTGCATCTGGCCGTAGCTCACGGTGTCGTCAAATCCTCCGCACCACACGTCGTGGTAGCACACCTGGCTGCCCACCACGAGGTCCATGATGCTCACACTCTTATTGGCCCCTCCAGCAACTCCGGTGTTGATGATGAGTTGTGGGTTATAGTTGTCGATCATGGTCACCGTTCCGATGGCGGCGTTCACCTTTCCCACGCCACACTGCATAGCGGCAATCCTATGGTTTCCTATTGAGCCACAATAGAATGTGATGCCGTTTTTCTCAACAACTCTCAGGTTCTCAAGTTGTGGTTTAAGCAACTCGAGTTCTTTTTTTAATGCTACAATAATTCCTATTCTCATAACTTTATGCTTTTAAAGCACAAAGTTAAGACAAAAAAATGATAATGGCAACTTTTTTGCCATTATCATTTTTGGATCTTTTAATTAACAAGCTGACGCATGCACTACACAACACGGCCGATACCCCACTTTACTTGGTGAGGAACTTGCTGTTGATGTAGGCGTTGAACTGGTCGCGGTAGCTGTCACCGATGGGCACGTCGATGTCGTCGCCAATGACGATGCGGTTTTTACTCACCTCTCTAATCATCTTCAGGTTGATGATGTAGGAACGATGCACGCGCATGAAGGTGCGGCTAGGCAGGCGCTCCTCCATCTTCTTCATGCTCAGCAGCACGATGATGGGGCGGGAGGAGTCGGCGAGGTAGATGCGCAGGTACTCGCTCATCGCCTCCACATAACGGATTTGGCTGATGTTGATGCGCACTATCTTGTATTCTGTCTTGAGGAAGATGGCGTCGTCCTCGTCGATTTTGCTCACCTCTTGCAAAGTGCGCCCGGCATCGTAGCGTCTTTTTATTTTCTCGGCGGCGCGCTTCATGTCTTCGAAGCCGAAGGGTTTGAGCAGGTAATCAATGGCGTTGAGTTGAAAGCCCTCGACGGCATACTCGCTGTAGGCGGTGGTGAAGACCACCATAGGAGGATTGTCAAGCGACTTCACGAAGTCAAGACCATTGAGTTCTGGCAGGTTGATGTCGCAGAAGATGGCGTCAATCTTGTCGTTCTCAATGATTTCTTTAGCTTCAAGAGCGCATTGGCAGCTTGACACGAGTTCGAGGTAAGGTAAATTTTTGATGTAGCCCTCCATTTGCTGCAACGCAAGAGGCTCATCGTCAATAATAATGCAACGTATCATAATTTTAGGAGGATTTTATGTTGTTATTGTCGGTATTATCTTCACACGGTTTTACTGGAATGTCCATAGTAGCGGTAAACTCTTTCTCTCCATCATTGAAGTTGAGGGTGTAGTTGTCGCCAAAGAGCAGGTTAAGGCGGTGGCGAATATTGGGAATTCCCACGCCACTCGACTCGCTCACTGTGGCTTTGCTGGTCTTGGGGTGCTTGCTGTTGCGGCATTCCCAGCGCAATCGCTGCTCGCCATTGTCGTTGGTGTAACGCTCGGTCTTGATGTGGATGTAAGACTGCTTGTTGTAGCTCACACCATGCTTGAAAGCATTTTCCACCATCGAGATGAACACCAGCGGCGGGATGCATATCTCGGTTCCGTCGTCGGAGTTCTCGACAGAGAACTCCAGCTTGTCGTTATAACGCAAGCGCATCAGGCTCACATAGTTAGCCATGAATTCAATCTCCCTTGATGCTCTCACAAAACGGTGGTTGCTCTCATAGAGGACATAACGCATGAGTTTCGATAGGTCGATGATGCACTTCTGCGCCTTCTTGGGGTCGATATCAACGAGAGCGTGGATGTTGTTGAGAGTGTTCATGAAGAAATGCGGGTGCAGTTGATACTTCAGGTTCACCAGCTGCTGCTCGGTGTTTGCCTTCTTCAGTTCCTCGAGTTTCTGCTTTTCACTTAATGACCTCACATAAAGCTTCACGCCAAGATTGGTGCCGAGTCCAAACAGCAGCATGATAAACGACACTATATCTCGACGTTGAAATGGAGGTGGCGCCTCGGTGGGTTTCTTTAGTTTCTCGCCCCCAGAAACATTTTCGGGCATTAAGGGCATTTCTTCGGTTGGTGGTCCCGACGGTCCCGGTCTCATCGCTAATGGTGGCGGCGGAGTCTTGTCGGGGCGCTGGCTGCATTGATAGAATTGAAATATTCCTATCAGCACTATCACCCCCACTACATAGTACCAAGGCCGGTGCTTATATACGAGCCACGGTGCCAATATCACGTCGTGGATAGCGAATGCCACCACATAGACGATGAAAATCTTCCAGCTACTCAGCAAGTCGTTCTTGAGAAATTCGGTGTCGGTGATGTCATGACCGTGAAACAAGGCACTGAAAGTGGGCGCCAGGAAAATCATTATCAGCAATAACGCATAGACGCTATATTCATATTTGTTGAAACGGCTCTGAGTTGTCATGTCTTGTTGCAGATGAGAGTTTTTTCTATAATTCACACAATAATTCACAAAAGTAGTGATTATTATTTTACCTCCCAATCTTTTTCAGTAGAAAATCAGTTTTATTCAATGAAAATAGAGTTTATCGTGGTACGATTGTTGTTTTCTGGCGACGGCTGCCAAAAAGCGGGTTATTTGCCCATAAGGAGGTTGAGTGGTCGCGAAAAAATGCCTTTTTGCAAGTTTTTTTAAATTAATTTCGCAAATTGTTTTTATATTAGACAAATATCTATTACTTTTGCACCGCAAAATTTAAAAACAAGATTTTTACATACAATTTCACATAATATTATGGCAAAGAAAAAAAATCAACAAACCCGTACCAAGCTTGAAGAAATCAATGATTCGCTGTCGGGTATCGAGCAGAAATTCGAGCAACACAAGAACTTGATTTATATTATTGTTGCTGCTATTTTAGTTATTGCTTTTGGCCTTTGGGCTTACGTCAAATTCGGCTATGGCAAAGAGATTGAGAACTCAAATAATGAGATAGCTAAAGCCGATGCAATTATGGTTAAGCCACTTATTGCTCAACAACAAAGGCAGCAAGTGGTGTTGACATCGCAGGATTCGACAACAGCGTTGCAAATTTATGAGAGTGTTGCTAAGAAATATGGCCACAACATGCTATTCAAGAATGGTGTTGGCAATCGTGCGAAACTGCAAGCCGCTCAAATTCTCTTAGGACGAGATAAAACCGCTGAAGCTCAACAGTATCTTGAGGACTATTCACCTAAAGGAAAGGTTTTAGGTCCTGTGTCACAAGTACTTCTTGGCGATATCTATGTGGATCAAGCAGTAGATTTTAAAGATAGCCAGGCAAATGTTAAAGACAAAGATTTACTCGACAAGGCCCTCAAGTCGTATGATAAGGCCATAGACCTCTCGAAGGAAACGTTCTGGGAGCGCATAGGTTGGCTTGATATTGTTCTCTTCTTGCTGGCACTTGGTGCTCTTGCTGCAATTGTGTATTATGCACGCAAGAAAGATGATCCCAAGCTCCGTCGCCTGATATTAATTATCTCTGCTGTGGTCTTTCTGGCGTCGGCCGGCTTCCTTGCCTATCGTTTAATCAGTCATGAAAGTTATGAGAATAAGTCTCTCATGATCCAAGTAATGATGAAGAAGGCTACCGTTCTTGACGCTCAAGGCAAGTATGACGAAGAGCTCAAAATCTACGAAGAGATTGAAGCTAAATACGCTGGTCCTGGCAGCATGACGATGCAGATTGAGCGTGCTAAAGCTAAGAGTGGTAAATAAGAGTTCTCATATTGTGACACATAATTTTTCAAATTAAAAGTTGGACATGGCGACTTGTCGCCGAGTCCAACTTTTTTCCTTTTAACTCCTTAAACCCTTTTCAAAAATGGAAACAAGATACAAGCGCATACTTCTCAAGCTCAGCGGCGAGTCGCTGATGGGCAAGCAGGGCTACGGCATCGACCGTGAGCGGGTTGACGACTATGCCGAGCAAATCAAGGAACTCGTGGATGCCGGCGTGCAGGTGGCTATCGTGATAGGCGGCGGAAACATCTTCCGCGGACTCTCGGGCGCCACACAGGGCTTCGACCGCGTGAAGGGCGACCAGATGGGAATGCTCGCCACAGTAATCAACTCACTGGCACTCTCGTCGGCTCTCGAGGCAAAAGGTCAGCCGGCGCAGGTGTTCACCGCCATCGCCATGACACCGGTGGGCGAGCACTACACCAAGTGGCGCGCCATCGACGCCATGAACCAGGGCAAGGTAGCCATCATGTCGTGCGGCACCGGCAACCCCTTCTTCACCACCGACACTGGCAGCACCCTGCGCGGCATCGAGGTGGAGGCCGACGTGATGCTAAAAGGTACCCGCGTTGACGGCATCTACACCGCCGACCCCGAGAAAGACCCCACCGCCACCAAGTTCGACACTATTACCTACGACGAGATTATCAGTCGCGGCCTCAAAGTCATGGACATGACCGCCACCGTGATGGCAAAGGAGAACAACCTCCCCATCACGGTGGCGGTCATGTCAGATCGGAAGA
>CALDIG010000193.1 GCA_937904375.1 uncultured Prevotellaceae bacterium
CAAACGACCAGAAACGACCAGAAACGACTACACGTTCTCGGCTAACCACTAATTCACACGAATTTTCACCAAGATAAAAATCCTGCGTGAGCAGGCTTTTCGACACCGAGAGGTGCAACTTTTTGAGAGTAGACCAGTATCAAATGAAATTATGTAACCTTATGTTCTTATGTCTAATCCCTCGCCGAGTGTAGGGGCGCTGCGCTTAAAATTGAATAAAAATTAATTTCAAGATTTCATTGCCGCCGGCAACAAATATTTTTTCTTCGGTCTTAAATAATGATGTTGTTAGTGTTGTTAGTGTTGTTACCCATGTGTTTAACTTGTTTGATATGACGCTCTAATATGGAGAAACGATTGGCGTCAAGCATTTTTTTACTTTAGAAACCTGAGTGCATAACAACCCCCATTGCTGAAAGTTTCTCCTGCAATGGGGGTATAGTGACTAATAACATAATTTGCCCGTTAGGCTCCGCGCTCTCGTCACTTCACATGCTTCTTCCCGTTCTGGATGTAGATGCCGTGCTCGGGAGCATTCTGGAGTTCGCGACCCTGCAGGTCAAAGATGCGACTGTCGCCTTGACTGTCGTCGGCACCCACAGTGCTGACGCCCGTGAGCGACGACACATAAGTCGCTGCTGTCCTGCTCTTCTCTGTAACAGTGTTGCCTTGCTTCGAGAGTGTGAGCACCATTGGCTTGTCGAGTTGCCAAGTGTGCTGTTCCTCCATAAAATAATCCAAAGCGCCATTCTCGGGGGTGTTCTCTGAGTAAAGCTCATACTCGCCATCCTCCAGAGCCGACATGTCGATGGCAAACTTGCCCACCTTGCCGGGATAATCGGGATAGTGGCGGCAGAAGGATAGGTAAAGGTACTCTATGATAGTGAGTTTTTCATCTTGCACACTGCTCTGAACATCGCAGCAGTGGCTGCAAAGCTCCTCGAGCAGCTCATCGGTAATCTCCACCACGTTATTTTCATCATCAACATACCCAGTGGTGCATGCCATGATATAAGTCCCGTAACCCTGAGTGGTGAAATAGTCATTTCCCGAAACCTTCTTCCATGTCGCGCCCTCTGGCTTCGCGATCTTGAAGTAGAAGCCGTCAAGGTGAACGCTGTTATTCTCGCTCAGACCTAGCTCAATCTCGACGTTTGAGGCGTCTTCGCCGTCGAGTAGATACATCATCGTCTTTGTGGGGCACTCCTGCGCCGATGCTGCCAGGCAAACTAATGCCGCAGCCAATACTGTGAAATTTTTTCTCATAATGCTTTTTGGTTTTAAGTTGTTGTTTTGAAAAATATCTTTGCCACTCCTAGAGTAGTGCAAATAAAGCTTCGCTAAAAATATTGTTGCGCTGTTATTGTGCGTAGCACCATATAATTGCCGCGATGGCGCCATCACACATCCTTACTGTAATCCCAATATCACGTTGTAGATGGCGGTGATGTCGGCGGTGGTGACAACGCCGTCGCCGTCAACGTCATAGGAAGCGGGTGCTTCGTTGGTGTTCCCAAGCATGAAGTCATAGAGCGTTGTGACATCGGCACTTGTGACCGCCTCATCATTATTCACATCACCCTCTACAACGATATTTGTGAATTCGCTCCAGGGCATTGTCGTTCTATATAGCTCAAGCGTGCCCATGGGAACTCTCAGAATGCAAGTCTCTTTGTTCACGCCATTGTCAAAAATGTGATAGGGATCACCGTAAGCGACATTTTGGGGGGCACTTATCTTACAAGTTATCGACGATAAAGCGCCGCCACAACCAAAGGCTAGGGAGCCAATAGAAGACACAGAACTGCCGATAGTCATACTACTCAATCTGTCACATGATGAGAAGGCACGATCGCCAATCGAAACAACCGAGTTTGGAATGATAACCGAGATTAACCCTTTGCAATAAGAAAATGCTGTTTCTCCAATTGATGTGACCGAATTGCCGATTGTCAATGAGGTGAGACCCAAGCATGCATGAAAGGCACTTTTCTCGATCTTAGTAACAGAGTTGGGAATGACAATCGATTCCAGAACTGTGCAATTAACAAAGGCAAACATGTCTATTGATTCTATAGAGCTTGGTATAACAGAGTTGTTTGAGCCTTTAACAAGAGTGTTAGTCGAGGTTTCTATGATTGCATTACAGTTGTCTCTAGAATCATAAAAGGCATTGCTCTCCTCAACGGTTATTGACGACAAGCCACAGCAATTCATGAACGCCAAAGCGCCTATTGATTCAACCGAGCCAGGAATGTGTAATGACGACAAGTTAAGACAACCATAGAATGCACTGTTGTCAATTTCTTTAACAGAGTTGGGGATTTCTACTGATATCAAACCAGTACATTCGAAAAAGGCTCTGAAGGAAATCTTCGTCACATGATTTGGAATTACTACAGATGTTAAGCCACCGCATCTGAAGAATGCTAAATCACCTATAGAGGTGACAGTGTATTCAGTTCCGTTATGGTGAACACTTGACGGGATTTCTAAATCACCTGTTAGATTTGAATAACCGCTTTGAGTGGGGCTTTGATACGTGACCTCAACACTGGCACCGTCTTCGTTGATATTATATGCAATACCGTTTTCCATGAAATCGTAGGCTTCAACGGAAAATACGGTAACAATAATCAGCACTAACATTAACTGTACTCTGAAAAAACGTGAATTGAGTGTAGTTTCCATATAGCTTAATTTAAAGTGATGAATTGATTATTGAGTGAAAATATATTATCTCATCATTCTCAGAAAAAAACATCCTTTATTTATAGAGATACAGACCAGTAATTATTAAACGAATTACCAGTCAACAAATTGCGTAAACTCCACCTTTGAGCCTCGCTCAGCGATGAATTTTCCTGCAATCTCCACTTTTCCAGCCTCAATCTTGACTCTGGCTCCGCTCTGGAACACGCAGCCGTCAATAGTCACCTTGCCGGGTGTTTTTATTGCAAATGTCGCACCGTTCTCGACATGAAAACCTTTTCCTAAATGGACATCGCCCGTTGCCTCAATCTCATATACTGCACCATTCTTAATGGTTACATTGCCATGAGTGATATCGGGTAATATAGATTTCCCTGCGCTGAATGTACTGGCATAGACATACTGTGAGTTGGTAATGTTACAGTTTTGTAGCAACAAGGGGGCTATATATGGAATGTAGTCATGATTGTAAACCATTATACAACTGTTGGGAGAAATCCCCGACAATGTCGTTGAGCCTTCAAATCCATATACTCTTCCAACATTTCCATTGTTATCGCAATATGATATCGTGTCAGATGCCGAAATGCCGTTAACAAATATATAATTATTATATTGACTTACAGTTATGCCTGAATATTGTTGTGGATTATTCGTCCACATTTCAACTTCAGGATCACCTATAAGATTATGACTAGTTATAATCTCATTAAAGTATCCATAGGATAATGTAGAATAATTATATGCATAATATAATTTAGAATTTGCTTCTGATACTCCTAAATGATAATCATTTTTCGTTCTCATTGAGTTGAAAAATCCCACTTCTATTGGAAAAGACCAATCTGGGACGCCAAATAAAGTGTTCCCAAGAAATGCAATACCACCATATTTCCCGCCGACTGTAAATGATTCACCAAAGTTATAATTATTAGCATATAATGTCAAATGATTATACTGTGAAGAGTCATCAAATGAAATTGCCCTTGAAGAGAGAGAAGAAAAAATAGCGGGAAACTTCTTGTTAGTAAGATTATCTAAACCATTTCCAGTTTCATTAACGGTATTCTGATTTATGGGAACATATTCGTCTAATGCAGTAAGTAAATAATTTGTGAAATAAAGATCCATAGCATGGGAGTCTCCACCACAACACCCAGATATATAACCATATTTGGTCGCATTTAGTTCATTTATGATATCCGATCCTGTGAACATGTGATCAGTGGGATCCATTTCGTTGTTGTTCAAGAAAAAGCTTGATTCGACACTTGCACCCATATTATCATAATATTGAGGGGATGAAAAAAATAATCCTCTCGTTAAGTATGTCATATCACCATTTCTCGGATTGAAGGCATATCTGTATAGTTTCTCACTGTAATTGTCAATCTCAGATTTATTGCTACACAAAAGTCTTCCAACGTAAAGGTCTGGCGTATAAACAATTGGGTAATAGTACTGATTCGCATAGAAAATAGACATATAATTATTATTATCCCATATTTGTGCCAGATCACTAAAATACATATCTGTGGATATACTCGATTCAAGCTTTCTTACAGGTGAATATCCTTTTCTGCCACCCATAAGGACATAAGATGTTGGGTCATTTGCAGAACTAAATGCATATTTGAGATAATTCCTTACAACACCAGCACTGTCAGTTAGAACGTATGTCTCATCTGTATATACATTATAATTAACATCACCGGTATTAAACAAAGGCGAAGCCATCAAATCTTCTATGCAAACTGTACCAGCCGACAATCCTTTCTGGCGTTTCATGGCTATAATCTTTTTAAAGGACGGTGCCAGCTCTCGACTTGTGATTATACAGTAGTTATAAGTAGGGATTGTATCACCGGTTCTAAGAGATGGCGTTTCTACAGTTGCTTCTGCAAATGCATTCATAACCACGTCCTCTCCATTTTGAACACATGATTTTGTTAACATTTGTTCTTTTTCAATGATTTCATTGTTGTGACGAACAACAGTTGGTCGTATGGACAAATTTACATTGTAATTGATGACAAGTTGCATTGACGTTGCCAGTCTAAGTGTTTTTGTTGCAGGATTATAATATAATGGATTAAGATGTGACTTTAATACCCTATTACTTCCATGCATGAATCCTGCATCCAAAGCCCTGAATAACGTGTCTGGATAAAAAGAGTTCGTTCCATAGATTATTGAATCCTTTTGGTTATAAACAACAAAAGAACTGTCATTTGTTTCAATCATTTTTGGACCAGGATAAACATCCGCATTTAATTGATATTCATTGTAACTAATCACATTGCATTGAACATCAAAATCATCTGCATTATAAGGAACGGAGAACAACAATATCTTACTTGGAAGAACAGGAAGCCCTTGACTGTTGACTGATACCATGCCCTCATAATTTATCTTAGCGTATGCCACATTACCAATAGTGTCATAACGAATCGTTAGTTTTGATGGATCAAATGTCACATTTTTGGTAATCTGTCCTGCTCCTGCCTCTAATGAATTAAAGGCAAGCAGTCCCACAAGCAGGATCAGAAATTTCAATTTTTTCATAATCTCTCCTCCTTTCTTTACTTGGTGAGAATCATACGCTTGCTTGCCACTTCGTTGCCATCGGCGACAAGGGAGTAGATGTACATTCCCGCGTTCAGCTCGCCGCCGTTGATGGTGACGCTCACGCTGCCGCGGTCAGTGACGGGAATGGACTTCAGCATACTGCCCTGCATGTCGAAGAAGTAAAGCACCGCCTGTGCCACATCGCTGCGCAGCGACATGGCGATGGTGGTGGAAGTGGTGAAGGGATTGGGAGCGTTCTGGTAGAGTGCATTCCTTAGGAAGTCGTCTGCAATCTGTGAGGACTGGTCGTTATCAACAGCAGGAGCCTGAGCGTTGATGATTGCCTGGTTCAGCTCGGAGTTCTCGGCTTTCAGCTCCTCAATCTGCGCGTTCAGCTCCCCTATGGCGTTCACCAGCAGGGGAATCATGCCTATGTAGTCGATATACATGTAACCGTCATCGTCGGTATGCACCAGCTCGGGATATATCTCCTTCACTTCCTGGGCGATGAAGCCATAGTAGGGACCATCGGGCTTCTGATTCTTATGCAGATTGTTGAAATACTCAATGTCATGCAGCTCTTTCTCGGTAAGTCCGTCAATAGGTACATCCACAGTTTCTGTGCTGAATCGAGGCAGAAGTTTGTAACTAACCGGTGACAGCGAGGTTATTGTCTGCAAGCCGCTCTCTAGTGGAGTGATGTCGGTCTTGAAACGGCTGTCGGAGGCAACGAAAAAGTTGTTGGCGCGCACGTTACAATTGAAACGGAAGGAGAGATTCGAGCCGGCTTTATAATAAAATATGGTATCCTGTGCCCTATTAGAAGCTGTGTAGTAAATACCACTTTTGCCATGTAGCCATAGGATATCGGTGTCGTCTCCGTAAAGACCACCATTATCGCCCAGTTCGCCTACCGACACATTCATCATGTGGTTATTGTAGGCATCGCCAAAGGTTATCTTACCTTTTGACCAATTTTGCCCATAGCCTTTTATGCTAAGCACTATGGTCGTGTCTTTAAAGTTGTCACCTAAAGTACCATAGAGATCTTGCTGATAGTTGCCCACCTGCACGATGCCGAGAGAATCGACATATAACTGTGCGTTACTTACAAAAGGGATGCACATGAATAGTGCAAAACTGAAGAATAATAATTTAACTTTCATTGTATGTTTTTTTTTAATGTTAATATAAATGTTGTTTAATGTAAAATGGCGTGTTTTCTCTAAACGCTAAACGCTAACCTCTAACCTCCAAGTTCTGAAATGTTTGCCGTTCAGAACTTGGTTCAGTTGACTGTGAAGTTCCCATAATAAGTGACACCGTAGATGCTGTGGATGGTTACAGTGTAATAGCCTGATGGGAGATAATAATAGGTTGTGCTGGTGTTGCCGCTGTGGTATTCACCATATATATAATAATATGAACCCAATGCGTCAACACACTCCAAGTCGATAGTGCTAGTAGAACCGAAATAGACAGTGAGCTCATTCAAGTCGTCATCGTAGGTCACCACAGGGGGATCGACATAGACAAGTTCAAGACCAGTGCTACCACTATGGTGAATGACAACATCACTAGAATACAAAAGTTGTGGTAATACCGTTAAAAACGTTAGCAAAAGACAGATTTTAAGTTTCATAATTTTTAGATATTTGTAATTAAAATTTCGCTGCAAAGATACATCAGCAAACTGTATATTCCAAAAAAAAAGCCCGTGCCTTTCACTTATTAACATGCTGATATTGAGGCAAAATCAAAGGACACAGCGTGCCGCTAGCCATTTTGGATATTTATACAACAAAATAGCTCATTTTTCTTGTAATCTCTCAGCCTTTCCGCAAGGTGCCAACCCAAGAAATCGCAAAAATACAGAATCATTTTTGAGAGACAACACATATTGCAAAAGTCATGTTAGGAATGATTGCTGTGACATTTTTAGCTTATTCCGAAATTTGGAATGATGGCCAGAACAACCAAGAGATGCGAGACGGGCGCTTCGCTTAAAAATGCGATTGTAGGGACAGGCTGTTGCAAAACTAGGATTAAAAAAATAAACATCTGAATTATCTGAACATTCTGATTTTACACATCATTGATTTTCCAATGTATTAAAAATATCCTTGTTTCAGGCTTTTCAGAAAAATGCTATTAAGCGAGCCAAAATTTGAGCTTGCTCAAAGCCTTGCGAGCGTGAGCATTTTATCTAACTCAAGTTTCTAAAGTTCTAAAACTTTAGAAACTTGAAGGTTAGAGGTTAGAGT
>CALDIG010000194.1 GCA_937904375.1 uncultured Prevotellaceae bacterium
CCCCCTCGGGGTAACCGCCATTGTAAACCCTTATGAGAATGGCAAAAACTCCAATAAGGAAGCCATAGATATACTGGCCTATCTTGGTTCGTGCTCCAGTCACCGGGTCGGTAGCCATAAACACCGCGGCAAAGGCGAAGCCTCCGAAGCAAACCTGTGCCAATGGGTCGAGCATCGAGGCAGGGTAGGTGGCGGTGGGGAAGGCATGAGCGAGAGCTCCCATCGCCAGTCCGCCAGCAAAGACGCTCGCCATAACCCTCCACGAGGCAACGCCTGTGATAAGCAGAATCGCGGCACCAATAAGGATGGCAATCATCGAAGTCTCGCCTGGCGAGCCAGGGATTAGACCAACAAAGGCATCGATTGTTGATGGTATTTTGTCGCTAAGGGTGTCTCCAATGTTTGTGGCGACGTCTCCCAACGGAGTAGCACCCGAGAAAGTGTCGGGGGCGGTACCTCCGAATCCGAAAGCCGTGTCGGTCTTGACAAACGCCATGTCACCACTCATTTTCGACGGATAGGCAAAGAAAAGGAACGCGCGTGTGATAAGCGCCACGTTGAAGATGTTCATGCCGGTACCACCAAAAATCTCCTTAGCGAAAATCACGGCGAAAGCCGTAGCCACAGCCGTCATCCACAAAGGCGTGTTGATAGGAACAATGAGAGGAATCAAGATTCCTGTAACCAAGAACCCTTCCTGAATCTCCTTGTGGTGGATTTGTGCCCCGATAAACTCAATTCCCAGTCCCACGGCGTAGGACACCACAATGACCGGCAGCATAGCGAGGAGTCCGAAGAAGAACATTTCCCAGAAAGAGGCCTCCGTGCCAACCGCTTTAAAGTGCTGGAAACCGATGTTATACATCGCGAACAGCAGACATGGCATGAGAGCTACTACCACAGTAATCATGGTGCGCTTCATGTCGTTGCTGTCGTGAATGTGAACTCCCGATTTTGATGTTGTGTTGGGAGTGAACAAGAACGTCTCCATTCCTTCATAAACCGACTGCAGCTTACTCAGCTTGCCGCCTTCATGGAAGTGAGGCTTTATCTTGTCCAGAAATTTTCTTAAGGATTTCACTTTATCTTTTTGTTTAAATGTTAGTGTTCTTTATGTTGATATTTAGCACATTTCGGCTCTCATTTTGTCTAGTCCCTCACGCACGATGTGTTGGAGTTCGAGTTTTGAGGTGTCGGCATATTCAGCGAGAGCGAAATCTTCGGGTGCCACCTCGTAAATGCCCAGTTGCTCCATCTTGTCGATGTCGAAAGCGATAATTGCCTTAATCAGGAACTCGGCATAAATGTCCATTGGCAGCATGTTGTCGTACTCGCCGCTTAGCACAATCGCCCTCTCGCCTCCGTTGAGCTTGGCGTCGAGGTCAACCTCCTTGTGGCGGGAGAATAATCCGCTGGCAAACAAGCGATAGATGCTGTATTTCTTGGGGCTTAGCGATGCCCATCCCATAAACTCGTCTTTCTTGTTGATTTCGTTGATGACAGTGACATGACGATAGGGGGCGTGCAGATAACCGTCAATAGTCTCTTTCACGCCAGTAAGCACGTTGCCGCTGATGATGCGTGTATCCCTGCCGTTGTCGCTCAACCTGCCGTCGAGCAGCGACTTAAGAGAGCAACCCATAGTGGCTTTAACGTAAGCTGGTTGTGCAACAGCAGGACCATTCACAGCCACAATGGTTGAGTAGTCCATTTTCCCAGTTTCAAAAAGTTTGCCAATCCTCGCGGCTGTCACCACGTCGAGTGTCCACACCACCTCGCCTTTATTTACGGGTTTTATATTGGCAATCTGAACGCCTGCATTGCCCGCCGGGTGAGGACCTGAGAAAGTGTTGGTCTCGGCTCCCGTGTCGGTGATGGGTTCGGCAGGAGAACATCCTAAATACACTTTGCCGTCGGTCATCGTTGACAGAACCTCGACCGCTTTTCCCAGATACTTCTCGTCATCGCCAAGGATCATCTTTAGTGATGGTGCGAGAGGAGCCGAGTCAAAGGCGGTTATAAAGATGTCGCGAGGACGGTCGTTGGAGTTTGGTACTATGTCGTAAGGGCGCTGGCGCAGCATGGGCCACAGTCCGCTTTCCAACAACAGAGCCTTTGGGTTCTCACGAGTGTCGAATGTGAGGGCGCGTCTCTCGTTGTCGGGTTCAATCACCACTGCCAGAATCTTGCGTCGTTCACCGCGCACCACCTGTCTCACTGTTCCGCTCACCGGCGAAGTGACTTTGATTTTTTCGTCGTTCTTGTCGTGGTATAGCGGCTCTCCGGCAGCAACCTTTTCGCCCTCTTTCTTGTCCATGCGTGGGATTATGCCTGTAAAATCGTCAGGCACAACGGCGTAAGTGTCGCTTGATGAGGCTTCGACCACTGCATCGCTTGTGATTTTGCCCTTCAGGTTCAGGTCAAAACCTTTTTTTAATTTAATCAATGCCATGTTATCTAAATAATGATTGCATTTTTTACATTATCGGCAAAGGTACAAAAAATATATCAAATGACGAATATATAATAATGAAAAAAATTTTTTGTTACCTCTTAAAAATTATAGTTTGCAGCATTCAAATGCGTATGAAACATTGAATTGAGCAATCAAGCTTAAAGTAAACATATAGGTTTTAAATGCCCTGAAAAAATTTTTTTAGAAAAAAAAAGAGAAAATAGCTTTGTGGATTAGAAAAAAAAGTAATAAATTTGCGTGATTTTTTGCATACAAAACAGGCGATAAATGCCATATTTTGATGTTTAATTTAGTGGATTTTAAGGAGCTGAATGGTGTGAGTGTGAATAAATTCTTGGATTTTTACATACTATTTTTTGCTCCTCATACGTTTATTAGACATTATTAAATAAAAACTGATATACATAAAACAACTTTATAATTAATCATTTTTATTAACATCAAATTTCTAATTTTTTAAATTATGGAAGCTACAAAGCCAAACAATCCACAGCCCCAGGCACCCAAGCCAGCTGTAAAACCCCAGCCCCAGGTTGCTAAACCACAACCTATGGCTGCAAAACCACAACCGAAGAAAGCTAATGACAGAACAGTTAAGAGCAACGTTGGTGGTATCAAGAATGCATTCTTGGTAATATTAATTTGTTTTATTATTGCAGAACTCTTATACATCTTCGGGTTAGGACATATTTCTAACTTCAAGTCCAGTCCTGAAGGCTGTCCGGCAGCTTTTTCTCTCTTTGTAGATAATAATGAGTACACTCTTGCTCCTGACAATCTTCTAGGTACAGTATATAAGGGTGGTTTCGTGGTGCCTATCCTGTTGACCTGCCTCTTTACAGTTATTGCTCTTTCTATTGAGCGTGCATTTGCCATTGGTAAAGCTAAGGGCAAAGGCAACACCACTAAGTTTGTCGAGAACGTGAAGGCTGCTCTTCAGAACAAAGATATCGCAAAGGCAGAGGATCTTTGCCGCAAGCAGAAAGGTACTGTAGGTGCTGTCGTTTATCAGACACTCCAGAAGTATAAAGAAATGGATAAAGACACCGAATTGCAGAAAGAGCAGAAGCTTATTTCTATCCAGCAGACTCTTGAGGAGGCTACAGCAGTTGAGATGCCTGCTCTCCAGCAGAATCTCCCAGTAATTGCAACCTTGACCACTCTGGGTACCCTGCTCGGTCTGTTTGGTACTGTGCTTGGTATGATCAAGTCGTTCCAGGCTCTGTCACAATCAGGAGCACCTGACTCTACTGAGCTGTCAACTGGTATCTCTGAGGCACTTGTGAACACCGCTACCGGTATCGCAACTGCTGCATTGGCACTTATTTCTTATAACTACTACACCAACAAGATCGATAAGATGACTTACGCTATCGACGAGCTTGGCTTCTCTATTGTTTCTACTTTTGCTGCTACACACTAATAATTTTATTGTAGCGAAGAATTTTTATTTATTTAATTAAAAAAGTGTAACAATGGGAAAAGTCAAAATTAAGAAACAAAGTACCATCATCGACATGACGGCGATGAGTGACGTGACTGTTCTTTTGTTGACTTTCTTCATGTTGACTTCAACATTCCTTCAAAAGGAACCTGTACAAGTTGTCACTCCACCTTCGGTAAGTGAAGAGAAAGTACCCGATGAGAAACTCGTCCAAGTACTTGTTGGTCCTTCAGGAAAGGTTTATATGAACCTTACAGGAACAAGGGATACAACAAAACTCACAACCGAAAAATTTAAAGAGGAGGTTTTGACAACCGCTTACAGTCTTTATCGGAATGACTATCCAAGCGCTAAAGGATTATCAGAATCAGATATTAAAGAATTTGGCAAACTTGGAATGTTTGGAGTTCCAATGAGCCAATTCACAGAGTGGATATCCATGAGTGTTGATGATCGCGATAAGGCATTGACGAATGGAGATGGTATTCCTATTGAAGAAAATTCAAAAGAACACCCTAAGAGTAGTAAAAATGAGTTCCAGAAATATTGGCTACCAGCTGTAATGAAAGTAATGTTAGATCATGGTTTCAAAGAAGATCTAAAAGGTAGTCAGTTAATAGCTATTAAAGCTGGTCAAGGAACCCCTTTTGAATATGTTCATACTGTAATGGAGAATTTACAAACTGCGCATTTGAATAAGTTCGTTTTGTTGACTTCATTTAAATCAGAAAAAGACAGATAAGGAGTAATAGATATGGCAAAGAAAGATAAAAGTCGTCAGAAAAAATTTGACACGCGTATCGACTTTACCCCTATGGTTGATATGAACATGTTGTTGATTACTTTCTTTATGTTGTGTACAACAATGCTTAAATCTCAAACTGTTGAACTGTTCCTTCCTACAAATGACAAGGTGGATGATCAAAATCAGGTAGAGATTAAAGAAAGTGAAGCCATTACTTTTATCATTGACGGTGCTATTGATAAAGATAATCAAGGCAATGAGATATCAAAAGACGGTATGATTTACTATTATGAAGGTAAACCTGACTTGGAGAATAACAATCTTGTTGAACTTAAGTTTGATAAGGACGGAGGCGATGCAATACGCAAATTGCTCGAAGAAAGGAATAACGACCTTCTTAAGGAGTATAATAAGCTCAAGCTTGAACGTGAAAAAGGCAATATAAATGACTCTGTTTTCAAAGTGCAAGCAAGAGATCTCCGTATAAAGATATCTAAAGATGATAAAGCAAAGAAACCAATTATCTCTATTAAACCCACATCAATCGCCAGCTATGCTGACGTAATTAGAATGCTCGACGAGATGCAGATTAACCAGATTTCAACGTGGCAGTTAGAGACTCTGAATGCGCAAGACTCTGCACTCTTTAAGCAGAAAGTGGGTAATGATATTGGCGGTCTCACCAAATCCAAATAATTATTAATCTTTAAAAATAAGAAAACTATGGCAAAAGAAGTTGATCTTTCATCTAAACGTTGGCTAGACCTTGTTTTTGAAGGTAAGAATAAGGACTTTGGTGCTTATGATATTCGCATCGACTCTGATAAACGTCACAATAAGTCAATCTTATTTACTACCATAATTGCTCTTCTGTTGACTGCAGGTCTTTTTCTATATGCTTGGAAAGAGAGGAGAGACAGAGAGGAATATGAAAGAATAAAACAAGAGCGACTTGAGCAAGAACAGTTAAAACAGGCAGAAATCGAGATGCCAGAAGTGGAGGATGAGGATATTTACCTCAAGGAGGAAGAAATAATTGAGGTTCAAGAGGAAGAGGTTCAGCAATCCCAACAAGTTACAGAGATGAAGATTGTTGAAGATGAGCTTGTTAAGACTCCACCTAAGACTGCAGATGAAATTAAAGAAAATGATAAAGCCATTGGTGCAGTTGATGAGGACAAGGGAACAGATGATCCTACCAAAGCTACAAGACAAATTGAAGAGACTGTAGTTAAAGAACTTCCCAAACAAGAGGAGAAGAAGGAAGAGCCCAAGCCTGAGCCCAAACCCAAAGAGGAAGAGGTGTTCAAGAGTGCCGCTCACATGCCTTCGTTCCCTGGTGGAGATGCCGCTCTGATGCAGTTCATCAACAAGAACATCAAGTATCCTCAGGTAGCTCAGGATAATAGTGTTCAAGGTAAGGTTATCGTTCAGTTTGTGGTAGAGAAAGACGGTAAAGTAGGCGAGGTGAAAGTCGCTCGTGGCGTGGATAAAGACCTCGACCGTGAGGCTGTTCGCGTCTGCAAGATGCTGCCTAAGTTCTCACCCGGCCGCAACGCCGTGGGCGACCCCGTTCGCGTGTGGTACACCCTTCCTGTGACCTTCAAGCTGCAAGGCGTGAACTAATCTCTGTTATTTCGAAATTCAAAATTGAAATACATTTTCAAAAAAGCCATAGGGTAAAGTCTCTATGACTTTTTTGTTTTTTTATATCAAAATCTTGTGTCAGGATAAATATTTTGCTTAATTTTGCAACACTATATAGACATGAAACTACACGGTCATTGAAATAATTGTAAAAAAGATGCGAGCGGAGTTCACATGCTGCGGTTTCATTCAAAAAGCTTCGAACGGAGTTCGTCGAAAAGCCTGCTTACGCAGGAAATTTTAACCTTGAGACTATAAATCACCGAGCTTGCGAGGCTTTTTGACACCGATAGGTGCAACTTTTTGAATATATTGTGACCTCATGGTGCCACGCTGCGGTTTCATTTAAAACTACCTGCTTTTTGACTGTAGAAATTATAAAAAACATAGAACGTTTTATTTAAAAATAAGATCATGAACTGTCCCAATTGCGGCACACGTGTAGGTGCCACCGACACATATTGCTCCTATTGTGGGGCTCGCGTTTATCACCACCAGGAAGATAGTCACCCTCCCAAGGCTCCTGCCCCAGATTGGAGTCCGTTGCGTGATACAGGTAATAGCAAGAATGACGAAGACAGCTCGAAGAAGAACCTCCGCGCCTTAGTGGTGTCGATAGTGTCAATCCTCGCTGCTATAGCTCTCGCTGCCGGCATCTTCACATATATCAACCATCGCAATGAGGAGTCGCTGTGGGAGGAATGTGTGTCGAGGAAACGAATCGATGACCTAAGAACATACATAGAGAAATATCCTGATGGTGAGCATTATAATGAGGCAAAAAAGATGTTCGATGATCTTGTGAGAGACAAGGAAGACTGGGATCAGGCTCGAGTGAGCAACGACGAAGACCACCTGCGTTCTTACATCAGAAACCACCCAGGCAGCGAGCATCTCGATGAAGCACGCAAAATCCTCGATGACTTGGTGTGGAACAAGGCTGTGACAGCAAACGGCAAAGACGCATACGAGCAATATGTTAAGGAGTTCCCTGATGGGAGACATATTGCTGACGCTCGTGAGCATCTTGACGAGAAACGGCGTGCCGAACTTACCGATAGTGAGCGTGACAACGTGAGAAGCACTGTGCATAATTTCCTCTTGGCATTGGAAGAATGGGATGTGAACCTCATGCTCTCGACGTGCAATACACAGTTGTCAAGCTTCATGGGCAAGCCACAGGCATCGCTCGATGATGTGAAGGAATATTTTGACGCTTATCGTGAGAGCGATATCGACTCTATAGGGTTCTCGGAGCTTAACATAGATGTTAAAAAGGTGATAAGGGATGACAAGAGGGCAGAGTATAAAGTGGTGTTTACGACAACACGCAGAATGCGACGAGAAGATGCTGATGAGGAGTTGGTAGCATCAATGAAGGGTCAAGCCCTACTCGACGACCGTTATCGTTTCAACGAATTGACAATGGACAAAGTGACGCAGTGACCCAACGCGGACACGGCATGCCGTGTCCCTACATGATGCTGGCAATGGAAAAATCGCGATATTGGCGTTGCCGCTGTAGGGTCAGGCTGTTGCAAAACATAAAAAAACAACAGATTTTTCTGAAATATCTGAAATCAAGAAAAACATAAAATCCTGAAAATAAATTGTGTATAAAATCAGAACATTCAGATAATTCAGTTGTTAATATTGTAGTGGGAGTTTTGCAACAGCGACACCGTCTCGTGCGCAAGGTTAATGCGCCGTATCATGGCCCAACGCAGACACGGCATGCCGTGTCCCTACAATCGCATTTTTGTTTGGTTTTGTTGTCTTTGTTTGATAATGGCGACACCGCTGAATAGTTGCCAAAGGTCGTTTTTGTGTTAAGATTTTATAATATGTTGTGTGGTTTAGAGCTGTCTAAATATTTTTTTAGTACTTTTACAAGTTAAAACTCAAGTTTCTAAAGTTCTAGAACTTTAAAAACTTGAAGTTTAGAGGTTATAGTCTAGTGTTCAGAGAAGAAAATTTTGAAGAATTTTCAATAATTCATATAGATTGTCCTCTAAACAATAACCACTAAATATTAAACTGTGAGCAAGTTAACAATTTGCGAAACTTGAATTTAAAATTAATAGTTGGCAGGATTTTTGCATTAAGCATTAAACAAAACCACAATCGTTAGGTCTAAGGTACAAAAATGCGATTAAGCGAGAAAACGCTTGAGCTTGCTCAAAGCCTTGCGAGCGTGAGCATTTTATTTAAATTTAAGATATTGAGAATATGCAGTTCAAGGCATCAACCATGTTTAAGGCAATCAGGATACTCTTCGGAGCGTTTATGATATTAGTGTATTTCGGTATGGCTTATCTGCTATTTGTCAATTTTTTTAAATGGAATACAGAGCCGTGGCTCTCGCTGCGATATGTTTTCGCAATAGTTCTCGTCCTTTATGGCATTTACCGCTGCTACAGGCAGATAAAAGGTAGTGACTATTATCGCCTGAGAGATATGGAGGAAAGGTTTAGCAAATACAATCAAACACAGGAAAATCATGAGAATAAATAGATATACATATTGCTTATTGCTTATTGCTGTCATATCTACTACTATAACATCGTGCAGTGGTTGCAGCAAAAAAAGCGAACAAGAGATAAAACTCTGTAATGTTGTATGTGACGAGTCTTTCAGAGATATTCTTGATGAGGAAATTCAGGTTTTTGAGAGTCGTAATTTCGATGCAGGAATTTGCGTCTTGCCAAGCTATACAGATGAGTCTTCGGCCATTGATTCTTTGCTTAACAACAAAGTGGATCTTATCATTACTTATAGGGATCTTACAAATGGTGAGAAATCAACATTAAAAAAACAAAATAGAGGCTCACATTCACTACCTATTGCAGTAGATGCTATTGCTCTCATAGTTAACAAAGGGAACGATGTGGATAATTTGTCGATGGAAGATATTCAAGACATCATAACAGGTAAAAAAACGAAATGGGGGGAACTAAATTCAATCGTTCAACCAGACAAACCCATAAAGTTGGTTTTTGACAGAAATGGTTCAGGTGCAGTTCATTATATCAAAGACAAGTTTAATGAAGGCAAAGATTTTAATATAGATGTATATGCTCAAGGCGGTACTGAGGCAGTTTTTGACTTGGTGAAGAAAGATAAAACAGCAATTGGCATTGTTGGTGTAAGTTGGATTGCAGATGACATGAAATCGCAAGTTCATTATGACGATGGACAGTATTCACAAACAGCCGATCCTGTTGATGAGTTCAAAGTGATTGGTATAAGAGTTAATAAAAACGGAACCCCCACTATCTATAAACCCTATCAACAGCATATATACGACGGAGACTATCCTTTGTTCCGTGTCGTTTATGCAATAAATGCGTCTCCGTTGGGTACTGTTGAGAATAAATTCTATGTATTTATTACAGGATCTATAGGTCAAAAGATAATGTTGCATACTGGTATCTCTCCATATCGATTAGAAGATAGAGTTATTAACTTAAAATAAGATAATAATCAGTTTAAAGAAAATAATTAATAACCATTAAATAATTACAGAAATGAAAGCAAAATTTTTATTCGCATCCATGCTTATGGCATGTGCGTCCTTAGTTGCTAACGCACAAGGTTACAAAGATGGTATCGATTTCTACAAGATTGGGAAACTTGACGACGCTCAAGAGCTTCTTGAAAGAAATCTTAACAATGCCGAGACCAACAAGGCAGAGGCATACTACTACCTAGGTCAAATCGCATTGCACAAAGGTGATAAGGCAACAGCAAGCTCTTATTTTGACAAGGGCGTTCAAGCAAATGCGGGCTATGCCTATAACTATGTGGGCAAAGGCACTATCTCCCTTGAGAACAAAAACCTTAAGGAGGCAGAGAATTTCTTTAAGCAAGCAGAGAAATGCACAAAGAAAGACCCCAAGGTGGCTATAGCTATTGCCAATGCTTATTACAGTGTAGATCCTAACGCTTACGCAAAACAGATTGAGAAAAACTGCAATAACGCTTTCAAGTGGAATCCAAAAGATCCCGACTACTATATCTTTAAGGGCGATGACTTGGGCATCAAGAAAGAGTGGGGCCAGGCGGCAGGTCAATATGAGCTGGCTTTTGGTTATGAACCTGCAAATATTGAAAGCCGTGTGAAGTTTGCCAATGTAGATTTCTTCCTTAATGAGGAAAGAGCAGTAGAGGCCCTTGAGGAGCTGCTTACCATGGTTCCAAACAGTGCACTTGTTCAACGCGAACTTGCCGAGAAATACTATGGTGCATCATCAATAAAAGGCAATCTGCCTAAAGCTGTGGAACATTATGGTGCATACTACAACAATCCAAATCATTTCGCAAAAGATGAGATTCGTTATGCTCAGTTGTTGTGGATGAGCAAGGATTATGACAAGGCTATTGAGGTGTGCAATGAGATTATCGCTAAGGAAGAAACACAAGCGAATAAATTCTTTGGTTATCGCTTGAAGTTCTATAGTTTCTGTGGTAAGCAAGACTGGGAGAATGCAGTAAATACTGGCAATGAGTTTTTTGCATTGCCCGAGAATAAGGCGACTCCTTATCTTGAATCTGATTATATGAGATATGCCAATGCGCTGAGAAATGCAAATAGGGAGGTTGAAGCTGTTTCGGCATTTGAGAAGGCTATAGCTCAATTCCCTGAGAATTCGGACTTTAAAGCACAATTAGCAAGCATCTATAATAAGAATAAAGATTATGAGAAAGCGGCTCAATTGCGTCAGCAAATTGTTGATGGCGGCGATTATACTGTAAATGACCTCTATCAACTTGGTAATGCTTATTGTCGAGTTGGCGAGAACACCCAAGACGAAACTGTTAAACAGGATGCCATTGCAAAGGCAAGAGCTGCTATCAAAGAGCTTCTTGATAAAGCACCCGATGATATGAGCAACTTGAACCTCGCAGCACGTGCAGAAGTGATGGCAGAGAATAACGAGTACAAAGGTGGCGCTCTTGAGTATTACAAGAAGCTACTTGCCGCAGTAAACGCTAATAAGGATGACGAGAATGCCACCTATTACTATCAGAATGTTTACCGCTACCTTGCCACTTACTACAAAAACAATGGTCAAATGGATGTAGCGAAAGATTATTACAGGAAATGGCTTGAGAGTGATCCTACCAATGAGAACCTTCGCAAGTTTGTTGAGAACCTGAAATAATAAGTATAATAACAATCACTGTCCCGGTGGAGAGAACAAGTTCTCCATCGGGATTTTTTTGCTAAAGTGACTGGAAAAGTGTATATTTGCAAACTAAAAGAAAAAACGAATAAACGAATAAACGAATAAACTATGAAACGCATATTCCTTTATCTCTTGGCATTTGTCGCTATCGATGCGGCAATCGCCGGTGTGCTCACGGCACGGTCGTCACTTGAACTGGCAAAACGACAGCACAAAACTCGCATAATTCCGGCAAAAGATCAATCACTTGACGATGAGAATGCTATGCTTCGCGTCTTTGTGACAGTTGATGACACAAATGCTCTTTCTCGGTTGAGCCAACATGGGGCTACAGTTAACGCCCGGTTCGGCAATGTTGCTACAGTTATGGTGCCGTTGAGCCATGTGGGGGAGTTGGCGAAGATAAAAGGCGTTAAAGGCCTTGAAATCGAGCGTCGTTACCAGTTGTGTAATAATGTAGCACGTGAGATGTCGCGATTTCCTGCGATGACAATAACCCAGGATAGCACCCCCCGTTTTGCTTACACCGGTAATGGGGTAGTGGTGGGGATGATTGACGTGGGCGTGGATTTCAACCATATCAATTTCCTTGACAAGGACGGCAACAACCGCATCGTGCGCGCCTATCTGCCCGGTGACCATAATGGCACGCCACCCGTAATTGACGGCATGGAACTTCCAGGTAGTGAATACACAACCCCCGAGCAAATAATGAATCTAACCACCGATGACAGCACCTATATGCACGGTACTCACACCACGGGAACTGCCGCGGGCAGCTATCTTGCCAATGGCTATAATGGCGTTGCCACGGGAGCGCAAATTGTGGCATGTGCCATGTCTGAAGACAGCCTTACTGATTTTAATATCGCCAATTCAATAAAGTATATCTTCAATTATGCCGACGAGGTGGGTCTGCCCGCGGTCATCAATATGAGCATTGGTAGCCAGGACGGGGCGCACGACGGCAGCTCGGTGCTGTGCCGCCTTTTTGACGAAGTGTCGGGACCGGGACGAGTGTGTGTGGTGTCGGCGGGCAACGACGGGAATATGCCAATCAGTATCCGCAAAACGATGGGAGATAGCGACTCTCTAGCCACTTTCTTGAGCAACTGGTACAGCCGTGAGCCTATGAGAGGGTATTCGAGTATGTGGTCGCGCTCGCCTCAACGCCACACGGTAGATATCGTAATATGGGACATCCTTGCCGACACGCTCGTTCATCGCCTTGATGTGCCACGCGAGGCAATGCTCGACAGTGTTTATGTAGTCTCCAGCGAAAGCGACTCGGTGTTTGCAAAGTATTATTCTGGTGAGTTGTATTTTGTGTGTACTGTAGAGGAGGGAAATGGTAACTTCCACTCGATTGTTGAGACTAATTATAAGTCATTTGAGCGTAGCCACTACCGCATTGGCATCATAAACAAGGCGCCCCAGGGCGAGACCCTGATGGGATGGAGCGGAGGCATGGTGGTGTATTCCATCTCGTTGAGAGGAAGTCGATGCGGTTCGAAAGGACCGTGAGATCGGAGAAGATCTGCGGCATCAAGTGCAGCTTTGCAGCCAGAGCCTGCTGCTACAATTGCTTGTCGATAAGTACGATCCATAACATCGCCACACGCAAAAACGCCCGGCACATTAGTACGCGACGAGTTTGGTTCGGTTATTATATAGCC
>CALDIG010000195.1 GCA_937904375.1 uncultured Prevotellaceae bacterium
ACTACGCCCCGAGTGGACTTTCACCACAGATGTATAACATGCCCGTCGTACAAAAAAAGCACCCGCGGGGCGGGTGCTTTTTCAATTTATCAACTCGAGAAAGATTATTTGATAATAACCTTCTTATTTCCGTTGATGTAGATACCAGGAGTAACGGGCTTGCCGTTGAGCTTCTGGCCGTTGAGGTTATACCAGTCGTTGCTCTGGCTGTCAACAGCGATAGTGCTGATGCCTACGTTCTCTGCAAGAGTAACCTTCAGCATAGGAACACCTTCTTCTCTGTCATATACAAGCTCGAAGTTGTAAGTGCCAGCCTCATAGATGCGGAAGTTTGCACCGTCGCACATAGTGAGGTTTACACCAAGGAGATCTTCGTTGATGTAGAAGAAGCCAACTTGGTTAGCATCCTCGCCACCGTACCAGATCCAGCCACCATCAGCAGCAGGAGTGATAACCTTGAACTCAGCATCGGTATCAAGAACTACGCCCTCAGCCTTGTTGTCAACGAACTCGATGCGTCCGCCTTCCTCGGTCTGGTTCCAGTCGTTGAATGTACCAACCAAGTAGTAAGGAGCCTCAGCCTGGCCCTCGAGAGTGGTGAAGAATACGCTGTTAGTCCAAGCGGTAGTAGCCTTAGCGTTATAGATGCCCTGTACCTGCAGCTCATAGGTAGTCTCAGGAGCGAGACCCTCGAGAGTGTAAGGTACTTCTACGTTCTCAACAACAATCCAGTCGCCGGCGGGAACATCCTCTTGCTCACCTGCCATGTAGAAGTCGGTAACATTGAGGACATACATGTCGGTTACGTTGAAGTGACGGATAGCGATGTAGCCCGGCTCACCAGCGTATGGACCAAGGTCAAATTCGTAAGTGGTCTTCTCACCGGTAGCAACGATTTCCTCGCTGATTGGCGAGAAGTCGGCTACGTCGGTGCCGGTAGTGCTTACATATACCTGGAAGTGCTCAGCTGCATAGCTAGGATCCTGTCCCCAAGCAACGAAGCTAACAGTGTTGCCGAGAGTGCTCTGAGGAGTGATGATCCAGTTGTCGGGAGTCAATGCGCCATAGTTGTTGATGTAGCTGTTAGAAGACAGAGTAGTCTGAACAGTGCCATCATCGAGAGTGAGGTTCCATACATACCAGTTCTGACCGTCGCCATCGGCGTCGATAGTAGTCCAGCCAGTAGGAACGTCACCAGTCTCATAGCCAAGGAAGTCCTCTACAACACCGTAGTGGATAGCAGCAGTGCGGTAGCGGATGTTGTAAGTCTCTTGCGAGCCAATTACGTTAACATCGGCAGTAGTAGCGGTGATGTTGTCAACAGTAACTTCTGCAGGCATAGCGTCGGCGCTAGTAGTGGTGAAGAGCACGCTCTCAGTCCACTGCGAGCTGCCCTCGTCGAAGTTGCCCTGTACCTGGCACTCATAGAGTGTGCCTGGCTCAAGACCTTCCATAGTAACGGGGCTGGTAACGCCTTCCATCAGAGTCCACTCGGCCTCGGGAACGGCCTCGCCTGCAATCTTAACGTTGTCAATCATGAGGATGTAACCACCGCTGCCATTTGGCTGGTGACGGATAGCTACATAACCTTGCTGACCCTCAAATGCGCTCAGGTCATACTCAAAGTTGTTCCATTCGTTGAGAGCGCTAGCAATGCTCTCAGATGCAAGCTCAGTGAAGTCGGCAGGATTGTTGCCGGTAGTAGAAATCATCACACTGAAGCTCTCGCCATAGCTCTCGCCAAGGTCGGCAGCCGAGAGACTAAGAGTTCCTGCGAGGTCACACTTCGGAGAAATCAGCCAGTTGTCGCCTGTTACAGCAGTAGATCCTTCGATAGTCACTGACTCCGAAACGATGCAGTATTCGCCATCGGCAGCAGTAAGAGCAACGCCACCCATGTTCCAGTCAACAATCTTTAGGATTTGCCATGCGTTGCCGTCGCCGTCGTTGTCAACGTTTTGCATGGTAGTAACCTCATCCTCGAAGCTGTCATTCAGACCGGTAACGGGACGATAGCGGAAGTTGTAGTTCTCGGCAGTGCCTGTCCAGTTGGCCTCAGCGCTGTTCTTAGTGATGTTGGTAACAGCGAGATCCTCGGGAAGTGGGAAGCGCAATGGAGTCTCGAAGGTGCAAACCTTGCTCCAGCGGCTGTGATCCTCCTCGCTGCAGACGCTGCGTACATATACGCTGTAAGCGCTGTTCTCCTCAAGGTCGGTGAGGGTGCAGAATGGATCGTTAACCTGAACAGGAACCATGTTGATTGCATCGGGATCAAACTCGCCCTTAGCATAAACAAGCTCAAAGAGGTCTTGCTCTTGAGTGCCAGGAATCCAACTGATCTCTGCGCTGTTGTAAGTGATGTTCTCAGCAACAACTTCGGTTGGACGTGGGCAAGTGTTCATGTGGATTTGGAAGGTGGTCAAGATACCTGGTTCGGGAACTGGGCCACTGCTTTGACCTGTTCCTTGGAACTCAGCGATAGTCTCTCCCTCTGGGCCAATCAGAATGAAGCCGTTCTCATAGTTGTAAGTACCAGCTACCCAAACGAGGTCGTAGTCAACGCCGTAGCACAGCTTGAAGGTGCCCGAGAGCTCGCTGTTGCCACTGCCGTTAGGAAGTTGGAGCTCCTGAATCAGCACGTCGGTGCCGGCAAGGAAGATCTGCAGCTTGCCGCCGCCGTTCCAGCCGTCGCCGTAGGTGTCGGTGAGGGTGTACTCTACCTCGCCCATGTCGGTCTCCTCGCAAGCGAGGGTAGCAAATGAGGTCTGAGTCCATCCGCTCTCGCCGCCGTCGGCATAGATACTCTTAACGCGAACGTCATACTTCACGCCAGCCTCAAGTGCATCGAGGGTAATGGTTTTCTCGGTAACTGTACCGGCATCAATCCACTCCTCATCGGCAGCCTTCTTGTACTCAACGCCCCAAGAGGTCTCGTCGCCACCATTAACCCAAGTAACAACTGCGTCGTTAACGCCTGCCTCAACAGCCAAGTTCTTGGGCTTGTAGTAGATAACGCCAGCACCAGGAGTGAACTCAAATGTGGTCTTGGGCAAGAAGTTGCGAACGTTCATGTTCACAGCCTCGAGTGAGCTGTAGCTGTAGCCCTGGAGAGCTGCGCCAGTAGCCTCTTGACCTGCGAAGGTAGCACTCTTGTAAGTGCCCGTCTCTACCTGACGAACAGCAATCAGCAGGTTGCCACCATCATAGGTGTAGTCGTTGGCAAACTCAATCTCCAGTGTCTCGCCAGTGCCATCAAGTGGACCCTCAAAGACAAGGGTTGCATTAGCCACATCGGCATAGGCAGTGGGTGTTGCATAGTCAACCTCCATCAAGTAAATCTGGAAGTTGCCAGCCCACGCTGCTGCAGCTGGAGTTGTCAGGTACCATGTCAACTTGGTGAGAGTGGCACCCTGCAACTCGCTAAGGTCGTCACCTGGCATCACCATGTCGATCTTCTGGTAAGCATCGGCATAGAAGCCATAAACGGGAACGTAACCGTTAGTTGCGTCGCCGTCATACACCGTCAAGGTCTCCTGTGCAAAAGCAGGAATAGCTGCGATTGCACACAAAACCAAAGAGTAAATGAATTTTTTCATAAAAAAACGGTTTTGGTTAATAATATAGAAAATAAACACTAAAATATTTAATGATAAATATTTACATAATGACAAATATCGCAATTATTCAATAGTATGCCACAAAGGTAGTATTTTTAAGCGAAATTGCAAAATTTTATTACAAAAAATTATTTTTTTTCTTTGAAAAGTTGATATTACACAGCATCTATATGTTTTTATAGATGTTATAGATTGTGCATTATCAATTGTGCATTGGGTGGGTGCTTCGATTAAAATAATTTTTAAAATTTCATAGTCACTGAGAAAAATTTTTATTTAAATTTTCAATTAATTTTAAGCGCGCAGCGCGCCCTTCAAGCAATCTAATGGGAGGGGGCATTGTGCATTATGAATTGTGCATTATGAATTGTGCATTGAGATAAGTTCTTCTTTAATGACATCGGGGAGCTGGATGCCGCGTTTCTTGATGGAGCGTTCCCAGGGCAGGAGTTCGTCGTGGCGCAGGGTATAGAGCACGTCGCGCCACTGCTCCAGCTCGTCGGCACTGTAGTCATTGGGCTCGCGCCCCTTGAAGGCGTCGAGCTCCTCGTCGTCGTAGTACTCGATGGGGTCGTTGAGGTGGCGCAGCATCATCTCGCTGGGGCACACGTCATGGATGCCGCAGCAGTCGTCGCTGCACGCATCCTGGGGCTCGGGCACATCTTCATTCTCCCCGCTCTCCTCTCTCCCATCATCCCTCTTATCCGTCAAGCGGTCGTGGATAAAGAGAATCACCCCTATCACCACCATAGCAAGAAATATGTAAAACGCAGGAAGCACGGTTGTTAAGTGTTAAGTAATAAGTGTTAAGTTTTAAGTAGGGACAAGGCGTGCCTTGTCCGAAAGTTCGTTAAGTTTGTGCTTCATATTTTTACATGTATTTTTTTCTGAACCACAATCTGAATATCGGGTCTTCGATATAGACAGTTCCGTTTTTGCTCTCGATAAGTTCACGTTCAATTAATGCGTTTTTTATTGCCGAGATATTTGACTTGCTGCCCAAATTGTATTCCAGAAGTATCGCCTTGCTGCCAAAACCAGATGTAACACCATTGCATATCGCCCGAATGAAATTAATCTGATAGGAAGTCAAGCCTTTAAGTTGTTCCTCAAAGAGACCAGAGCATTGTGCGAGCAGGGCATCTACTCCGTTAATGAAATCTTGTTCGGTAACATCAACTTTGGTCTCTGCAAAAACGTTCCAAGCAAGTTGTTGAACATAAGAAGAGACATTTTCAACAGTCTCACATATTCTTTGCGCCAAATCTTCTGAGATTGTCTTTCCTTGACTCTCAAAGCGCCTACAAATGAAAGGTATCCACTCCTGTGTAGGAATTATGTCAAGATACATCATCTCACCAAACTGATAGAATGGCATCTTGCGGTTTTGAAACAAATTTATCATCAGGTGTTTCTTACTCCCAAAGAGGCAATATGACACATTTCGCTGGTGTTGCCACACTCCACGCAAGCGTTTCTGAACGGTTATCGATTCCGGGAACTCACCTATTTGCTGAAATTCGCCAATACATACCACAAGATGAACACCCTTTTCCTTTGCTATAAGCTCCGGGAGTTGTAGAATTTCCTCTGGCTGGTAGTTTTGTGGAGTGATGCCAAGCGAGAGAGAAATGTCGTTTATGTTGTCGGGCGAGAATGAGATTTTAGGGGAAAGCCTGATAAGAAAACGCTTTATGTTTTTAATCACTTGCTCGGTTTTTGTCGCTGTTTCTTTCATCAGTGTAAGAGCAAAACGATTGTAGAAGTCATACTCGCTACGACAGTCGTATATGTCCATATATACAACTTTTATATTAGGGTCTGTAATTTCTGACATGACTTTCTTTACAATTGAGCTTTTACCTATACGACGAGGTGATACAAGAATCACGTTAATGCCGTTCTCAAAGTCAAGTTTAAGCCTTTCAGTTTCGCGTTTGCGATCGGTAAAGTTCTTTCCTTCTACCGACATACCATATACAAATGTTTTATCCATAGTGATTTGATAAATAATTTCGGGGCAAAAGTAGAAAAAAAATCTTGGTACACAACTTTATGGACCATAAAATTGTGTACCAAGGTTGTTTTTCTTATTTTTTCAGTAGTTGCTTCCACCAACTGGGGTAAGACTTACTTACCACCTCGGCATCTTTTATTGTGATGCCAGGATGGCGGGTGGCTGCGAGGCTCAGTGCCATCGCCATGCGGTGGTCGCCGTGCGAGTCGAGCGTTATCTCACCCTTGACTTCGAAATGGTTGCCGTCGCAGCTCATGGTGCCGGCAGAAATCTCAATGATATATCCAAGCCTGGCGAGTTCCTCACGCAATGCATCGAGGCGGTCGCTCTCCTTGAGGCGCAGCGTGGCAACCCCAGTGAGAGTGAACGGCACCCGCAGCAGGCACAGCGTCACGGCTAGGGTGGGCACCAGGTCGGGGGTAGCCGCCATGTCGCGTATATATGTAGGGACAAGGCGTGCCTTGTCCGCTGTGGCAGCCGACGCAAGCTCCCCCTCTAAGATAGAGGGGGATAAAGGGGGAGTATGACAATTTGAGTAGGAAAGCGTCACCTTATCTTCCTCAAGAAACCGCGCCTTCACTCCCAGCGGCGCCATTATCTCTACTATCGCCCGGTCGCCCTGAAGGCTGTCCCGGCGCAACGGCGATAGCACGATGCGCGACTCTGGCAGCAGGGCTTTCATGGCAAACCAGTAGCTCGCCGCGCTCCAGTCGCCTTCAATCTCAAGAGGCTTGGCAATATATTGCCCTGCGGGAACCACGATAGATTGTTGCGGTTTTGCGGACGAGGCAGTCCTCGTCCCTACAAAAGGAGAATTGCGCCAATGCGTCTCGATGCCGTAGCGGCGCATCAGCGCAATGGTCATGTCGATGTAGGGGCGGGAGACGACATCGCCCTCAAGGGTGAGCGTGACACCGCCGGCAAGAGGGGCAACCATGAGCAGAGCCGAGACAAACTGGCTGCTCACGTCGCCACGCATAGTGATTGTGCCTCCATGCAAGTTGCGACCCTCAATCTTGAGAGGGGGAAAGCCTTCATCGCCCAGATACTCGATGCCGGCACCCATCTGCCGCAGGGCATCGACGAGCGCACCTATGGGTCGCTGCCTCATGCGAGGGCTGCCGTCGAGCGTGATAACACGCCCTTCCCGGCAGGCGAAATAGGCGGTGAGAAAGCGCATCGCCGTGCCCGAGGCACCCACATCGATATGATCATCGCCGCTTGTTATTGCCGCATCCATAATGTCGATGTCATCACACCGTTCGTTCCACCTTCCACGTTCCACCTTCCACGTTCCACCCCCAAGAGCATTGATCATCAACACTCTGGCGGCGAGGCTCTTCGATGGCGGCAACGCCACTTGGCGTTCCGGCACCACAGGTATTTCCACTCTGCAATCCATAACCGAGGGCAAAGATAGCAAAAAATTTCAAACTACAGAAAACACGGCTTGCAAAAGTTAACTACCTATCGTAGCCTAATGACAGATTCGGGTTAAAGTGCGTTAGATGCTCAAAGTGCGCGCTACGCGCTTAAAATTAATTGAAAATTAGAATTAAAATTGTTTCTGTGAATATGAAATTTTCATAATAATTTTAATTCAATTATAAGTGAAGCGCCCGTCCCGCATCTCTAGGTTGTCATCGCCATCACATATAATTATCGGAAGAACTGAAAAAAATCCCAGAAAAATTGCATAAAATCTCAAAAAGGTGTAATTTTGCCAACGAAAAAATCTCGAAAAGGTGTGAATTTCGCTTTTGAAAAATCTCAAAAAGGTGCGAATTTCGCTTTTGAAAAATCTCAAAAAGGTGTAACTATGATTTTAAAACGCAAGATTTACAACCAGTTACTCGACTGGAAGAATAACAGGAATGGGGAATCACCTTTTTACCGTTATACATGACACCTTTGCTGTAGTGGAACAGTTAACAACCTATCGTCGCCTAATGACCAATTTAGGTTAAATGCACTATTTTTCACTGTGAATAGTGCTTTTTAAAGTATAAAAAACACCCACTATTTTCATTTATATAGCTGTTTTTTTTGGTTGTTTAGGAAAAAATGCCTATATTTGCAGAATAATTTTACAGTTATCCTTTATTTATTAACCAATTTAATTCATTTTTTATGAAAAAAATTACTTTACTGATGTTATTGGCATTTCTCGTATTGCCAATGAACGCAAAGATTTCTACAACAATTGCGAAACAACAGCCCAGAGTAGCCAACTACTTGGCAACTCGCAATGGCGTTTCACCTAAGGCTGTAGAGGCCAACGTTACCACCCTCAACGCTGTTATGCCTAACCGTGACGGTGAGTACGTTTGGGACTTTGAGGATGCTGATGCTGGTCTCTCTCCTTTCACTGCTGAGGACAAGGACGGCGACGGCTTCAACTGGACTTACTACAACAACACTGGTCTTACCTCTGGTCGCATGACAGCTCACGAAGGCGAGGGTCTTATTGCTTCGGCAAGCTATGACAACGACAACTATGCCGTTCTCACCCCCAACAACTGGCTGGTTTCGCCCGAGCTCACTCTGGGCGGTGCTCTCAAGTTCTGGGCTATGGGTCAGGATGCTAACTATTGTTCTGAGGTATTTGGTGTTTATGTAACCGTTGACGGTGAGACCTGGACTCAGGTAGGTACCGACAAGACCGCTACTGGCGAGTATGTTGAGTATGAGTATGATTTGGCTCCTTATGCAGGCCAGACCGGTAAGTTCGCTATCGTTCACCACAACGTTACCGACATGTTCTTCCTGAACATCGACGACATCACCTTTAATCCTAGTGGTGTGGTAACTCCCGAACCAACCATTCCTACCGACGTAGCTGTTACTCCAACCGCTACCACCGGTGAGGTTACTTGGGTTCCCGGCGAGAACAACGCTACTTGGAACCTGCGCTGGCGTCCTTGGACTGATCCTGCTTTGATGAACCGTCTCTGGGACTTCCCATTGGATGGATATGAGGATCAACTCGAGGGCTGGATGAGTTACGACGCCGATGGCGACGGCAACGGCTGGGGTCTCGCTTACAGCAGCGACGCTCAGGACGACGTTTGCTTCTACAGCGCTAGCTATGCTAACTACACCGCACTCACTCCCGACAACTGGCTGTTCACTCCCGAGGTACCCCTGGGTGGCACTCTCAAGTTTGACGCTTGGCAGCGAAGTGGCTCTTATCCCGACAAGATCATGGTTTACGTGTGCGACAATCCCGAGTGGGAGAGC
Source organism: uncultured Prevotellaceae bacterium (assembly GCA_937904375.1). Classification (GTDB taxonomy): domain Bacteria; phylum Bacteroidota; class Bacteroidia; order Bacteroidales; family Muribaculaceae; genus Sodaliphilus. Next base: position 8,875 of record CALDIG010000195.1, read on the forward strand.
ACCGACGAGTTCATCGCTATCTCTGAGTTCATCCAGCCAACTGGAACTGATCCCGAGAGCTTCGAGCTTGACCTGGGCGCATTTGAGGGCATGGGCGTTATCGCCTTCCGTCACTATGACTGCACCGACCAGTGGGCTATCTACATCGACAACATCGCTGTTGAGGTTCCCGACGCTGTTGAGCCAGCAGAGTGGACTCTTTGCGAGAACGTTGAGAATCCTTACACTATCGAGGGTCTGACTCCCGAGACAGTATATGAGGTACAAGTTATGGCATTTAACGAGGAAGGCGACAAGTCGACCGACTGGACCAAGAGCACTCTCTTCACCACTCTCGCTGAGGATGTTCAGGAGATGGGTTACTACCTGGTAGGTACCTTCAACGGCTGGAACCAAGTTGAGGGCATGATTGAGTTCGTTGACAACAAGGCTGAGGGCGTAGCTCTCGAGGCTGAGGCTGAGTTCAAGGTTATCACCTTCGACGAGACAGGTGCTACTGTTTGGTATGGTGGCGAGGACGCTAACCAAGTTGGCTACTTCCTGATCAACGAGGATCTTCTTGGTGTAAACCTCACTATGTGCGACGGTGCAAACTTCCGCATCGCTGAGGCTGGCACTTACAACTTCGAGCTCGTTTATGACAGAGAAGAAGGTGTTCCTATGCTGAAGGTTACTCTCGCTGAGAACGTAGGCATCAGCACTATCGCTGCCGACAAGGCCGACAACCGCATCTTCGACCTCATGGGCCGTGAGCTCAAGAGCGTTCCCGAGACTGGCATCTATATCCAGAACGGCAAGAAGTACGTTAAATAATACTTCTCACATATTTTAAAAGAATGCACCTGCACCTCGCGGGTGCATTTTTTTTGCTGTCGTGAAAAAAAGTTGTATCTTTGCAGATGAGTTTAAACCTCTATAATATGGATAATTTACTGCAAATATCAAAAACGCAAGAACTCATGGCATTCATCGCCACTTGCATTGAAGCTACCGCAAGAGTTTTGGGCACATCCTACAAGACGGTGTTTGAGCGCATGAAACGCGTAAAGTTGATAGATGATTATATTTTACCAAACTATGAAGTTCTCCATAGTGAAAGCCGTGATAACATAGCAAAAGGCTTGATAGAATGTTTAAACAAATGGGAGGAGAAAAAATGAGCAACATTATAGTTTATCATGGTAGCACTCTCGTAGTTGAGCACCCCATCAGCATGTATGGACGACCAAATTTAGACTTTGGACAGGGGTTTTATGTCACTGATTTACGCAAGCAAGCTACGGAATGGGCTTTACTGGTTGCCCGAAAAAGAAAGACAAATCCTGTTTTAAACAAATATTTGCTCCGCCGTGATGAGATTCTTGCAAATGCAAGATGTAAAATATTTAAGGCCTATGATTCAGAATGGTTAGAGTTTATTGTCTCTAGTCGATTAGGCGAAAACCCTTCAAAAGATTATGATTATATTGAAGGAGGCATTGCCAATGACAGGGTTATTGACACTGTAAATCTTTTTATGGCAGGATTAATGGACTCGAGAACTGCATTATCTAGGTTGGCTGTGCATAGTCCCAACAACCAAATGTGCTTGCTCAGTCAAGAAATAACCGATAATTATCTATTATTTGATGGAACCGAGAGTATCTGAAGACCCAGCAAAATCTCCTATTGTTCAGGAAATTATAATGAGTAACCGCATTGGAGCGATTGCCATAGAACTTGCCAAGCGATTGAAAATAGAGCCTGTGAGGGCACTTCAGCTGTTTTATGAGAGTGAGACTTGTGCTGCTCTTCACGACAAATCAACGGGACTCTATCTATATGGCGACCTTTATGTAGCCGACGAGTTTATACGTGAAATGGAGAATAAGCGATAAAGTCATAAAAAAGTTGTATCTTTGCAAACTAAATGTGTAGTTATGGAACAGATAATAATTAATGTTGAGGATAAATCTATTTTGAGAAGTCTTCGTAAAATTCTAAGTTCTCTCAATGGAGTTTCAATAGCCAAACCAGCCAAGAAACGCAAAAGCGGTTTGGACGAAGCCATTGAAGACGTAAAAGAAGGACGTGTTTATACTGCTGAAAACAGTGAAGAAATGTTTAAACATATCTTAGGGTAAGAATGTACACAATTAAGTAGGCACTCATTCCGACATTTTTTAACAATTAATAGAAACAACAAAAATCTACAATATGAACATCTTAGAACTTAGTGAACAAGAGATAGTTAGGCGCAATAGTTTGAACCAGTTGCGTGAGTTGGGAATCGACCCTTATCCAGCTGCCGAGTATGTGGTAAACGCTTGGAGCGACGAGATAAAGGCGAGTTTTAAAGACGACGAGGAACCTCGCCAGGTGAGCGTGGCAGGACGCATCATGACACGCCGCATCATGGGCAAGGCTTCGTTTATGGAGCTTAAAGACTCGAAGGGCCGCATACAGGTGTACATCAGCCGCGACGACCTATGTCCTGACGAGAACAAAGACCTCTACAACGTGGTGTTCAAGAAGCTGCTCGACATTGGCGACTTCGTGGGCATCGAGGGTTATGTGTTCCGCACGCAGACCGGCGAGATTAGCGTTCATGCCCAGTCGCTCAAAGTGCTGAGCAAGAGCCTCAAGCCGCTGCCCATCGTCAAGGTGAAGGACGGCGTGACCTACGACGCCTTCGACGACCCAGAGCTGCGCTACCGTCAGCGCTACGTCGATCTGGTGGTGAACGAGGGAGTGAAAGACACCTTCCTCAAGCGCGCCACAGTGCTGCGCACCATGCGCCAAGTGCTTGACGAGGCGGGATACACCGAGGTCGAGACCCCTACCCTGCAAGCCATCGCTGGCGGTGCCAGCGCGCGCCCCTTCATCACGCACTTCAACGCGCTGGGCATCGACATGTATATGCGCATCGCCACCGAGCTATACTTGAAGCGCCTTATCGTGGGCGGCTTCGAGGGCGTGTATGAGATTGGCAAGAACTTCCGCAACGAGGGTATGGACCGCAACCACAACCCCGAGTTCACCTGCATGGAGCTATATGTGCAATATAAGGACTACAACTGGATGATGTCGTTCACCGAGCAGCTGCTAGAGAAGATTTGCATCGCCGTGAACGGCACCACCGAGAGCGTCATCGACGGCAAGACCATCAGCTTCAAGGCTCCCTACCGCCGCCTGCCCATCCTCGACGCCATCAAGGAGAAAACCGGCTACGACTTGAGCGGAATGGACGAGACGCAAATCCGCGAGGTGGCTCAGAAGCTCAACATCGAGGTTGACGAGACAATGGGCAAAGGCAAACTCATCGACGAAATCTTCGGCGAGACCTGCGAGGGCACATTCATACAGCCCACCTTCATCATCGACTACCCCGTGGAGATGTCGCCACTCACCAAGATGCACCGCAGCAAGCCAGGACTCACCGAGCGCTTCGAGCTGATGGTAAACGGCAAGGAGGTGGCCAACGCCTACAGCGAGCTTAACGACCCCCTCGACCAGGAGGAGCGCTTCAAGGAGCAGATGCGACTCGCCGATAAGGGCGACGACGAGGCAATGGTAATCGATCAAGACTTCCTGCGCGCTCTGCAATATGGCATGCCGCCCACGAGCGGTATAGGAATAGGCATCGACCGCCTCACCATGCTAATGACTGG
>CALDIG010000196.1 GCA_937904375.1 uncultured Prevotellaceae bacterium
CTCTTTGTTGAGTTTGTTTGATGATAATGCGAGTAAAAAACAAAATCGCTGAATAGTTACATAATGTCGTAGTGGGAAATGTTCTGAAATGTGTGGAAATCTCTTGATTTTTGATAGATTTCCACACGCTTCAGGTATTTTTCGTATAAAAATCTTGCTCTATTCGACTATTATTACTATTTTTGCGAGATAAATAGTATGTCTTATGATAATTGGCAGGGAAAACGAAAAAGAAGCATTATTGAGACTTTTGGAGTCTAGAAAATCAGAATTTGTTGCTGTTTATGGCCGTCGTCGTGTTGGAAAAACCTATCTTGTGAGGGAGACATTCAACTACAAATTCGCTTTCCAGCACACAGGAATTCTTGATGCACCATTGAAAGAACAATTAGCAGAGTTCCGCGAGTCACTATATTTAGCTGGTATGGGCAAATGTGCCATGCCACGCACATGGAGCGAAGCGTTCAGGCTTTTACAGCAATGGTTGTCGTCATGTCCCGAGGGGAAAAAGGTCGTGTTTATCGACGAACTGCCTTGGATGGATACCCCACGTTCAAACTTTATTAGGGCTTTAGAGCATTTTTGGAATGGATGGGCCACCATGCGACGAGATATAGTTTTGATTGTGTGTGGAAGCGCAACATCCTGGATAATTGAGAATATTGTGATGAATTATGGAGGTCTTCATAATCGTCTGACAAAGCAGATACATCTGCAACCATTTAATCTTCATGAATGCGAGTTGTTGTGTGAAGACAGCAAACTTGGTTTCACAAGAAAGCAGATTCTCGAAGGATACATGATTCTTGGCGGCATTCCTTATTACTGGGGTTTCATGCAGCGTGGTCAAAGTTTTGCCCAAAATATCGACAATCTATTTTTCGCTGAAAATGGAGAATTAACTCACGAATTTGAAGCATTATATGCCTCTCTGTTCCGAAATCCAAGAGTACATGTGGCAATTATAACTACATTGGCAAAGAAAAAAGCGGGAATGACGAGAGATGAAATCATAGAGGAGTCAAAACTTGCTGACTCTAAGCAGTTCAGCACTGCACTGAAAGAATTAGAACAATGCTCTTTCATTAGAATATATACCCATATAGGGAGAAAGAAAAAAGACGCCATTTATCAATTAATGGACAACTACACATTGTTTTACTTTAAATTCATCATGCAGAATGTGAATGGTGACAGACATTTTTGGAGCTCTCAATCATCTACCGCTCTTCACGACATTTGGGCAGGACTCGCTTATGAGAGAGTGTGTCTTCAGCATTTGGAACAAATAAAGAAAGCCCTTGGATTCTCAGCGGTAATAAGCACCGCTCATTCCTGGGTATATAAACCAAAAGACAACACTGAGACTGGCGTGCAGATAGACTTGCTTATTGACCGCAATGATGATGTGATTAATTTGTGTGAAATAAAATACTGTCAAGATGTATATGTAATTGACCGCGAAGAGGACCGGAAACTGCGGCATCGAATGGCAATATTTAAGCGAGAGTCAAGAACAAGAAAAGCGGTACACTTGACCATGATTACATCCTATGGGCTAAAGCATGGAGGTTATGCCGATGAAGTACAAAGCGAGGTCACTATGGATGACCTGTTTGGGTGACATTGGCTGTGCATGATGTGATTTTAGGATAATAACTTTTTTTGAAATAAGTAATAATTAAACCATTTAATATGAAAAACTTAATTTTAACCTTAATGATGGCTGTTGCCATCGCATTACCAATGACTGCCGGCGATGACGCTGGCAAGAAATCGACCATTCACCTGCGCAATGGAAACACCGTGGAAGGCACTATCACCGCACGCAACGACCAGCAGGTGGAAATCGTGACCAACGACGGCACGAAATACACCTACTCAATGACCGACATTGACTACATCGACCACCAAGCGCGCAAGAAGAACTACGACACCGCCAAGTTCCGAGGGTTTATCGACCTGGGGTACTCGCTCGGGGTGGGCAAGCCACGCAACGACTTCTGGCTCATAGAGACCTCGTTTGGCTACGCCATCACCCCTAAAACATATCTGGGTGCTGGCATCGGACTCCACAGCTTCAAGCCAGTGCTCAGCACTTACCCGATGCGCAACGACAAGGCGCAGCCCGAGGAAAACGACCCCAACTGGAAATATCCGTTCATACCACTCTACCTTGAGGGACGTTACAGCTTCAAGAACGAGAGCCAGAACACCCCGTGGGTAAGCCTCAAGGTGGGAGCCACCTTCATCAACCACAACGGCTTCTACACCTCGCCCAGCATAGGCTACCACTTCAAGAGCAACCAGTTCTTCTCGTTCAACGTGGGAGTGGGATATGCCCTCCACACTGCACACTACAAGCTGTGGTGCACCGGCAACACCCCAGGAGCCATCCCCGACACTAGCGGCAGCTCCTACCTCGACCGCAGCGCCACCTTCCACAACTTCTTCCTAAAAGCCGGCGTGGAGTTCTGAGAGGAGAAACATATAATTATCTTTAAGGAAAGTTTTTCAAAAATCTCATATAACTTAATGAATTGATGATATGCTAGAGATATTATAATTATGAGAAATTATAAATATTGTCATTTCTAACTTGTTCATAGTGCTTACTGCTTGTAATGTCAATGGTCAAAAAGATCAAAACATCTAATGGCTACACCTCAGTCATTTATCATAGTAAAGGGGCAACCTAAAGCTCTCCAAATTGAAAAAATTGATTTGGAGAATAACGGGGTGTTTGTCATAAAGTTTAAAAATAGCCCAAAGTATTTTCACTATCGCCGAAGCGATGTAGTGATATTGACAGATGCTGTTTGGCATGACCATCTTTATCTAAAGGTATATACTAACGGACGAGAGGAGTACAATGTCGCTGATGTGCGCTCATTTAGCCATGGTCAGTATACTCATTGGCGCATCACCTACGGCAATGGTTTTGTTAAAGACTATTTACATGGCACAATACAAGTCGTTCACTCATGCCTTGAAGATACAAAAGCGAGAAATGCGTTCGATTATCTAAAAAGAATTGCACTGATTAACGAGTTAGGCAAAGACGAGGAGCATGGTGGCATTTTGCCTCAGCTATATGAGAAGATTGATTTTATTGATGACCAATTGGCTATTGCACCATATCTTAATCCAGACAAAAACAAAATCAAGAAATACAACCATTCTCAGCTGTTCTTTCCGTTTGGCTGCAATGCCAGCCAGGAACGTGCAGTCACGGCTGCTTTCAAGAACCAAATCAGCGTAATACAAGGACCTCCTGGTACAGGAAAGACGCAAACCATCCTCAATATCATCGCTAACATCCTGCTTCAAGGCAAAACGGTGATGGTTGTATCAAACAATAACTCCGCTACCGAGAATGTACTTGAAAAGCTGCAAAAGAATGGCTTTGGCTTTATCGTTGCACCACTCGGCAAAAGAGAGAATAAAGAGATCTTTATTCAAAACCAACCATCATTACCGCAAGAAATTACAACATGTAATATTGAGCAAGGGCAATTGCGAATATTAAGTCAGACAGCGACAAACTCGCTCTCAGCATTGCGAAAAGTGTTTGCTCTTCAAGAGGAACTAGCCACATTAAGACTTGAAAAGAAAGAAGTGGAACTTGAGTGGCAGCATTTCAAGTTGGATAATGGCATAGATGAGGGAACATACAACGTTAAACATAATGTCAAGGCCAAACGATTAATGAAATTGTGGTTGCAGTTTCAATCACGTGCAGAAGGAGAATCATTAGCTACACAAAACTTTTTCGGAAAACTTAAAGATAAGCTCCAATGGAAGTGGATGAATTTCACTCGAAAGTATCTACTAGGTATCAAGTCGCCATTTGATACAAAAGATGCCCAACCTATCGTATTGGAATTGCAAGCACTTTATCTGCAAGTCCGCTTGCACGAGATAAAGACTCGGATTGCCACTATAGAACATAATCTACAGTCGGTTGATGCAAAAGCGTTAAACACTGAACTTACCACGTCCTCACTCGCTTTGCTCAAATATGTATTATATAAAAAGTACAGCAAAGAGCCTAGAAGTATTTTTAGCGAAGTGAAAGACTTAACCAGACAAGCAGATTTGGTTTGTCAACAATATCCTGTGATATTAAGTACCACATTCTCGGCTCGCACATCGCTGCCGAACAAGACCTACGATTACATAATTATGGATGAAGCATCGCAGGTTTCTATTGATACTGGTGCACTAGCTCTAACCTGTGCTACCAATGCGGTTATTGTTGGAGACTCAATGCAGTTGCCGAATGTTGTCACACAAGAAGACAAACTCAAACTTGACGGCATCTTTGCCGAATTCAATGTGCCAAAAGGCTACGATAGTGGTGAGTACTGCTTCTTGCTGTCGGTGTGTACAATTATTCCACAAGTTCATCAAACACTTTTGCGTGAGCACTATCGATGTCACCCAACCATCATTAACTTCTGCAATCAGCGTTATTATGGCGGTAACTTGCTCGTAATGACTGAAGACCACGAAGAAACCGATGTAATGATGGCGATTAAAACTGTGCCAGGGCATCACAGTCGCAACCACTTCAACCAACGTGAGATTGATGTGGTACGACAAGAGGTTCTGCCTAAATTGGCGCAGGGCGAAGATGTGGGAATTATCACGCCATATAACCACCAAGTAGAAGAATTTAATCGCCAGTTGCCTGATATAGAAACTGCTACCGTTCATAAATATCAAGGCCGAGAGAAAGATACTATCATAATGAGTGTTGTCGATGACGAGATAACAGAGTTCAGCGATGACCCCAACTTGATTAATGTTGCCATATCAAGGGCGAAGAAATGCTTCTGCCTAGTAGTTTCAGGCAATGAGCAAGATAAGAAAGGCAACATCAGTGATTTGATTGACTATATAGAGTATCACAACTTATCAGTAACCGATAGTAAGATTAGTTCAATCTTTGATTATCTATATAGTCAATATACCTCCGAACGTATGAGTTTTCTCGCAGGACATAAGAATGTGTCGGAATATGATTCAGAAAACATCACATATTCACTGTTAGAAAATATTCTCATAGAATACCCTGAGTTCAGTCACCTGGGCATCTTATGTCATACGCCGCTACGCAATGTGATTCGTGACTGGTCATTGCTAGATGAGTATGAACGAAAGTACATCTCTCATTTCAGCACCCACCTCGATTTCCTCATTATCAATCATGTCACCAAAAAGCCAGTGCTCGCGATTGAAACCGATGGCTACAACTATCACAATGACGAAACCGAGCAACATCAGCGAGATTTGAAAAAGAATCACATTCTCGCTGTATATGGCTTGCCGCTACTTCGACTTAAGACCAACGAAAGCGGCGAGAAAGAGAAGGTTATAAAAATATTGCGAAGCATTATTTCTAATAATTAGCAAAAGCCCAATGCTGAGCAAAGAAGATATGATAGACGTTGAAATACCAGTTCAATATAATAACAATTATGTTTTACTCGCAGTTGAGCAGATTGTTAGATAAGCATGACATGGACTTCAATTCATTAAAATAAAGGAGCGATGAAACCGGTGTTTTTGATAGGGTATATGGGTTGTGGGAAGACTACCTTGGGTGAGCCGCTGGCTCGGGAGCTGGGGTGGCGGTTTGTCGATCTGGACCTGTATATTGAAGAAAAGGTGGGGATGACGGCTAAGGAAGTCTTCATGACCTGTGGCGAGGCGCAGTTCCGCGAGTTGGAGCGTGAGGCTTTGAGGGAGGTGGCTGCTGCCGGCGGCGACACTATAGTGGCGTGTGGCGGCGGCACTCCGCTGCAAGACGGCAATATGGAACTGATGAACAGCGTGGGCATCACGGTGTGGCTCACGACGAGCGTGGAGCGCATCACGTCGCGCCTGGTGCTGCCTGAGCAGCGCGGCAAGCGTCCGCTGCTCAACAATATGAGCGACAATGAGATAAAAGCTTCTGTAGCTCATGGTCTTGAAGCACGCACGCCATTCTATGAAAAAGCGCAATTACAGTTCGATTCCACCTATCTTGAGAGCGAAGAGCAGATAAGCGACAGCGCCCGCCAGCTCGCACAGCTGCTTCTCAGCTTAACGGCGAATTTTGCGAATTGAGCTGATTTTCTTGCGTCACCCGCAAAAAACTGTGTTTAATGTTGATGAGTCCATGAGCGTCGAAGACGCTAAGTGCCTCGATAGAGGCTATTTATTACTAAGACCATGCAAGAGGGTCGAAGACCCTCGCAGCTTGGTCCTTGTGCCATCTAATGAAAAAGTGCCTCGTTAGAGGAACTTCATCGCCACAGTTGCCCTGCCCTTGTCAATCATTTTCACTACTTTTGCACATACAAAACACACAAACTATGAGTGCCGTAAATTCTATCTATCACATAGTTATCAACACCTACCGCCGAGAGATGACCATCCCCGACGAGACCAGCGAATACATGTACCGTTACATTTGGTCAATCATCAACAGCCGTAACTGCAAACTTTACCGCATTGGTGGCATAGGCAACCACATACACATGCTTGTAGAACTGTCGCCCTCGATGGCACTCAGCGACTTGGTGCGCGATATCAAGCAGGGAAGCAGCAAGTGGGCAAAGCAGCAGGTTTACTTCCCCATGTTTAGCGGATGGGGCAAGGAGTATGGCGCATTCTCATGTAGTGTGCGCGATAAAGAGAGAATAGTGAACTACATAAACCGCCAAAGTGAGCATCACAAAGAGAGGACTTTTGAGCAGGAGTATAAAGAGATGATAAATCGCTCAGGGCTGGAGAGGAACGATTATAGGCTCACATGAAAAGCCTGTGGTGGAAGTTCCTCTTCGAGGCACTTTT
>CALDIG010000197.1 GCA_937904375.1 uncultured Prevotellaceae bacterium
ACAATACTATTTAAGTGATAAGTGTTAAGTAGTAAGTGTTAAGTAGGGACAAGGCATGCCTTGTGCGAAAATCCTTTAACTCCTTTACAGACAATTAAACTCAAGAAAAATATCTTTACTTCTGCGACGGTTTTTTATATTCTCGCCGCGGTGTTGATTATCGTGATGCTCTCGATAGTGAGCCTCACGATAACACGCTCTATGTTTGGGTCACTCTCCAACCAGCCGCTGACCAAGATATTCTTCAACCATCTCGCCGACGCTATTCTGCTGCTCGCACCGTGCTGGGTGATTAAGCGGAGACGAACCTACACATTTATTATATTATGGCTGGTGGCGATATGGAGTTTCGCGCAGCTACTCTACTATCCCACCTATCGCGACGTGATGCCCTTCTCGTCGTTCCTGCTCTTCAAGAACGTGTCGGGAACGCTTATCAAGAGCACAATTGGGGCTATCTCTAAGAAATCGCTCATGGTGCTGCTCATGCCGCTGGTGCTGCACGCCTACCACTGGTGGCTGAAACACCACACCAGCAAAGCATCACAACCAGCGAGCACAGTGAGTGACACAACCAGCGAGCGCAGCGAGCGACAAAACCAGCGAGCGACAAAAACCGCTAAGCGCCACTGGTGGCTGTTTGCTGCAACCATAGCTGCATTTATCGTCATGCGCCTGATTATCACTACCGGCATCTATCTCACTAACCGCCAGAACTACGAAGACCTGCACGATGCCTTCACCACACGCTACAGCAAGCTTGGCGGCCGACACCTTAATTATATTATGCACAACGGTGTGATGAGCTATGCCATCTTCTCGCTCATCAACAGCATCGACACCGGCGTGAGCGACGAAGACAGGAGGCTCGCCGAGAATTTTGTCAAGGACAACTGCCCTGCATATTCCGACAACAACTACAAGACCTCGATAGAGCGTCCCAACCTCATCTTTATCATGGTGGAGTCGCTCAACGCCTGGGCGGTGCACCTCGACATCGACGGCAAACCAGTCACCCCCACCCTCAACGCTCTTGCTGCCGACAGCGCCAACATCGTGTGCCTGAACGTGATTTCGCAAGCCAAGAACGGCCGCTCCAGCGACGGCAAATTCATGTATCAGACGGGACTGCTGCCCATGCTCGACCGCTCGGTGGCGATGGAATACAGCGACCGCACCTTCCCGTCGCTCGTCAAGGCACTGAAGCGGCGCGGCTACAAGGCGGTGGAGATTTGCGGCGACGAGCCCAGTCTGTGGAATGTGGAGAATATGTCGGCGGCTTACGGTTTCGACACTCTCTACCACCAGCCCGAGCTGAAAGCCGAGCTAGAAGCCGCTGATTACAAAATCGACAAGGTGGTGATGGAGTATGCCGCCCGGTATCTGCCCGGCATCGGCGGCAACTTTATGGCGCAACTGTTCACTGGCGTAATGCACAGCCCTTACGACTACGACTTCGAGCCAGCCACATGGATTTCGGCAAGCAAGGAATACACTCCCGCCGTGCGCAACTATCTGGAAAAGACCCATTACTTCGACCTGCAACTCGGCATTTTCCTAGAGAACCTCCATCGGTCAGGGCTTTACGACAACAGCGTGATAGTCATAGCCAGCGACCACAGCGAGATTGTTGATGATGATCCCAACGGGCGGCAGTCGCTGAGCAAAAACGGCAACGAATGTGTGCTCATCGTGATAAATGGCTCACAAGGCAAGTTCATCGGCGGACCCATTGGGCAAATCGACATATATCCCACTCTGCTCGACGTGATGGGACTAAATGACTACTCATGGAAGGGACTGGGGCATAGTCTGCTGCGCAATGATGTGCGCTCGGCAACCGAGTCAGCCGAAGACACTTTCGGCACCTCGCCACTGCTGAAACAGCAGCAAGAAGCATGGACCGTGAGCGACATCCTCATCCGTGGCAATATGATTCAGAATCTTTTCAAGCTCTAATCGGTGAAAAGAATCCTTTTAGCAATATTGACAATCACCGTCGCAATGGCAGCGCATGCTGGCCTTGCCGATGTGAACCGCGATGGGGCGGTTACGGCAGCCGATGTCACTGCCGTATATGACGTGATGCTCGGCAACAACACCAACTACCTCATCACTGCCGACGTGAACCGCGATGGGGCGGTTACTGCCGCCGATATCACCCTCATCTACAATGTGATGCTAGGCATTGAGAGCGACCCCGAGCCACAACAGCGTGTGGTAGTCGCTTATTGCCCTTACTATGCCAGCAACCGCCTCCCCGACCCATTCATTGTCACTCACATCAACTATGCCTTCGCCGAGGTGTATGTGCGCAACGGCATTTATCAAAAGTTTGAGCTTCAGGACGATGGCAACACTAGCATACTGCAGCAGCTCGTCGCTTTCAAACACGACAATCCCGACTTGAAGATATGCCTCTCGTTCTCACATACCGTGACCAACTCCGACAACTATCAGGACGGAGGATTCTCGGCTATCGCCGCCAGCGACGACAACCGCCGACGCTTTGCACAAGACTGCCTCGCCTTTTGCCGGCAATGGGGCATCGACGGCATTGACCTCGACTGGGAGTTCCCTGGCCTTTCGTGGAGTGGAGCGGCATGCAACCCTGCCGTTGACACTCAAAACCACGTATTGCTTATGCAGCAGCTTCGTGAGACCCTTGGCAACCGCTACCTTCTAACTTTTGCGGGATATGTAAAAGACAAGCAACCCACTTCGGGAGGATACAAATTTATCGACATCGCAGCAGTAGAACCTTATGTCAACTTCGTGAACCTCATGACCTACGACATGGATGCTGCGCCACATTTCCACTCAGCAATCAGCCATCCAGCTTCCTATTGGGACTGTCAGCGCGCCATAAACACCTATGAAGCAGAGGGATTCCCTATGAGCAAGATTGTGCTTGGCATTCCTTTCTATATGCGCCATGCATGGGATGGAGCAAATTCTGTCATCGACTATCGCCGTCTGGCATCGCTGCCTAGCGAGTATAACATCAACAACTGGAGCGATGCGGCACAGACTCCTTATGTCACCCTCAACGGCGTGTTCTTTGGCTCCTACGACAACGCGCGCAGCATCGCCATCAAGGGCGAATGGGCACGAGAGAAAGGCCTGCGAGGCCTGATGTACTGGGAATGCAGCGAAGACGACGACAACCGCACCCTCGCTAATGCCGCTTGGAACGCCGTGATGGGGAAATAGGATTGAGATGGAAAGAGGAAGGTGGAATGTGGAAAGAGAAAGGAGGGAGGTGGATGAAAAACGGACGAGGCAGGCCTCGTCCCTACATAACACTTAAAACTTAGAAATCGCTTCTCTGTCGGCAGGGAGCCAATCTACTGTGTCGAGTTGGTCGGGGGTGAGCCAGCGGGCGGCCTCGTGTTCCTTAAGGGTTAGCGTGCCGCTCTCCACATGGCACCAGTAGCAGTGCATCGTCAGGTGGAAATCGGGGTAGTCCCATTCTACCGTGCACAGGAAATCATCCACAGCAATCTCTGCCGCCAGTTCCTCTCGGATCTCACGCTTCAGTGCCTGTTCGGGTGTCTCGTCCGCCTCTATCTTGCCGCCAGGGAACTCCCAACCGTCCTTCATAGCGCCATAACCTCGCTGGGTGGCGAAAATGCGTCCCTCATCATCTCGGATAATCGCCGCCACTACTTCTATGCGTTTGCGTTTCAGCATCTCTAGTCAAAAAGTGATAATTGTCCAACTAAATTGAAACTCTTGCGATGATAATGCGAAATGCCGTGCGCCACTATTGCGGCACGGTGGTCTTTTGTAGGGTAGCCTTTATTCTTCGCCCAGTTGTAGTGCGGAAATTCCTCGGCAATCTTGCGCATATATTCGTCACGGTGAGTCTTGGCGAGGACGCTTGCGGCGGCGATGCTCATCATCTTGCCGTCGCCCTTGATGACGGTGGTGAAAGGGATGTCATTATAAGGATAGAAACGGTTGCCATCAACGAGGATGTGCTCGGGTCTAATTGCCAATTGGTCGAGGGCGCGGTGCATCGCCGTGATTGACGCCTTGAGGATGTTGATGCGGTCAATCTCCTCGGGCGACACCATTGCCACTGCCCACGCCAGAGCATCACGCTCAATAATAGGGCGCAGCAAGTCGCGCTGATGCTCGGTGAGCTGCTTGCTGTCGTTGAGCAGTTCGTTCTCAAAATCGGGAGGCAGAATCACCGCCGCAGCCGTGACAGGTCCTGCCAGGCATCCCCGCCCCGCCTCGTCGCACCCCGCCTCAATGCGGCCCTCCTGTAAATATCGTTGTAGCATAATCATTTATTGAATTAGGCCAATTAGAGCAATTATACTAATTATGGCTAATTAGTTAACAATTTCAGCATCTGGTCGATGACATTTCGGTTGTTGCTCAGGCGAGGCACTTTGCGCTGGCCGCCGAGTTTGCCAGTTGAAGCGAGCCACTCGTCGAAGAATCCACGCCTTGCCACCACCACCTCGGGGGTGTCGAGGAAAATGCTCTGGTAGCGCTTCGCCTGATAGTCACCGTTGGTCTCTTGCAGATACTTGTCGAGCAGGGCGGCAAACTCGTCGATGCTGGCTGGCACCTTCTCAAACTCGATGAGCCACTGGTGGCGGCCTTTGCTCTTGTCGCCGGCATAGACTGGCGCGGCGGTATAGTTGAGCACCAGCGCCCCCGTCTCTTGCGAAGTGCGCGCTATCGCATTCTCGGCGTTGTGTACCATCAGCTCCTCGCCAAAGGCGTTGATGAAGCTCTTTGTGCGTCCGGCAATGTTGATTTTCACAGGGTTGAGTTGCTCGATGTGCACCGTGTCGCCTATGCGGTAACGCCACAGCCCATTGCAGGCGGTGATGATGAGTTCGTAGGTCTTGCCAGCCTCTATCTCCCAAATGGGCAGCACATCGGGGTGGTCACTATCCACCTCGCTCAACGGGATGAACTCGTAGAACACGCCCACGTCGAGCAACAGCAGCATCGCCGTGGTGCTCCAGTCGCTCTGAGTGGCAAAGAAGCCCTCACTGGCATTGTAGGTGTTGAGGAAGTGCATCTTGCTCATGTCGCACAAGCGTTCATACTGCTCGCGGTAAGGCTCAAAAGCGATGCCGCCGTGGAAGAACACCTCCAGGTTGGGCCACACGTCGTGGATGCAGTCCTTGCCAGTGGCTTTCAAAACCTCCTTGATGACGGTGAGGAACCACGACGGCACACCGCTTAGGTTGGTGATGTTCTCGCCCTTGCTCGCCTCAACGAGTGCCGGCAACTTCACAGCCCAGTCCTCGAGCAGCGCAATGTGCTTGCTGGGCACGCGGAACAGGTTGGCGATGGGATTAATATTGTTGATTAGCGTCGCTGATAGGTCCCCCACATGTGTGCCCGGCTTGAGGTTCAATTCATTGGCAAAGGAGCCTCCAAGTATCAGTGCCTTACCCGAGAACAGGCGGCTCATGGGGTTGAGGTTCAGGTAATGCGACACCACATCGCTGGCACCTTTATAATGGTTCCAACGCAACGACTCGGCAGGGATGGGGATGTACTTGTGATTGCCGTCGCTTGTACCCGACGACTGTGCGAAGTTGTAGCACCGCCCGGGCCACAGCACGTCTTTCTCACCACCCACCATGCGCATAATCTGCGGCTGCAAGTCCTCATAGCGATACAAGGGCACGCGAGTGGCAAATTCCTTATAAGTGCGGCAAGTGGAGAAGTCATATTTACGTCCAAACCAAGTCAAGGCGGCTTTCTCTATCAGTTTCATCAACTGCTCCTGCTGCACACTGTCGGCATGGTCGATGTAGCGGGCTTGCTCTTTCAACCGAGAGAGCAGCTTGGGACGGGCTATGGGTGTGAAATTAAGCAAAACAGAATTAATATGTAGGGACAAGGCATGCCTTGTCCGTTAATAATCTTCTTAAAAAGAATGAATAACGCACCACAAAATTAGTAATTTCGCCGCTTGTGGACAAATTTTAAGCTGAAAAAGTTTATTTCCCTATATTTGCGGTTTCACCTCATCCATTTTTTTATAACTTTGCAAATTATTTACAACTGTTACGTGTAATGTCGTTTAATTCTATAGAATTCATCATTTTCTTGCCAATAGTTTTTTTGCTCTACTGGTTTGTGTTCAAGAGAACCAGAAAGCAGAACATGCTCATCGTGGCGGCAAGTTATATGTTCTATGGATGGTGGGACTGGAGGTTCTTGATACTGATTGCCGTAACATCGCTTTGTAGCTACGCGAGCGGTTTGCTGATTGAGCGATGGGAAGGCCGTCGCCGGTGGCAAAAAGCCACAAGTGCCGCCAATATAGTCCTTAACATTTCGATACTGGCGGTTTTCAAGTATTATAACTTCTTCATTAACAGCCTTAACGGTGTGTTTTCAGCACTGGGCATGACGCTTGACTGGCCCACCGCCAGCATCATCCTACCGGTTGGAATTAGTTTCTACACCTTTCAGGCGTTGAGCTATTCCATAGATGTTTACCGAAAAAAGATAGACCCCGAGCGCGACATTGTGGCGTTCTTTGCTTTCATCAGTTTCTTTCCGCAGCTTGTGGCGGGTCCCATTGAACGGGCCACCAATTTACTCCCGCAGTTTGTCAAGCCTCGCACCTTTGACTACAACAAGGCGGTAGATGGCTGCCGCCAGATATTGTGGGGATTCTTCAAGAAACTTATCATTGCCGACTCTTGTGCCGAGATTGTGAATGAAGTATGGGGCAACTATGCCCAGTATTCCGCTCTCAGCTTATTGATTTGCAGTATATTGTTTTCGTTTCAAATTTATTGTGACTTCTCGGGTTATAGCGACATAGCAATAGGGTGCGCCAGGTTGTTTGGAATTAATTTAACGAGAAACTTCAACATCCCCTATCTCTCCCGAAGCCTGCCGGAGTTCTGGCGCCGATGGCACATAACATTGATGTCGTGGTTCCGCGACTACGTTTATTTCCCCATGGGCGGAAGCAGAAGGGGCTTGCTAAGAACTGTGTTCAACACCTTTGTGGTGTTTTTCATTAGCGGTCTGTGGCATGGAGCAGATTGGTCGTTTGTGCTATGGGGACTCTTTCATGCGGCATTCATCTCTCTGTATCGTTTTTTGCCTTCTAGAGGCAAGTTTGAGCACAACGTAGGCCACAACCGACTGCTGCCCTCGGTCAGGGAGTTTGCAATGATAGTGTTCACATTCTTCGTCGTCACGGTGGGGTGGATATTGTTCCGCGCGCCAAACATCACCATGGCGATTGACTTTATGAGACACCTATGCGACAAGTCGTTATTGTGCTTCGACAACACTATTGGCACATGGCCATTGATAATGGGCTTGGGGCTTATGGTTGTGGAATGGATACAACGCGACAAGCAGCATGCGATGCAACTGTCGGGAAAGGTTTTCGCCAGACGATGGGTTAGGTGGGTACTTTATGTGCTAATTGCCATGTACACACTGCTGTGGCATGAATCAAGTCAGGTTTTCATTTACTTCCAATTCTGAATCCCGCTATGAAACGCTTTTTGAAATACTCCGCAATAATTGTAGCTATCATTATTCTATTGCTGGGATGCTGTGAAATCATAGTGCGCCACATCCCCAACTCCTATACAGAGAAGAACGACTGGATGATGAGACATGGCAGTAGTGTTAGAACACTCATTACCGGCAATTCACATACTTATTACGCCATAAAACCCGATGCGATTGGCGATAGCGTCTTCAACATTGCTAATGTATCGCAAAACCCTGAGTACGATTACTTACTACTAACCAAATTTGAGCCAAGGCTCACTAATCTCAAGAACCTGATTGTCATTATTGATGAGGACAATATTTTTGAGCCTCCTCTTGAGGATAATAAGGAGTGGTTCAGAGCCATATACTACAAGATTTATTACGGCATAGACAAGCACGGCGATTTCTCAAAATACAATTTTGAGATTTCAAACTTTCCCAGATTCACTCTAAAGATTCAAAAATCTTTTAATAACCTCCTCACTAACAGCAGCTCTCACGACTGCGACAGCTTGGGCTGGGGATGCATCTTTACTGCGCCCGAACGCTTCGACTCCACCGAGATGACAAACAAAGCGATATCCACCGAGGAGTCTCACCACTGCCAAAACTGGGACAACGTGGACTACAACGTGCAATATCTTAACAAGATAGGTGAGTGGTGCAAGCACCACAATGTCAATATTATTGTAATCACCACTCCCATGTGGAGGGAGTATGTCGATATGATTGACAGCCGGCAGCTCACTGTCATGTATGATGTGATAAACACCTTTACCCGCAAGTATAACGCGACCTACAAGGATTACCTGCGTGACCCACGTTTCATGGGCCGTGATTTTCGTGACCCCGATCACCTCTCCGACTTGGGCGCCGAAAAATTCTCACAAATTCTAAAGCAAGATTTCCCCGAGTTGTAACCTTAAAATTTGAGCAAATTCTGGTCTTGTAAAAAAGTGCCTCGGGACTGTACTGTTTTCCGCAATGAGACACCAGAAGAGAGCGCACAATTTTGCGTCGAAGACGCTGGATGGGTCGAAGACCAACTCTGCGTCTTCGACGCAATTGACACAACAATCTGTCTTTCAGGATATTCCGACTTATTGACGAACATCGATATAAATGAATCAGTCGCAAAAATGTTCAAGTAAAAAAACAAGGTGCTGAAGATTTCTCAAAATCAGCACCTTGCGCTTTTAAGCCAGTACCCAGAGCCGATAATGTACCCAGCAAACAACAATAACCAAGAGAAACTAACAATAAAGAAAATCAGCCTATTAAGTTGCCTATATTTTCACTTGATTTCATAAAAAAGACCTTATTTTGACAAAATTTGCTTATTGGTTGCTTATTGAGTGAAAATAAAGTATTACCTTTGCAAAGCAAAAGAAACAAAAAGCAATAAAGACAATGGCAACCAAAAAGAATTACAGGGCTAACAATACCTATCTAATTGAGGGTGCAAGTGGCGATAACCCCAAACTATTTGCACAGGTATTGAGTGACGGTAGAGAGAGCCTATATTTGGAGTTTTATTTAGGCTATACCGAGGCGGTGAGCAAGAGCGGTAACACTTACAAGAAAGTGAACCGCCAAACCGAGCGTTTGGGGCTTTACCTGTGGCAAGCACCAAGAACCCCGATTGAGCGACAGCAAAACAAAGAAACGTTAGCCCTCGCCAAAAAGATACGTTATGAGCGTGGGCAAGAGTTGTTAGAGAGCAATGAGGGTTACAGGCTGGCAAAGCCCAAAGACATTGATTTTAT
This sequence comes from uncultured Prevotellaceae bacterium, assembly GCA_937904375.1. Classification (GTDB taxonomy): domain Bacteria; phylum Bacteroidota; class Bacteroidia; order Bacteroidales; family Muribaculaceae; genus Sodaliphilus. Next base: position 9,279 of record CALDIG010000197.1, read on the forward strand.
TGCTTACTTTCAATCCTACATTGAGAGTTACACCAAGAAAGACATTAGAATGATTGAAATTGCTTTGCACCGCTTTCAAGATTTTTTGAGAGATACCGCCGAGTACAAGAAATTTCAAAAGCATATCACACCCCAGCAAATAAGCCGTGAAATGATGTTGACCTTTACCGAGTACCTGCAAAGTAGGAGTATAGGCGAGGGGGCGAGAGGCATATTTGCACGCTTTAAGAAAGTCTATAAAAGTTGTGGGGTTAAGTACAAGTTTAACTATACCGAGCCGTTTACCGATGTTGACGGCAAAACGATAAGCATTAAGGTTGACGATAACCAATTAAGAAAAGAAATTTTGTCGCTTGATGAGATTGCACAATTAGCCTCAACACACTATGACAATGAGAACCCCAATATTAGGCGTGCTTTCCTGTTTTGCCTCTATACAGGATTGAGATTTTGTGATGTGAAAGACCTTACATTTACAAACGTGGATTTTGCCAACCGCCTGTTAAAGTTTGAGCAAAACAAGACCAAAGGACACAGCGTTAACAGCGGTGTAGTGATACCGCTTGATGAAACCCACCTAAAACTAATTGGCGAGCCGTCACAGCCCGATAACAGGGGCGAGGTTATATTTCCCTTACCGAGTTATGAAATGTGCCTAAAAGCCCTCAAAAGGTGGGTTAAACGTGCTGGAATTTCCAAGCATATTAGTTGGCATTGTGCAAGACACAGTTTTGCCGTGAATATCTTGAACAATGGGGCTAATATTAAGACCGTGGCGAGCCTGTTAGGTCACAGCGGTTTGAAACACACCGAGAAATATACAAGAGCGGTTGACAGCCTAAAACAACAGGCGATTGCCAGCCTACCAGCGTTAAATATTGATTGAGTTATGGAGAAAGTGATTTTAAGGCTTATCGGCGATTTAAGCACATTGCTTGATTGTCCTAATCCGTGGGTTGAGAGGTTGGCCGATTATGAGCCACTTCCAACGGAAACGATAAAAACGCTTGACAATGAATTGCCAAACCTTTTGCCATATTGCAAGCGAGTGAACGTTAGCCCCGAGGTTAAAGTGTTGATGAACCTTTTAGCCGAGGTTATTAACAAATATGGGGCTACAAGCGGCGTTAGCCCTTATCGATACAGCGGTTACACCGTCAACGCTTTTGCTGACACAACAAGAGAGATTGAAGAAACCTGTATATACAGCCTCGACCAAGATTTAGCCAACAGTTGTAAGCCGTGGTTATATTGGTTATATCAATACTTCCCACCCCAAGCGAGTGAGGGTGTAGATGAGTTGCCCACAGTCGAATTACAAGAACTGCCAACCGAGATAGACACCGAGCAAGCGAGGAAATATTTTGCAAGAGCGGTTGCAGCTGGCTTGATGAGCGAGCAATTTGAGTGGCTGGCAAGTCAATCCCTGTTAGCGTGTTTTTG
>CALDIG010000198.1 GCA_937904375.1 uncultured Prevotellaceae bacterium
AATTTGTTTGATAATAGCAGGTAAAAAAACAAATCGCTGAATAGATACAGAGAATATTAAATTAGTTGAAATTCGTTTAATTCGTGTGCTTTTATTTTTAGATTCAGTATTAAAAGAGCCACCTTGATTGGGTGGCTCTTGCTTGATGGGGGGAGGGGTATATATCGTCGTCACGCGCTTTGGCGGCTGTGCTTGCGGTACTGGGTGGGGGTCATGCCGGTGGAGCGCTTGAAGTAGCGGTTGAAATGCTGGCTGCTCTGGAACCCCAGGCTGTAGGCAAGTTCGGTGACGGTGACATCGGTCGCGTGCAGGTCTTCCTTGGCGATGTCGATAATCTTATGCTGAATGAACTCGACGGGCGTTTTGCCGGTCTCCTTTTTCACGAGGTCGCCGAAGTAGTTTGGCGACAGGCAGCACTTGTCGGCAAAGACCTTGACCGAAGGCAGCCCGCTCATGAAAATCGCCTCACGGTTGTGGAAATAGTCGTTTAGAGCCTGCTCAAAAGTGGCAATCACGCTGCTGTTCTCCAGCTCTCGGGTTATGAACTGGCGGTCGTAGAAACGCAGACAGTAGTCCAGCAGCAGCTCGATGTTACGGCAGATGAGCTTGCGGCTGAATTTGTCGATGGGTCGGTTGATTTCTTCCTTGATTTTGTCGATGCAGTCAAGATAGATGGCGCGTTCGCGCTCACTCATGTGCAACGCCTCGCGCGACGAGTACTGGAAGAAGTGGTAGTCGGCGATGCCTTTGGCAAGCGACGTGCCACGCATGAGGTCGGGGTGGAACAGCAACGCCACCACGTCAGGGTCCATGCCTGTGACTGGTGTGGCGGTCACCGTCTGCATCGGGGCGAAACTCGTGACCGTGCCGTCGCTGTAGTCATATTCCTTGTGCCCGTACGAGAGCCGGCAGCTGCGAGTGTTTTTCAGGAACAAGGCATAAACGCCGTAATGCCAGGTCGTCTCGTTGTCGATGAGTTCACGGTTAGGCACGTCCTTGAGGTTGCACACCGTCACGAGAGGGTGGACGGTCTCAATGCCCAAGTCGTGGTTATAGCGGTCTATATTGTCAAGTCGGTAAATCATCACTTATAAAACGGATAATAAAGGGTTTTTATTTGATAATCTTCTTTGATTCACCATTTTTGTACTTAATAATATAGATGCCACGCGGCAGCTGTTCCACAGCGGTGTGCTGTATTATGTTCCCATTGAGGTCATAAATGGCGGTGACAGCTTTGGCATCATCAATCGAAGAGATGCCAGTCACCGCCGAACTTGAAGCCTCAAATTTCACTGTCACGTTACCGCTGCCAAGTGCTTGTGCCAGTCCGTCGGGATTGACAACAGCACCAATGCGTGTGTAGCTGTAGCCACTGTTGAAGGTCTCGTAGAAAAGCACTACGCACGACGAGCCATAGAGCATGATATCACCGGCATTGATAGTGCCTGGGCGATAGGAAGCGGTGGGCAGCGAGGTGTCGAGATAGCAGTATTTCTCGTTGCCGTTTAGCTCGCTCATGTTTAACGTCAATGGAAGCATGTCATAAAACGCGCGCCCTGTCTCACTGTCTTCGATAGTGGCGGCGAAAGTAGTGCTGCCTATGGTTACATTAATGTTCATTTCTGATGCCATCGACTGTGCCATAGCAAATACTGAAAGAATTATGGAAAGGACAAACGGTTTTTTCATGGCACATTAATTTTAATTTAGATTGGTGTTAAAGAACTCAGTGATTTTGTCAAATGGGATGAAGTTGCCCTCGCCACCGTCGTAGAGGTCGCAGTGTGTGGCGTTTGGAACAATCAGCAGCTGCTTGTTGCCTACTTGTGCGCTTTTACCCTTCTCGTGCTTGGTGCCTGTCATGTTGTCGAAAGCGTCTTCGCCAAAGTAGAGACTGTGGGCCTTCTCGCCGTGGACGATCAGCACGGCATTGTCAATCTCGTTGGTGAATTTCAGGAAGCCAGCATTGACCCACGACTGCGCTCCCGTCTTGTTCCAACCCTCGTTGGAGTTGAGCGAGCGGGCATGATAGCCGCGAGGGGTCTTGTAATAGGCGTGATACTGTTTTACAAACCATGGTGTGTCGTCGGTGAGCGTCTCAACCACGCCACCTGCACGCTCATAGTAGCCGTTCCTGTAGTCCACAAGTCTCTGGGCAGCCATCGCCTTGCGGGCCTCGTTCCTGGCCTCTTTAGTGTCGGCGCTGTCGTAATAGCCGTTTTGTGAAACGCGGCTCATGTCATACATGGTAGATGCCACTGTAGCCTTGATGCGTGGGTCCAGAGCGGCTGCGTTCAGGGCTATGCCTCCCCATCCGCAGATGCCGATGATGCCGATGCGCTCACGATCCACATTCTCCTGTACGCTCAGAAAATCGACGGCAGCGAGGAAGTCCTCGGTGTTGATGTCGGGTGAGGCTACATAACGTGGCTTGCCGCCACTCTCGCCGGTATAAGAGGGGTCGAATGCGACAGTCAGGAAACCGCGCTCTGCCATAGTCTGGGCATAAAGTCCGCTCGACTGCTCCTTCACGGCTCCAAATGGGCCGCTCACGGCGATAGCGGGCAGCGTGCCTGTGTAGTCTTTGGGGGTGTACATGTCGGCGGCAAGCGTGATGCCGTAACGGTTGACGAACGTCACCTTGCTGTGGTTCACTTTGTCACTCTTCGGGAACGTCTTGTCCCATTCCTGCACAAGTTGCAGGTCTTCTTTTACAATATTGTTAGCCATAGTCTGATGGTTTTGTGCGGCGATGCCAAGCGAAGCCGCCATTAAAACTGTTGTGAGAATTATCTTTTTCATAATTTGCAATATTTTTTACCACTGCAAAATTAGAGACAATCGGCAACATCGGTTGTGACCATTTTACGGAAAAATGTGCACAGATTACGGGATTTGCTTCTTGGGTAGGTCAACCACGTTCCGGTAATGAAAAGAGTCTATTCAGTCCCCCCCCCACTTACACATAGTTGCTTTTAAATGTATTAAAATTATCCTTTTTTCAGATTTTTCAGAAAAATGCGATTAAGCGAGCCAATGCTATATATCCATCACTCCAAATATCGGATGACCCTTATATCATCGCTCATACTCTCAATTTGTGGGGTTTTTTATGCGTGAGAAATATTTTGTGACGAATTAAGGTGCAGATTAGCATAATTTTTTGTACCTTTGCCACTCTTTGAGATGTGAACTGCCAACAATATTTTTAAGACATCTCATTTAAACTACTGAAAAACACCAATAAAAAACCAATTACTAATAACAAAAAACTATTTTTATGAGAAAAATCTTTACTCTACTATTGTTGCTTGCAATGACGGTACCCACCTTTGCAAGCGAGAAAACTGTGACCATCTCCCGCAATGAGGGCGAGTTCTCTGATGCCAGTAATGTATATTATGGTGTGAAAGACGGCATTATCCTGACAATGACCGGCGGCATGAACAACGTGAACTACCTGCTCGCGAACCCCAACACCAACTTCACTGTGCTATCCTACAACTACACAATCACGAAAATTGTGTTCCACTGCCTGGACGACGCTGTTGAGGGCGACCTTGACGCCAGCTACTGGGGACCATCGACTATCACTCTCTTTGCCAACCACACCAATCCCAACAACCCTGGCACCTACACCAGCAGTGGCTACGAAGGCACTTGGGAAGGCGAGTCGTCAAGCCTGAACTTCGCCGTTAAGGGCAAAGGAGTGCGCTTCGCTTCAATCGACATCACCTACGAGAAGCCCGAGGGCGACATCTATGAGCTGGTGACCCAGCGCAGCCAGATTGTGGAGGGCAAGAGCTATATAGTGGTGAGCCAGTACAACGACAAAGTTATGAAATTCAAAGAGGCTGCCGACGTAACTCCACAAGCCAAGCCCATCGTGGAATGGATGGACGAGGGCAAGACCCGCGTGAAAGTAGATGGCGATGCGATGATAATCCGCATGACGGGTGTTCAGGACTCTACCATTGGCAGCAACACCCGCACCGTGGCATGGTTCAAGCTTGGCAACGGATACCTGCGTGGCCAGGGCGACAACCTCACCGTGAGCAGCACTCCTAACGACTATGGCCGCGCCATCATGTATATCAGCGCTACCGAGTACAACTACCTGTGCTGGTTCAAGAACGTGGGCAGCGCCACCAAGACTATCCGCTACGACTACGACAACGAGCAGTTCATGTTCAAGAGCATCAGCAACGACCCCAACGGCCGTGTGTGGCTCTACAAGCAGGCCGAGAGCTATCAGGTGAACACTCTGGTACAGCCCGAGGGCACCGGCACTATCACCCTCACCGGCGGCGTTCTCGACAACAAGTCGCAGGAGGGCGAGACGGTGACTTTCGTTGCCGAGCCTATCGAAGGCTATGATATCGAGAGCATTATCGTCAAAAACATGACCACTGGCGAGGAGACCGCAATAGACATTAACCGCAGCGACGAGTTCAACTTCGTGATGCCCGCAAGCGACGTGCTCGTTACTGCCAACTTCTCACAACACACCGGCATCAGCCGCATGGATAACACCGCTCAGGTGACTGGCGTGGAGTATATCAACCTCGCTGGCATGAGCAGCAGCAAGCCTTTCAATGGTGTGAACATCGTGAAGACCACCTACAGCGACGGTTCAGTAGTGGTTTCCAAGGTTGTTAGATAACACTATTGTTAGCCACTCTTGCCGTTAACGCAACTAAAAAATCACCCCAGGGACCGCAGAGTTCTTGGGGTGATTTTGTTATGTGCTTGTAATGGTTCTTAATCCACTTCTTCCACCACATCAACTTTCTCAAATTTCACTCGCTTGTCGCTGTCGAGAGGTTTAACGGTGAAGCCGTCGGGCTGGAGTCGTGTGACAAGGAACTCCTGTGTGCCCTTTACGTTCTGCATCTCGTTGTCAATGTTCATCTCTTGCATCAACTGTTTTTTCATGGCCTCATCGCCGCCGAGTTGTCGCCTGATTTCTTTGGTGGTGGCATCCTCTTTGGCAAATTTTATTTCCATGTCATTAATCTTCAGGTCATCGATAGAGACGGTGAGCTTCTTGTTGCTCTGGTCGTGGAACCACTTACCTGAAGCTCCAATGAATACGTTGATCTTCATGGTGTTGCGAATTTCCTTGACGTACATCGAGAAATTATAAACCATCTGCACGTCGAGGTCATCGTCGTCGTTGAAGTTGAAACTGGTCATCACGTCGAGTGTGCCGCCTTCTTTCTTTGCCGCAGCTATTATGTCTTCGCCAAAGAAGGCTTCGTAGCTATCTTGGTCAAGCTTGTATTCTCCCGAGATGAGTTTCTTTTTCTCTTTCTTGCTGTCGGAGTCGTCACTCTCCACTTTTTCCGACTTAGATTTGTCATCATCATCATCGTCGTCTCTGTGGTGTTTCTTCTTCTCGCAGCTCATTGTCAACGCCGGGACAATTATTGCGAGCATCAAAATCCATAATAATCGGTTTTTCTTCATGTTACTTGTAATTTAGTATGTTAAACAATTCTTTGTCTATAGCGTCAATAAAAATGCAAATATAATAGAAATATATAATATTTTTACTATTTTTGCAACAAAAATGTAATAAGCAATGAAAATTAATCTTCTGTTGACAATGCTGGCGATGATGTGCGGCACTATGCCGATGCTGGCGCAGCAGACTGCCGAGGCACCACAACAGGTGAGTTCGGGGCATCTGGAATATTTCCATCAGTTTAAATCGCGATATGTAGAGCCGCGCGACGTGACGGTATGGCTCCCTGAGGGATATGTCGTGGGTGAGCCGTGCGATGTGCTGTATATGCACGACGGTCAGATGCTCTTTGATGCCGCCACCACGTGGAACAAGCAGGAATGGCGGGTCGATGAGGTGATGGGACGGCTCATAGCCGAAGGCAAAGCGAGGCGATGCATAGTGGTGGGGGTTGACAACACCAAGAACCGTCTAAATGACTATTTCCCAACCAAATGCTATGAGTATGTGCCTGAGGAGCTGCGCGAGGATGTTGATGTGAGTGTCTATAAGGGCGATGAGTATCTGCGCTTCCTCATCGAGGAGGTGAAGCCGTTTATCGACAGCCGCTACAAGCCGCTCACCACCTGCGAACACACCTTCGTGATGGGGTCGAGCATGGGCGGACTCATCTCTATGTATGCGTTGTGTGAGTATCCGCAGGTGTTTGGCGGCGCGGTGTGCATGTCCACCCACCTGTCGATGAATTTCTTTAACCCCAAGTTCAACAGCGAGGCGTGGGCTGCGGCCTTCCGCGACTATGTGAAAGCTCACCTTCCCGAAGCCAATACCCACCTCCTCTACATGGACTGTGGCGATGCCGGATATGACAGCCAATACATTCCCCATGAATATAAGACAGTCAAGATGATACAGAGCATGGGGTGGGATAGTGACCACTTCATGGACCGTGTTTTTTGCGGCCACGACCACAACGAGACCTTCTGGGCACAGCGACTTCACTACCCGCTGAAGTTCATATTGTCAACTCTTAAAAATTAATGAGCTAACGAGCTAACGAGCAAACAAGACAATAGATATTGTTCAATGCGCAAGCTTTGCTAAATTGCCTTGTCAGCTTGTCAGCTTGTTCGCTTGTCAGCTAAAAACTAACTACCATGCGCTATTTCCTAAAAATTTCCTTTCAGGGAGCCGCCTATCACGGTTGGCAGATTCAGCCCAATGATGTGAGCGTGCAGCAGACCATTGAGAATGCGCTTGCGATGGTGCTGCGCCACGACACGCCCATCACCGGTGCCGGCCGCACCGACGCCGGCGTGAACGCCACCACCATGTACGCCCACTTCGATACCGAGCAACCCCTCGCCAACCCGCCGCTGCTGGTGCGCAGCCTCAACGGCATCTTGCCGCAGGACATCGCCATCCACGACGTGATAGCGGTGCACGACAGTGCCCACGCTCGCTTCGACGCTACAAGCCGCACCTACCGCTACTTTGCCCACACCGGCAAGTCACCGCTGCTGCGCTCCCTGAGTTGGCAGTGCCATCCCCACCTCGACTTTGAGATGATGAACGAGGCGGCGAGCCTCTTGATGCACTATGAGGACTTTACCTCGTTCAGCAAGCTGCACACCGATGTCAAGACCAACAACTGCCACATCACCGAGGCGCGCTGGTCGCGCTGCGAGCCTCCGCTCGACGCCAATGTGGAGCAATGGGTGTTTACCATTACCGCCGACCGCTTCCTGCGCAACATGGTGCGCGCCATTGTGGGAACGCTGGTCGATGTGGGGAACCGTAAAATCACCGTCAAGGACTTCGGCCGCATCATCGAGAAGAAAGACCGCTGCGCCGCCGGCACCTCGATGCCCGCCCATGCCCTGTTCTTGTGGGATGTCACTTATCCCTATCTGGAAAAATGAACTCATTGGGGACGGCTCTCTTTTAGTTCATTTTTGAGGTGGCGGGGGCGAAACCGGCTATTGAATATATTGTCTTAATGTGAGTTTATCTTTTTTTATATATATTATTTTTATTAATTAAATTATTATTATTAAATTTGTGGAGTTTTTGTGAGAATAAATTTTTGTTGTGCAATTGATTTTGTGCCAAGTTAGCCTTTAGAAATAGAATATTAATACAAAATTATTTATAATGAAAACTATAACATTAGGAAAAGCAGGTGATCAGCCCTTTAAGATTAAGGGCATAGGAGTTAGCAGAGTTCATGCTACAGTGACAATCGACGACTACGGGCAGTGGGTTCTCGCTGATAACAATTCTGCTAACGGCACTTTTGTGCGTAACGAGCTTACCGGTGCCCTGATGAGAGTGGGGGCGCAGGGTGTGCGCATCTCTGAGATGACGTTTATCGTGCTTGGTGCCGACAATTCGGCGGGTTGCTGCTTCTATGCCAAGCAGCTCATCAACCCTGGCGACTACATAGAAGAGCACCTCTACATGCAGAAAAAGAAACTTGAGTTTGACAAAGAAGAGGAAAAAGTTGCCAAGAACGCCAAATGGGTGAGACTGAGCATTTTCGCCATTATGGTGCTTTTCACTATAGGGACTTTTGTTTGGCAATACGGCTTCAACAACGGCAAGACCCCCGAAGGTTTGTTTATGTTTTATCGATTGCTATCGGTGTTGACAATGGGTGCCAGCTCGTTTTATGACGCCCAGGGCAAGCGAGCCAAGATAATGAATAGGCGCAAGCTGTTCAGCCATTGCCCCAATCCTGAGTGCGACCGCAAGCTTTCAGGTGATGAGATTGAGAATTTAAAGTGCGGCAGATGCCAGAAATGATGTCTTACTAGCTCAAGTTTCTAAAGTTCTAAAACTTTATAAACTTGAAGTTTAGAGATTAGAGTTTAAATAAAATGCTCACGCTCTCAGGGCTTTAAGCAAGCTTGGCCTTGTCTCGCTTAATCGCATTTTTAGTGTTTAGAGAAAAAAAATTCAAAATTTTCTATATTTCACACTGATTATCCTCTAACCTCAACACACATAAACATTAAACTTTGAGAAAGTTAACAACTTGCGAAACTTAAATCCCCCAAAAAATGGAAACAGAAAATAAAGATTTAGCTAATGTGCCGGAGATAGACCAGAAGAAACTGGCAGGGCTGACAATAGGCGTGGGCGTGGGCACTGTGGCAGCTACTGGTGCCACGATAGGTGCTGTAGTGAGTAATGTCATGGACTATGAAGAGAATGGCGGCGAGGTCATCACTGAAGTGAGCGTTGACACCGACGAGGTTCTTGCCGACGAGGAAGTGGTCGTTGACGAGGAAGTTGTTCTCGGCGAAGAAGAAATCGAGGCCGATGAGATTGTAGTGGACGACTCGCTAGAAATGCTTGACCAAGACACCTGTCCTGAGTTTGACGACACTTTAATCGACGATGTGCCACACGACGATGAGCTGCTCGATGACACTCTCAATATGGGCCACCTATAAATCATTTCGTCATGCAGGCCCGAGATTTCGTCATGAAATCTATGGGTGTTGTCACTAAAGCACCCTGAAATTTGCATTGGCGGCAGCTCGAGCATTAACTTTGCGATGTAATTATTAACCAAGCCTCACCGTGAGGCATAAAAACATAAAATATGGAGACTAAAAAAGCAGATTTTGCACCAGTTGCACAAGAGATTGGAAAGAGCAGGAGAATGAGTGGTTTAGCAGTGGGCCTAGGAGTTGCCGGTGCTACAGGCGTTGGAGCTGCTGCCGGTGTAGTGTTAAACAACATGCTGGGAAAGAAGCACTACGACCTTGACGACGATGACGACGAGATTGAGGAGAACGACCACCCCACCGAGGACGCCAAAGAGAAAACTCATGACAACACACGCCACAACGATGATAGTCACAATTATCCCCAAGAGCCTCAACACGTTCAAGAGCAAGAGGTGGTGGAGACTCCCGATGTGAATGGTGGTCATGAGCCAGTAGATACTCCCGTTGAGCCCGAGCCTCTGGGCTGGCTTGCCGATGAAGGTCCTGACGGCGAGGACGTGTATTACCTGATCATTGGCGACCCCAAGACCGGCACACCAATGATTGCTGTAGCTGAGAGCGAGCCGGGATCAGGCATCTATGATGTGGTTTATGATTTGACTCAAGACCCAGTTACCGTTGAGCCCTTAGAGACACCTTTCACTCGCGAGCAACTCGAGGACGTGATGCCCAACCCCGGTAGAGATGCCGAGCCTGAGCTCGAACCCGAGCCTGACCCCAATGGTGGTGAAGGCGAGGATGGTGACGACAATGACAAGGACGATGACGACAAGGATGACGACGACACCGACGGCGAGGAGGTTATCGACGACGACGAAATCATCATCGACGAGGATGAGGTCGTTATCGATGACGAGGTGGTGATTGTTGACGAAGACGGTGAGATAATAGGAGAAGAGAATGTCATTGTTGACGAAGAAGTGTATGGCGCTCCCGTTGAGGGGCTTGACCCTGATATCGAAGAGCCCTATATTGATGAGAATCTCTACCCCGAAGATGATATGCTCGATGAGCCTATGGACGACATGATAATGTAAATAACAGTGACGAGTGTTCTGCAAACTGCATGTGGCGTGCTATTGATGAGGCACCGGCGGTTTGTGGAACACCATCTTATTTTTTAACACACTAATAACGATAATAAAAATGAACAGAAGCGACATTAAAGTCCTCAAGAGGCAGTGCGACTCTTGCGGTAAGACTTTTAAAGTGAAAGTGGTGATGCCTGGGCGCTACCGCGTGCCCTGCCCGCACTGCAAGAGCATGGTGAGATTTGTGGTCACTAAGGAGGAAGCTCCCGCCAAGGTCGTGATAGCCCCGCGACTCATCGTCCCCGAGCTGGGTCATGCCGAGAAAGTGAAGGACAAATTCTATGTGATCAAGAAGCGCGGCATCGTGGGGCACCCCTACAAGGCCACTTGCCCCGACTGCCACACCTCGATGTCGATAATCCCCGCCGAGGCCCGCAAGGTGCTAAGGACCAGATGTGAGAACTGCGGCACTACCATAGCCTATAAGGCTGTGGAGCCTAAGCAGTAGTGCGTCTATTAACTCAAGTTTATAAAAGCTTTTATAAACTTGAAGTTTAGAGTTTAGAGGTTAGTGTTTAGAGAAAAAATTTTTCAAAATTTTCTATATTTCACACTGATTATCGTCTAAAAATGCGATTGTAGTGACACGGCATGCCGTGTCCGTGTTGCGGCGCACAGGCGGTCAGGGCATGCCCTG
>CALDIG010000199.1 GCA_937904375.1 uncultured Prevotellaceae bacterium
TGAGCTCCACCGGCTTGGCGGGGTCGGTGATGGGGTTCTCGGCGTTCATTATCTTGTCGATGCGCTGCATCGACGCCAGGCCGCGTTGTATGTTATAGCTCGCCTTCGAAAAGTCTTTCGCCGGATTGATGATGCTGTAGAAAATCACCATGTAATAGATAAACTTGGGCGCCGTGATGGCCGAGGTGCCACCCAGGATGAGCGTGCCGCCGAACCACAGTACAATCGCTATGGTGGCGGTGCCCAGGAACTCGCTCATGGGGTGAGCGAGCTCGTAGCGCCGATTCATGCGCCGCGACAGATTGCGATAGCGCTCGTTCTCGGCACCGAACCGCCGCTTCACCTTCTGCTCGGCGTTAAACGCCTTGATGATGCGCAGTCCGCCGATGGTTTCCTCGATGTTGCTCATGATGGCGCCAAGCTGGTTCTGCTGCTCGAGCGACGCCCGCTTGAGGAATTTGCCCACGCGACCCATTATCAGTCCCGCCACGGGCAAGAGGATGAACACGAACAGCGTGAGCTGCCAACTGACAAAGAGCATCATCGACAGGCACACTACAATCATTATCGGATTCTTGAACATCATGTCGAGCGACATCATTATCGAGTTCTCAACCTCGGTGACATCGCCACTCATGCGCGCCATCACGTCGCCCTTGCGCTCGGTCGAGAAAAAGCCGATGGGCAATGTCACCATCTTATTGTAAATCATAGCCCTCAGGTCGCGCACCACGCCCGTTCGAAGCGAAATCATGTGATACGCGGCCAGATAAGCGCTACCTGTCTTCAACCCCGTCATCACCACCAGCGCCGCGGCTATGCACGCCAACGCCACACTCTTGCCGCTGCTGGCGATAATGCACTGCACATAATAGTAGAAATTGTTGACCACAAAAGTCGTCAGGCTCGCCGTGCCCCACGGCGTGTAGGCATACTCCTGCGTGTTGATGCCGAATAGCATCTCAAGAATCGGGATGATGAGCGCGAACGAGAATAGGGTGAGGAACGCGGCAAGGATGTTGAAGATAATATTCAACACCAATTGCCTCTTATATGGCGGCACGAACCGCCGCAGTAGCTCAAAAAATCCTTTCATCGCACAAAGAGAAAAAAACCGTTGTCGCCATTACAAACAGATGGTCGCTAACTCTCACGGACAGTGACCGTTAGCGACCCATCTGTGGTCCCACTTGGGCTTGAACCAAGGACTCCCTGATTATGAGTCAGGTGCTCT
>CALDIG010000200.1 GCA_937904375.1 uncultured Prevotellaceae bacterium
TCGGGGGATTTTTTCGTTAGATACTCGAGGGCGCACTTCGTGCTTAAAATTAATTGAAAATTAGATAAAAAATGTTACCAGCAAATATGCAATTTTACAATAAATTTTCATTAAATTTTAAGCGCAGCGCCCCCATCCACGCAGCTGGTTCTCTCAAAAAGCTGCACCTCTCGGTGTCGAAAAGCCTCGCAAGCTCGGAATTATATCTTTGTGAAAATTCGTGTGAATTAGTGGTTAGTCAAGAACGTGTGGTAGTTTCTGGTCGTTTCTAGTCGTTTGATACCCCCTCGCAGCAAGAGATTATCTTTTCACCCGTCCGGCGGCGAAGAAGTGTTTCACATAGTATTTTGCTGTTAGGTCGTCGATTACTACGCCTCTTGATGACGAGGCGTGGGCGAATTTGTTGTCTTTAAGGTAGATGCCCACATGGGAGATTTTGCCGCCTTCTCCGTTGTTGAAGAACACGAGGTCGCCTTCTCGCAAGGCTTCCTTGTCGATGGGGGTGCAGTTGTTGTAATATTGGAGACCGCCTCGCCGCTCCAACGGTATATTATAAACGGTGAGATATAGCTCCATGACAAACCCTGAGCAGTCGGTGCCCACCTGCTTGGTGTGCCCACCGCCGCTATAGGGAGTGCCCAGCCAACTCTTGATTTCTTTGTATAGAGCTTTGTTGTCGTTTCGGCTGAGCGTGATGTCGAGTCGTTTCCATTCCTCGTCGGTGGCAGTGGGGCCGTTGTCAATGCCTCGGTCGTCGTAATAGCCGTCATCGTTGGGTTTGGTCTTTGCCCAATCGCGGTTGTGGCTGCCGCTCGTGCGCCTCACAGAACTCGTGGTGCGACCGCGTTTAGTCGGGTAGCCACTGTCATCGTCATTAGCTTGTCTCATCATGCCGCACGACACGCTCGACAATGCCAGGAGCAATGCCGATGCTAAGACTGTTAGTTTGTTGTAATGTGTCATGGCAGTCATGATTTTTAAGCTGACGAGCTAACGAGGAACAAGCTGACAAGGCAATAGTAATGATTGACACTTACCTCGTCAGCTTGTTGGCTAACGGACAAGGCAGGCCTTGTCCCTACATGTCATTCTCTTTTTCTTCTTCTACCTTTTCTTCCTCTTTTGGCAAGAAGTCGGTCATGCCACTGTTGATAAGGAGGTTATACCAGCTGATGAGTTTCTTGATGTCGGTGTTGTAAACACGGTCCACGTCAAAATTTGGAACAATCTCCTTGAAGAAAGTCTGCAATGCCTCTGGCTCCTTATATTTAGCAGGGTCGAGAGGTTTTGCTTCATATTTTGTCTTTATCGCCTCAAGAATCTCTCCGAGTGGCTTGTCGCCACTATCGGTGTACATAGAGATGTCGCCGAGTGAGATCACTTTGTCTCTTGAGTAAGCAGTGCCACGTTTTTTGTCGGTGATGTTTTCAATGATGATAATGTTATTACCGTATTTTACAAGACGGTATAATCCGGGACGTCCCGAGATAGCTAAAATTTCTTTCAACATAGTTGTTATTGTGTTTTAAAATTAAATGATTTCTTTAGCTTACGAGCTGACTAGGGACAAGCTGACAAGGCAATGGCATATTGATAACACTTGCCTCGTCAGCTTGTCAGCTTGTTTCTTGTTAGCTAGTTATTTCAAGCAGTTCGACAATCTTGTTTAGTGCGGCATCTAGTCCTCCCACGTTCTTGCCGCCAGCTTGGGCGAAGCCTGGTTGGCCACCGCCGCCGCCTTGAATGAGCTTGGCTGCCTCGCGGATAATCATGCCGGCATTCTTGCCTTCACTCACGAGGTCATCGCTCAGGGCGATGGTGAGCATGGGTTTGTCGTTGCTGTGTGTTGCCGCGACAAATGCCACCTTAGGCTGCTTGTCGCTCTTGATGGACAGTGCGAGGCTCTTGACGATGTCGGACTCAAACGGTCCATGGAGTTTCAGCACAGCAATGTCGCCAACCATAACTGATGTGGTGTAGAGTTTCTCCTTGAGCATTTTCACACGCTCCTTGATGAACTCGTCAACCTGCTTGTGGAGATTGGCATTCTCACTAATCGACTTGTTAATTGCTGTCATAATGTCGGGGGCATTATTGAAAATTTCCTTGATGCCCTTGATGGTGTCTTCTATTGTGTCCATGGCATTCTCCACATTCTCGCCTGTGATGGCCTCGATACGGCGTATGCCGGCGGCGATAGAGCTTTCACTCACAATCTTTATCATGCCGATGTTGCCAGAGTTTGCCACATGAGTGCCACCGCACAACTCTACTGAGTCGCCGTACTTGATGACGCGCACTTTGTCGCCATATTTCTCGCCAAAGAGTGCCATAGCACCCATTTCGCGAGCCTCGGCGATGGGAACTTCGCGATGCTCCTCGCGAATTATCGCCTCACGCACAAGAGCGTTGGCGCGATGCTCCACCTCGCGAATCTCCTCAGGGGTCATCTTTTTGAAGTGTGAGAAGTCGAAGCGCAGCATATTGGCATCAACATACGAGCCTTTCTGCTCCACATGAGTGCCAAGCACTTGACGCAGCGCATAGTGGAGCAGGTGGGTGGCAGTGTGGTTGCATGCGATTGCCTGGCGTGCCTTTGTGTCGATTTGTGCCACGAAAGTAGCACTTGGGTCGGCAGGCAGTTTCTTGACGATGTGTACTGGCAGGTTGTTCTCACGCTTGGTGTCGATGATCTCAATCTTCTCGTCGCCATTGATGAGCCATCCCTTATCACCCACTTGACCACCCATCTCGGCATAAAATGGGGTAGTGGCAAGAACTACTTGGTAGAACTCGTTCTTCTTCTGCACCACATGGCGGTAGCGCAGTATCTTGGTCTCGCACTCGGTGAGGTCGTAGCCCACAAATTCTGTCACGCCCTCTTGCAGTTCCACCCAGTCGCTTGCCTCAACGGCGGCGGCGTTGCGGGCGCGTTGCTTCTGCTTTGCCATTTCGGTGTCGAACTGCTCCTTGTTGACAGTCATCTCGTTCTCCTTGAGGATAAGTTCGGTGAGGTCGAGGGGGAAGCCGTAGGTGTCGTAGAGGGTGAAAGCCACCGCGCCATCAATCTCTTTCTGGTTCTCGGCTTTGGCTTTGGCAATCACGCCGTCAATCATCTTCATGCCGGTGTCGAGGGTGCGCAGGAAGGCGTCTTCCTCTTCCTTGATGACGTGCTTGATGAGGTCGGCTTGTGCGGGGAGTTCGGGATAGGCCTCGCCCATCGACTCGATGAGGGTGTCAACAAGCAGGTGCATAAACGCCTCCTTGAAGCCCAGGAAGGTGTAGCCGTAGCGAACGGCACGGCGCAGGATGCGACGAATCACATATCCTGCCTTGGCGTTGCTCGGCAGCTGTCCGTCGGCGATAGAGAACGCGATGGTTCGCACATGGTCGGCAACCACACGCATAGCGACATCGGTGTCGTGATCTTTGCCATATTCCTTGCAGGCAAGAGTGCCGATGGTCTTGATGAGTGGTTGGAACACGTCGGTGTCGTAGTTAGACTTCTTGCCTTGCAATGCCATGCACAGTCGTTCAAAGCCCATGCCGGTGTCAATCACTTTGGCGGGCAGCGGTTCGAGCGAACCATCGGCCTTGCGGTTATACTGCATGAACACGAGGTTCCATATCTCGATTACCTGTGGGTTGTCTTTATTGACGAGCTCGGCGCCTGGAATGGCTGCTTTCTCCTCGTCGCTGCGCAGGTCGATGTGAAGCTCAGAGCACGGCCCACAGGGTCCAGTGTCGCCCATCTCCCAGAAGTTGTCGTGGCGGTTACCGTTGATGATGTGGTCTTTGGGAAGATGCTGCTCCCAGTAGCTTGCCGCCTCGTTGTCGCGCTCCAATCCCTCATCGGGCGAGCCTTCAAACACGGTGGCATACATCATGCTCGGGTCAAGTTTGAGAACATCAACCAGATACTCCCAGCAGAAGTCTATCGCCTCCTTTTTGAAATAATCGCCAAACGACCAGTTGCCGAGCATCTCAAACATGGTGTGGTGGTAGGTGTCGTGGCCCACTTCCTCAAGGTCGTTGTGCTTGCCGCTCACGCGCAGGCACTTCTGCGAGTCGGCTACACGCCGCCACTGGGCTTCCTTGTTGCCTAAGATGATGTCCTTAAACTGGTTCATGCCAGCGTTGGTGAACATCAGCGTGGGGTCGTCCTTGATAACCATAGGAGCCGAGGGAACGATATGATGATTGTGCTCCTCAAAATACTTCTTGAAAGATTCTCTGATTTCTTTTGCTGTCAACATAACTTTTTTATGTGGTTTTTAATAATTTATCTATCATTTTCTTGCATAACTCACAAAGATATTGTAACTTTAGCACGAAATTTCGGGCAAAGTTAGTAATTTTGCTTGTATTCTCTATATTAATTAAGTCAAAAAAACTGAAATAAGATAGTAAATTATGGATGATAAGCTGAGCAAGAAGTTCTACAAAATAGGCGATGTCGCCGAGATTCTTAACATTCCCGCCTCCACCTTAAGGTTTTGGGAGAAGGAATTCACCGTTATCAAGCCCAAGCGCAATGCCAAGAATATCAGGGTATATACCGTTAAGGACATCGAGACCATCAAGATGATTTATTATCTCGTGAAGGAGAAGGGTCTTAAACTTGATGCCGCCCAAGCCATGATAAAACGCAACCGCGATGGCATCTCAAAGCAGTTTGAGGTTGTGGAACGCCTGAAACAGGTGCGGGAGCAGTTGATGCAACTTGACAGCGCACTATCGTCGCTAAAAGGTTGATTTTATATTGTTTATTTTAAATAACTAACAACTTATTATGAAAAAAATCATTACTTTACTTATTGCCATCGCTTGCGTGGCAATCGCATCCAGCGCTACTGTAACTATCAATGTGCGCACCACAACCGGTGACGCTCCTTACCTCTATGTGTGGGACGGTGCCGGCAATCCGCTTAATGGCACCTGGCCCGGCACGTTGATGGACGCCACTCAAACCTATACCACCACAAGTGATGGCTTGGTTTGGTTCACTCAGACTTTTGACGAGGAGATTGTCAACATCATCTTTAACGATGGTGGTATAGATGGTGAAGAGCCATTCGTACAAACGTCAAACATCATGGCGGTGATGGATGCCGGTTTTTATGTTTTTGACCCCGAAGAAGGAGGATATCAGGATGTTACCAGCACTTACATCACTTCAAGCGGCTTTGACATCAACACACTGCCAAATACCGTGGTTTATGTTGACGGCAAGGAGTATGCCTACTTCATCGCTCCGGACTCGTGGACTAAGTGTAATGTGTGGGCTTGGAACGGAACTACCGGAACTAACTTCACCACTTCCGGTGTTTGGCCTGGAGATGCCATCACCTTGATTGGCAATACCACCGACGGTGCCCCGGTCTTCCAGTGGATAGGTCCCGACATCGTGGAAGGCGACAGCCCATCAGGTATCATCTTCAACAATGGCAGCGGCACCCAGACTTCCGATCTCGACTATGTGGCTGGTGGCGTTTACAACCTTGCCGGCAAACTGCTCTACACCGTGCCTAACACCAGCGGCGGCAATATCGAGCTGCTTGAACCTGTGATCACCGACAATTACATTCAGTTTGTGGGAATCAACAACACTGGCAACTACAAGTTCACCCTCGACACCTATGAGTGGGAAAAAGATCATGGACCGCAATTCCAGCTTACCATCGAACCTGTCGACCCATCACAATCGGCATTCTTCTCGCAAAGTGACCTCAACGATCCCAACTACTGGGAGCCGATGTTCATGCGGGTGACCGAGCAGATGGCGGGCGAGGCAATGACTGCCCAGGATAATATCAAGCGTTTGTACCTTGGAGATGTTCAATTACTGTCTAATCAGTTCATTGACTATGATAATCTCCATATAGTTGGCTTCGACCTGAAGAAGGACTATGTGCTTCCCGAGGGCTGTCTTCTTAACGCGGGCCAACACTTGGATGAGATGGATGTCAAATGTGAAGGTACTATGACGCTTAGCCCCAATTCGCTGCCTGCCGATAAGATGTTCAATGTCACTGTTTACTCCCAGCCTGTTTACGATGTGTGGGACAGCTACAAGCAGACCTACAACTGCCAATACATTCTCAATATGGAAGGAAACGCACCTGCCATAACAGCTGTTAAGATCACCGCAAACGTGGATAATGAGTTTTTTACCGAACAACTTCCTGCTTCAGGCTTTGAGGATGTGATGATTGAAAGTCCAATAAAAAAATTCTATCTCAACAAATTTGAGGTTGACGTGAATATTGATGTTGAAGACATCTTTATGGATTACGCAATATATAAAGAAGGTGAATCTAATAACGGATGGCTCTCGATTCACGCCATTAAAACCGAGGACGGAAAATGGGTTGCCGACAACATCAACCTTAATATCCTGCAGGGATTAGAGGCCGGGCAGACCTACGTCCTGAGTTTTGATTTCATCTCCAGCTATGAAGATCAAGTGGGTGACCGCCTGCGTTACGACAATGGAGGACGCTTATATCATGTGAAGTTCATTAGCGGAGCTGGCACTGCTATTCCAGGAGACGTTAATGCTGATGGCAACGTGACGGCAGCCGATGTTACAGCTCTCTACGACTTTATGTTGGCAGGTGACTCAAGCAATTTGGTTAACGGCGACCAAACCGGTGATGGCGAAATCACAAGCTCCGACGTCACTGCTGTTTACAACGTCCTCTTGGGCATTGAATGATTCAGAATGGTTAGCTGATTTGCTGATATAATAAAAAATGCGCCACAACTGATGGCGCATTTTTTATGTGTACGACGGGCATGTTATACATCTGTGGTGAAAGTCCACTCGG
>CALDIG010000201.1 GCA_937904375.1 uncultured Prevotellaceae bacterium
TCTCTCATCTTCGGATGAGGCGGTTCACAAACACAGGGGTTTGCTGGTGACCCAAAAAATCTGTATCTTTAGATAAATTAGGCTGCGCCTCGACAATAAAAATAAAAATCTTCGCTTTTTATTTTGTATTGTACTCGGCTTGCACTAATTTTGCGGTCAGTAAATAACAAAACGAAGAATTATGTCAGTAGAAATAAGGAAAATAGAGCCTACGAAGAAGGAGCTTAGCAAATATGTGAAGTTTCCTATCGACGTTCTTTACCGCGACAACAAGTGCTATGTTCCGGCGCTCATCAGCGATGAGATGGGCACGCTGATGCCCGAGAAGAACCCGGCGTTTGACTTCTGCGAGAGCGTCTATTACATGGCCTACCGCGACGGCAAGCCCGTGGGGCGCATAGCAGGTATCATCAACCACCGTTTCAACGAGACCCACAACAAGAAAGAGGGTCGATTTGGTTGGGTCGATTTCATCGACGACGACGAGGTGGTTGACGCCCTCTTCGATGCCGTGAAGAAGTGGAACAAGGAGAAAGGTATGACCGAGCTGACAGGTCCGCTTGGCTTCACCGACATGGACCCCGAGGGCTGCCTGGTGATGGGCTTTGACGAGGTGGGCACCAACGCCACAATCTATAACTATGAATACTACCCCAAGCAACTGGAGCGCATGGGATTTGTCAAGGACGTGGACTGGGTGGAGTTCCACATCAAGGTTCCCGAACAGGTTCCCGAGAAGATGCAGCGCATCAGCGACATAGTGAAAAAGCGCTTCAACCTCGATAACATAAAATACACCAACCGCAAGCAGCTGGTCAATGACTATGGGCAAGCAATCTTCCACCTCATCAACGAGGCGTTTGAGAACCTCTACGGCTACTCGCAGCTAAGCGAGAGGCAGATAGAGCACTATATCAAGATGTATCTGCCTTACCTGCCGCTTGAAGACTTGTCGCTCATCATCAAGAACGACACGCGCGAACTGGTGGGCGTGGGCATCGCGCTGCCGTCTCTCTCTAAGGCTCTTATCAAGAACCGCGGCCGCCTGTTCCCCTTCGGATGGTATCACATGCTCAAGGCGTTCAAGAAGAACGATGTGGTGGACCTGCTTCTAGTGGCGGTGAAACCAGAGTACCAGAGCAAGGGCGTGAACTCGCTGCTCTTCACCGACCTCATTCCCTGCTTCATCAAGTTAGGATACAAATGGGCGGAGAGCAGCCACGAGCTTGAGCACAACGAGATGGTGCAGAAGCAATGGCAATACTTCGAGACCACCCTCAACAAGCGCCGCCGCGCTTTCACGATGCCAATTTAAGTGATTTTTTTCGCTAAATAATCTAGACAGTCTAGAAAATTTAGAATTTCTAGCAAAAACTGATAACTAAAAACTATAATATAATGATAAGCATTTGCAACAAATCGGTCCTCGGGACTGTTAGTGAGAAAGATATTGAAGTGTTGAAACCTCAGGCACTTGCCGCTGCCGGCACTCTTGAGAAGGGTGACGGTGCGGGCAACGACTTCCTGGGATGGCTACACCTGCCTAGTGAGATAACCGCCGCCCAGCTCGACGACATCAACGCCACCGCGCGCCAGCTGCGCGAGGAGTGCGAATATGTAGTGGTGATTGGTATTGGCGGAAGCTACTTGGGCGCCAAGGCGGTGATAGAGGCGTTGAGCGACAACTTCGCCGCTTTCAAACAGAGCGAGGGCGCTAAAGTGGTCTTTGCCGGCAACAACATCGGCGAGGACTATCTCTACGACCTGATGAAGCTTCTTGAGGGTAAGCGCTTTGGCATCGTAGTAATCTCCAAGTCGGGAACTACCACCGAGCCAGCAAT
This sequence comes from uncultured Prevotellaceae bacterium, assembly GCA_937904375.1. Lineage (GTDB taxonomy): Bacteria > Bacteroidota > Bacteroidia > Bacteroidales > Muribaculaceae > Sodaliphilus. The sequence continues at coordinate 1,842 of CALDIG010000201.1, forward strand.
CGCTTTCCGCTTGCTCAAGAATATGCTCGAAAAGCAGGTGGGCAAGGATGTTGCAGCCAAGCGCATCGTGGCTATCACCGACGCCAAGCGAGGCGCATTGCGCAGCCTCGCCTCACAAGAGGGCTATAAGACCTATGTCATCGCCGACAATGTGGGCGGACGTTTCTCAGTGCTTACACCTGTTGGCCTGCTTCCCGTAGCCATCGCTGGCTTCGACATCAACGCACTGGTAGCTGGTGCTGTGGAGATGGAGAAGGCTCCCGCCGACATGATGACCACCTATGCCGCTACCCGCAACGCCCTGTATCGGGCAGGCAAGAAGATTGAGATTCTTGTCAACTATAATCCCAACCTGCACTTCCTCGCCGAGTGGTGGAAACAGCTCTACGGCGAGAGCGAGGGCAAGGACGGCAAGGGCATCTTCCCCGCCAGCGTAGACTTCACTACCGACCTACACTCGATGGGGCAGTGGATTCAGGATGGCGAGCGCACCATCTTCGAGACCGTCATCACTGTCGAGAAGCAACGCAATGAGGTGGTAATCCCCACCGACGACGCCGACCTCGACGGACTTAACTATATCGCCGGCAAGCGTGTTGACGAGGTGAATAAGATGGCGGAGCTCGGCACCCGCCTGGCTCACGTGGATGGTGGCGTGCCCTGCATGCTCATCACCCTGCCAGCCCTCAACGAGAAATATCTGGGACAACTCATCTACTTCTTCGAGAAAGCCTGCGGCATGAGCGGCTACATGCTCGGCGTGAACCCATTCAACCAGCCCGGCGTGGAGGCCTACAAGAAAAACATGTTCCGCCTGCTGGGCAAGCCCGGCTTCTGACCCCGTCGCGCCGACGGCGGACGGCGCAGGCCGCACCGCCGCCGGGCCACGGCAGCAAGGGGCGCGGCACACCGCATCCGCAAGGCTCGGCAGCCTGCAACGGACACGGCACGCCGCGCCCCTTTCCTTTGCCCGCCCTGCGCCCCCGTCCCCTCCCTCCCCCGGCCACGCCGGCTTCCGGCACCGCGCGCTCGATCCGGCCGTGCGGTGGAGCGCCTACGGATGCCTGCCGCTGCTGGGGTCCCCCTTCCTTTTCCACCTGCGCCTCACGCGCCGCATCCCGGTCGAGGAGCAGGAAGCCGCCATCGCCGCCGCGGTCGAAAAAGCCCGCAACGGCTGGATCTCCGTGGGGGGCTTCCTCTCGCCGGCCGAAAAGGAGGCGGAGCGCCGCCTTCGCGCCGATCCTCGCGCCCGCTACCTGAAATTCCTCCCGCACGGCCTCGCTCCGCGCTTCGATCCCATTCTCGCCGATTCCCGCCTCCTCGCCGAA
>CALDIG010000202.1 GCA_937904375.1 uncultured Prevotellaceae bacterium
AGCTGACGGCCAGCCTCGAAGTCGCCCTCGCTCTTGATGCGTTGCACCTCGGCAAGCAGCTCGCCGAAGAGCTCGCGAAGGCGCGGATAGTTGTTCACCTTAACGTAGGTTTTGCCCTTGCGCTTCACCAGTTCAACCACCTTTTCCTTTTTTCCTTTCTCGAGCACCCATTCGCTGATAAACTTGCGGTTGCGCATGTGCGACTCCTCGATGTTTTTGCCCGGCTCGATGCGTGTGAGCTGGGTCATAAGGCCGTTCATGATGTACTTGTAGTATTCGGCTTTGTAGGTGTCAGGGTCTTTGAAGATGCCTAGTTCAATGAGTTTGGGGTCGGCAAGGTAGTAGAGGGCGAAGAGGTCGGCGCGGCCTTCCTCAAGGGTGGCACCGTAGGCCTTCAAGGCATCGGGGTCAACCCCCGGCAGCAGTTGTCCGCTGGCGTGGCCCAGGCACTCGTGGAGGTCGGTGTGCAACTTGTCGGCGATGGTGAGATACTTCCTCATAAGCTGTACCTCGGTGTCGCTATAGGCAAACTCCTCGTTGAAGCCGGTGCCGCTTGCCACCTCATCGTAGGCGTCGGTGATGTTTTCCAGAGTCACCGACTTCGAGCCATGAGCGGCGCGAATCCAGTTGCTGTTGGGCAGGTTGATGCCAATGGGCGTAGAAGGGTAGCTGTCGCCGGCAAGGATGGCGGCGGTGATAACCTTTGCGCTCACGCCCTTCACGTTCTCCTTCTTGAAGCGCTTGTCAACGGGAGAGTTGTCCTCAAACCACTGAGCATTGCCGCTGATGAGTGAGGTGCGTATTGAGGCATCTTTGTTCTTGAAGTTGACGATGCTCTCCCAGTCGGCTGTCATGCCCAGTGGGTCGCCGTAGCTCTCGATGAAGCCGTTGATGAAGTCAACAGTGCCTTGAGTCTCCTCGGCCCACATGATGCTGTAGTCGTCAAACGCCTTGAGGTCGCCAGTGGTGTAGAACTCGATGAGCTTGGCGATATATGCCTTCTGTGCACTGTTCTCGGCAACGCTGGCAGCCTTCTGCAACCAGTAAACGATATTCACGATGGCGTTGCTGTAAAGTCCGCCAATCTTGTAGGGTTTCTCCACAACTTTGCCGTTTTCTTTCACAACCTTAGTGTTGAGACCGTAGCTGATGGGTGTCTCGTCGTTGGGGTCTTTGAGGGCATTGTAGTATTCCTCAACCTCCTGCTGGGTCACACCCTCATAGAGGTTGGTGGCACTGGTGAGAATTAGGTCTTCGCCATCGGCTTGGTTCACTTTCTTGGCCATGAAGGTTGGGTCGAAAATCACCTTGTCGAGGGTGGCGAGCAGCTTGTCGGCCTTGTCGCATTTCTTCTCCTTGGTGCATTTCTCGCATGACTGGATGGGAAGTACCTCGAGCGGCAGCTTCTTGTACTGAGCATCGAAGAACTCCTGCGAGAACTCGGGTACAAACTTGTCCATACCATAGTGGTGGTGTATGCCGTTGCCAAACCACACCTGCTTCAAGTATTTCTCAAAGCCCTTGAAGTCGGCAGTGTTGCGGTCGCCCTCATAGTGTGTGTAGATAGCCTCGAGTACTTGGCGAATCACTAAGTTATACTTGCCATTCTGGTCAAATAGGATGTCACGTCCCTGGAGGGCTGCCTCGGTGAGGAAATAAACATACTTCTTCTGCTGAAGGGTCAAGTCGTCAAAACCTGGGACCTGATAGCGCAACACCTCGATGTCGGCAAAGCGGTCCACATTGTAGTTGAAATTGCTGTTCTGTGCCATAGCAATGCTTGTTGTTGCCAGTGCCACAACAGCAGCGGCAATTAGTTTTTTCTTCATAAAAATGTGTTATAAAAAATATTAATAGTTTTCAGGATAATTGCTTTCAATCGTGCAAATATAATACATTTCTCTAAAACCATCACTAAAAAAGTCGTGAAAAGTTACTGTGTTCAACAATTGATTTCATTGCTTAGATGTTGATTTGTTAGAAAAAAGAAGGTGATGCCATGTGGGTCCTGGCGTTATTCAGATGAAAACAATGTGTGTCAATAGTTGGAGATTGTTTGGAGAAAAGAGGTTCGCTTCCTGTTGTTTTTTAGTTGTCTCTTTGTAAGGAACCGCAACTTCTCTTTTGTTTGGCGAGGTTGTTGGCTTGTTGTCCAAAAGTCGTGTTTTTACATCTAGTCTTTAAAAAATAACTTGGTGAGAATGGCATGTGATTTACCATGCTAATAAATTGGCTGGAGAAAATGATAGGGTGGGATAGGGTGGAGAGAGCTTCTAGGGTTGGTGATACTTGGGTATTCAGTAACCAGAGTAATGACGCGTTCATCACTTACCCCGATGTAAGAAAAAAGGGAGAATGAGAACTTTGTTTTTAGCAAGATAATACTAAAAAGAGCTTCAATCGTTCCATTATAGAGTCCATCTATAGTGATAATCTGTAATGGTAAGGTAGCATTTGTGTCTAAATGGAGTGCAAAAATGGCATTTTCGGCACTTTTTTTGTAATTATTTGAAGGAAGTGCGGCATCACATTGTTTGTGATGGCGAATGCTCTGAAATACTGTGGTTTGAGGTGATTGAGATATGGCAATTGTGTTGATTTTAAGTGGCTGAGATTTTAAAATTTGAGGATTTCATGGAACCCCTTTCAGTTTTTCGCCAAAAATCTTGGTTTTTTGCAGAAAAGGTAAATTTACCATTGGCGGTTTGCTAAAGTTAACAGATAAGAGTGGTGGGGACTTTGCAAAACAAAACGGCAAATTCGCCAATCCGAAATCGGAATTTTCCTGCATCGGCGACGTGTTGTTTCGTGAATTTGCAATATTAAAATTTGCAAATCCAAATAAAACGATGGTTAACAGAAATTCACAACCCACATAATTAAATGTAAATCAGAGATATATATACCATTAAAGTCAGTATTTATTTATAAATTCAGGTATATTCCCACCGTATTGCTTGTTTTGGTGTGTTTTTTGCGTAATAACAGATTGATTGATAATAGATATAGCGATGTTATATAAAGTGTTCCTTTAATAAGTGTCTTCAATGTGCTGAGTTGGGAATTTGAACGAAGATTTTTGAAATAAAAAATGTAAATTTGAAGATTTCTGTTTAAAAATTTGTTTTTTTCAATAGGCTGCTGTAAATTTGCAAACGAAAAATTTATAATTGTTAATAGCAAAATGGACATTATTTCGCGCTTAAAACGCTTCTTAGATCAGAATGGCATTTCTAATTCACAGTTTGCCGACACCTGCGAGATACCTCGCCCCACTCTTTCTCAGTTGCTAAATGGTCGTAACAAGAAAGTGAGCGACGAGGTGATTTCAAAGATTCACGCAGCCTATCCTGCGTTGAATATTATGTGGCTTATGTTCGGCGACGGCGAAATGTTTGTTTCTGGTGCTGCTAGTTCATCAGGAAATGATGTTGTGCAAAACTTGTCCAAAACTCCACTAGGTGGAAATCTATTCATGGGTACTAATAATGCTCCTAATGGTTCAAATGTTTCCTCCCATCAACCTTCTACCATCAGTTTCAAAGAAGACAATTCGGGTGGCAGCAACAGCGGTGCTATGGCTCTCTCTAGTGCACTGCAGAGCATTGCGAGCAACAAAGGAGTCTCCTCTTCCTCTTCGGCGAATACGCGCCGCATTGTCAACATCATGATTTTCTACGACGACAATTCATTCGAGCAGATTGTGCCGAGATAAAATTGATTCTGAATGCAGAATGCAAAATGCAGAATTGATAAATGGAGCAACATAACTTGTTGCTTTTTTTACGTTATTTTTGGTGTAATCAAAAACAAAAACTTTGTCTATGATTTTGTATTTCCTTCTGCAAGTATTATCTTTGCACGATAGAAGCAAATACACATTATTAATAACATTAACTATGAACTTCAAGAAACTATTAATCTTTTCACTTGCTATGACAGCAATGACGATGAGTGCCGGGAATTTGAACAAGGGAGTTGACCGCAGCAACCTTGACCTGAGCACTAAACCTGGAGAGAATTTCTATCAGTATGCCTGTGGCGGATGGATGAAGGCTAATCCCCTCGACCCACAGTATGCGCGTTTCGGCACCTTTGACCAACTTGCCGAGAACAACCGCGAGCAGCTCAAGGACCTGATTATGAACCTGGGCACCAACAACCCCAAGGGCAGTCTGGCGCAGAAGGTGAGCGACCTCTATCTACAGGGCATGGACAGCACACTGCGTAACCAGCAGGGCAACAAACCAGTAGAGACGATGCTGGCGCAAATCTATCAGATGCCTCGCACCGACCTGGTGGCAATGCTTGCCGACATGCACCGTGGCATTGCCTCGCCATTCTTCGATGCCGGCGTGATGGCCGATTTGAAGAACAGCGACCAGAACCTGATGTACCTCACCGCCGCTGGCTTGGGAATGGGCGACCGTGACTACTACCTCGAGAACGACGAGAACACCACAAAGGTGCGCAACGCCTATCTGACCTATATCGAGAAGCTGTTCACTCTCTCGGGACGCAAGGCTAAAGATGCAAAGAAAACTGCCAAGAACATCTTGGCTCTTGAGACTGAGTTTGCCAAGGTTGCAATGACTCGCGAAGAGAGCCGTGACTACAGCAAGCAGTACAACATCCGCACCATCGCCCAACTCAAGGCCGACTATCCAAACTTTGACTGGAACGCATATTTCAACCTGCTGATGCCCGGTAATATCAAGGTTGACAAGGTGTGCGTGATGCACCTCAACTCGATGGCGAAGTTCAACGAGATGCTAACAACACTCAAGGACAACGAAATCAGAGACTACCTGGCGTTCAAGTATCTTGACGCTGCGTCAAACTATCTGACCGATGATTACGAGCAGGCGAGCTTCGACATGTACAGCCGCGCAATGAGTGGCAAGACAGTGATGCAGCCACGCTGGAAACGCGCCCTCAACGTGCCTAACTACGTGCTTGGCGAGGCAGTGGGTGAGTTGTATGTGAACAAATACTTCCCTGAGGAGTCGAAGAAGAAGATGATGAAGCTGGTGAACAACCTGAAAATCGCTCTAGGCGAGCACATCGCAGGCCTCACCTGGATGAGTCCTAAGACTAAAGTGAACGCCCTTGTCAAGCTCAACAGCTTCACTGTGAAGATAGGCTATCCCGACCAGTGGCGTGACTACAGCGGCATCAACATCGACCGCGACGCCTACTACTGGGAGAACGTGAGCAACGCCCGCCGCTTTGAGGCAGAATATCAGCTCTCGCAGCTTGACAAACCCGTTGACAAGGCAAAATGGCAGATGACTCCACAGACCGTTAACGCCTACTACGACCCATCGACCAACGAGATCTGCTTCCCAGCAGGAATCCTTCAGAAACCTTACTTTGACCCCGATGCCGACGACGCAAGCAACTATGGTGCCATTGGCGTGGTGATTGGTCACGAGATGACTCACGGATTCGACGACCAGGGCCGCAACTTCGACCATAACGGCAACATGATTGACTGGTGGACCGAAGAGGACGCTGCCAAGTTCCAGGAACTCGCCGATAAATTAGGAGCACAATACAGTGCCGAGATTGTTGCCGACGACGTACACGCCAACGGCACCTTCACCATGGGTGAGAACATCGCCGACCACGGCGGTCTGCGTGTGGCTTACAGCGCTTTCAAGAAGACAGAGCAGGGTGCTGGCGAAGAACTGATTGACGGTTTCACACCCGACCAGCGTTTCTTCCTGAGCTACGCCAACGTGTGGGCAGCCAACATCACCAAAGAGGAAATCTTGCGCCGCACAAAGGTTGACCCACACTCGCTGGGCATCAACCGCGTGAACGTCGCCATCCGCAACCTCGACTATTTCTTCAACGCCTTCGACATCAAGCCAGGCGAGAAGATGTGGCGTGACACAGTAGACCGAGTTACTATTTGGTAACATACACTTAGAACAACGAATTTACACTAATTATCACTAAAAATAGCCGTCATTGTATAAATAGTTGCAAAGGCGGCTGTGGTGTTTATGCAAGAAAACTAAAATAATAAGAATCATTATTAATAAAAATAGTTTTTAGATTAAATAATTATTTATACCTTTGTGCTGAACTAATAATCGATTAGCGTTATGCCAAAGATTTTTGAATATTTCGGTTTTATTTTTTATTTCTATTCTAATGAGCATGAGCCAATCCATGTTCATGTCATTCATGGTAACAAAGAAAGTATATTTGACTTAATCATGATGAATGGCGAGCTCGTGGGTATTAATGTTAGAAATAAAAAAGGTGTTGAGGCTCTTGGTGAGAAGGATAGACTAACAGCAGAAGCCTTTATTAAGAAGTATCATAAGAATATTATTGAAAAATGGATTAAATTCTTTGTTCTGAAGCAAAGAATAAGATGCACTAATATTAGGAAGAAATTATAAGAGAAAGAATATGGAAAGATTATATATTACAAGTGCGACAAATGCTGGCAATCTAACGGTTTGTTTACATTTTAGTGACAATACAACAAGAATAGTTGATATTGGTGAGTTTATACGTCGTCATCCACACCCACAATATAATAAATATCTTGATCCTAGGAAATTTAATCGGTTTTCATTAGAAAATGGCAATATAGTTTGGGGTAAAAACTGGGACTTGATGTTTCCAATTGAGCAATTGCATCAAGGTGCCATACTATAATATTACTTAAAGCAGCTCAAGAGTACCTGATGTTTGGGGTATATTTTGTCCTAGCCTCAAGTTTATCATTCTATTCATAATACTTTTGCTTCACTCCACGCCTTGTCCGTCGTCGAGCCGTTGGCGCACTACTTCATACATCATGATTCCGCCGGCTACTGAGACGTTTAGGGAGTTGATATTGCCAAATTCGGGGATTTTGACGAAAGCATCGCACTGTTTCATTACCTCACGCGAGATGCCTTTGCCTTCCGAACCGAGGATTAGAGCTACGGGACCAGTATAGTCTTCCCGGGTGTAGTTTACCGAGTTCTTGTCGCTGGTGCCTATGATGCGGCAACCGCTGTCGCGCAGGTACTTGATAGCCTCTTGCAGACTGCGCTCACGGCATACAGGCAGGTAGTTGAGAGCTCCCGCCGAGGTCTTCACGGCATCGCCATTGTCGGTGACGCTGCCCTTCTCTGGAATCACCACAGCACTCACCCCCGCGCAGTCACACGTGCGGGCTATGGCGCCAAAGTTGCGCACGTCGGTCACTCCGTCGAGCACCACAAAAAATGGGTTCATGCCTTCGTCATAGACGGCTGGCAGCACCTGTTCCACCTTGTAGTAGGTGACAGCAGCGAGCTCAACCAAGCCAGATCGGAAGAGCACACGTCTGAACTCCAGTCACG
>CALDIG010000203.1 GCA_937904375.1 uncultured Prevotellaceae bacterium
ACTTGAGCAAGCTCAGTTCTTTACTCGCTTAATCGCATTTTTGTTGTGTTTGTTGATTTTTTATAACGGTTGGGGTGGTAAAACGTGGAGAGGGGGTAATTCTGCATTGTGCATTCTGCATTAATCAAGAGTTGCCATCACTTGCTTGATGAGGGCGACGTTGAATTTTTCGATATCGGTGAGGACTACTGGTTTGCCACTTTTCTTGTACCAGGGCTGCTGGTCAAAGTATTTTTGGTTGGCAGCGCTCTTGAAGGTGTCGCCGTGGCGGGCGTATATCTCGGCGCGCATGAGTTCGAGGACATCTTTCGGGAAGAGCTTCAGCAGCTCGTGAGTGAGCGGTATCACCGAGGCAAACGCCCACTTGCCGTCGATGCCCTGCCAGGGGCATTGCACCTTGCTGAGAACGTTGTTGCCGTCTTTCAAACGGGGTCTGTGATCCACAAACTTCTCGTCATTAGTCACTGCGGCGTCAAGACCTTCTTTTGTCAGTTTCACCTGCCATGTCATAGGACCCATAATCGCTGCTGCTCCGCCTCCGCCAGGCATCTTTCCGTATTTTGGATCGCTTGGGTCGCCATTGCTCACACGTCCCTCGCCGTAGATTATGTCGATAATGTTTTCGTCGGGGTGGATGTAGAACCGGAATACACCAGGGTCACTATCGTAGCGGTCGCCCTCATAAAAATCTTGTTTGGGACCAAACACAGAATGCTTTCCGTCGGCAAGTTGATAGTTGCCGGCAAGGATATAGTGCAGGAATATTGTCCACTCTCCATTGTTTCTCATGTCGTTGGTGATGCTGTAATAAGCCCTCACGGGTGCGCCTTGCGCGTTGCGATACACTAGCATGGTGTATTGCCCCAGCTTCTCCACCGTCACATCGAGCGGAGTCTTGTCTGTCACCTTCGCTTTGTTGCCCACCACTTTCATGTCATGCGGCATGGCCATCGTGGCGGTGGGCTCCATGTGTTGGAAATAGCCAGCCATAACCAATTTCTTCTTGAGGTTATAGATTGTTGAGAAGATGAAGCGTCCATCGGTCCACAAATCTTCGATGCCACTGGTGAGTGTTTGCTTGGTGTCGAGTACTTGCCGTTTGTCGTTGCGGTGCTCAAGGTGGGCGGTCAACGACTGTTCAAACAAGTCGTTGATAGACCTGCTGTCGCACCAGTATAATTGTTCACGATCATTAGCATTGGTTCCAAAGACAGTCATAGCGAGTAGGAAAAAAAATAATATTTGTTTCATAGTAATGCGTTTTTTGTTAGTTACTGCAAAAATAATCATTTTTCTTGTGATGGCAAAAAATGATGAGTTTTTTGTCTTTTTTTACATCTTTTGCTATGAAATGAACGAAAAATGTGTTATCTTTGTAGAAAAAGATTATATCATGAAAAAAGTTACATTATTTCTTCTTGTTTGCGTCGCGGCATTCAGCATGATGGCGCAGGAGTTTTGGTTGGGTGCCGACATCAGCGGCACAAGTGCGCTGGAGCGTTTTGGAGTGAAACTTTATAACAGCGCTGGCGAGGAGCGCGACAACATCACGCTGATGCATGAGTTGGGACTTAACGCGGCGCGGTTCAGGGTGTGGGTGAATCCTCGTGGCGGCGAGTGCGACATGCACGACGTGCTGGCGATGGCTAAGCGAGCACAGGCGCAGGGCATGGCGATAATGATTGACTTCCACTACAGCGACTGGTGGGCGGACCCCGGCAAGCAGAATATCCCTGCCAAGTGGAAAAATTATAACTACAAGCAGATGAAAAGTGCTCTCGCCAAGCACACCACCGAGACGCTGCGACTGCTAAAAGACAATGGCGTAGATGTAAAGTGGATACAGATAGGCAACGAGACCACTTACGGCTTCCTGTGGCCTATGGCTCACACTCCCGAGAACATGAAGCAGTATGCGGGTCTCACTGAGGCTGGCTATAAAGCAGCTAAAAAGGTGTTCCCTAAAGCCACCTGCATCGTTCACCTTGACGCTGCATGCGACATCGACCGTTACCACACCATCTTCAACGGACTGAAGAAATACAAGGCGCATTTCGACATGATAGGCGTGAGCGTTTATCCCTATTGGGACATGGATGCCGGACTCACCAAGAGCGAGGACGAGACGCTGGAGCGCGTGATTGAGAACATCAACACCTTGAGCAAGGAGTACGGCTGCCCAGTGATGATAGTGGAGACAGGCTACGAGGCACGCCGCCCAGAAGAGGGCAAGGCATTCATGACCAGACTCATTGACGCTGCCCGAACCCGCACTGGTGGCAACTGCCCAGGCGTGTTCTACTGGGCTCCCGAAGCCGAAGGGCACTACCCATTAGGAGCTTTCCAGAACCACCGCCCAACGGTGATAATGGATGCGTTTAGTGTTAAGTGATAAGTGTTAAGTGATAAGTGTTAAGTGATAAGTGTTAAGTGAT
>CALDIG010000204.1 GCA_937904375.1 uncultured Prevotellaceae bacterium
ATGTGCAACTTTTTTCTCAATCAATTTATTAACAAATTAATTCCGCCAACGGGTTTAATTATTTTAATGCATAATGCTCATTGCACAAATCTACGGACGAGGCAGGCCTCGTCCCTACTTAATACTTAAAACTTGACACTTATCACTTAATCATGGCTCTGTCATTGAAAATAGCGCTTCGCTACTTGAAGTCGAAGAAGGCTCATAATGCGGTGAACATCATCAGCATCGTGTCGATATGCGGTGTGGTGGTGACTACCGCGGCGCTGGTGTGTGTGCTTAGTGTCTTCAACGGCTTCTCCGATGTAATATATAGCAAACTCGCCAAACTTGACCCGCAGATTGCCGTGTGTCCTGCCGAGGGCAAGACCATCAACAATGCCGACAGTGCCATTGCCGTCATTTCCCGTGTGAAGGGCGTTGACAAGGCGATGCCGGTGATTGAGGATCAGGCACTTGCCGTCTTTGTGGATTATCAGATGCCGCTGCGCTTGAAAGGCGTTCCTGCCAACTATAACGATATCAATTCCATTGACAGCGTGATTGTTGATGGCTCATTTGCTCTTGAAGATGAGGTGGGTAACAGCTACGCCATAGTGGGTGTGGGGCCTGCCGTGAATTTACGTCTTGTTGCCAACAGCCTGCGCATGCTTCAGCTTTATGCTCCTCGCCGTGAGGGGCAGGTGAATGTCGCCAATCCCATTGACGCCTTCACCAGCGATTCGCTGTTTGTGAAGGGCATATTCCAAGTGCAGCAGGCGTCTTACGACCAAGATCTTATCTTCGTGCCTATCGGCAAGGCGCGAGAGCTGTTTGACTACGACACCGAGGCGACGCAAATCGAGCTGAAGCTCAAACACGGAGCCAATGAGAAAGACGTGATAAAGCGACTGGAGCAGGCACTAGGTCCAAATTTTGTGGTAAAAGACCGCCTGATGCAACAGTCGGAGTCGTTCCGCATGGTTAATGTTGAGAAATGGGTGACATTTTTGCTGCTCACGTTCATCATGATTATCGCCACATTCAACATTATCAGCACCTTGTCGCTGCTCATCATCGAGAAAGACGAGAGCATACGCACCTTCCAGAACCTCGGTGCCACCAGCAAGCAGATAACGCGCATCTTCGTTGCCGAGGGGTGGCTCATCACCATGCTTGGAGCTTTGCTGGGAATAGTGCTGGGATTGCTGTTGTGCTTGGGCCAGCAGACTTTCGGATGGCTGAAAATTGGTGCTGACCCCACTCAGGTGATAGTCAACGCCTATCCTGTGAAGGTGATTTGGACCGACATGCTGGTAGTGCTACTGCTCGTTGCCGCCATAGGCTTCGTGACTTCACTGGTCACCAGCACCATCATGCGCCGCCGCCTGCGCAGTCGCAGTTCATAGTTCAGAGTTCACAGTTGCTTTGGCATAGAATTTGCATTATCATCAAGAATTCAGCGATATCATTATCAAACAAAAAGAACAAAACCAGACAAAAACAACAAGATAATATTTTGGGAAAAAAGATTTTTTTGTTGAATTTGTTCCTCTTTGTTGAGTTTGTTTGATGATAATGCGAGTAAAAAACAAAATCGCTGAATAATTACTCAAGAATAATGAAGAGTAAGACAGTGTGAAACACCTCTAAACTCTAAACACTAAACTTTTATGCGAAGCATAAACTATTCACAATACGTGATGCCGATTTTCAGGCAGGCGGGCAACGAGCGGTCGTTTGCCGGCACAGCTTTCTGTATCGACGACTATCTGGTCACTGCCGGTCATGTGCTCACTTACCCTGCCACCTGCTATGTGCGCAACGGCAGCGATTATCACCCATTGCAATTCGACAAGTGGATACCGCAACAGCTGCCTACTGATGATCACACGGGCTATGACATAGCATTTTATCCAATTCCAGGACTAAAGAGTCCGCTCTCGCTTGCCGACAGCGATGCAGAGCCTAATGACCATCTTGACATACTGTGCTGGCAGATGCGGGGCGTGAGACCTTTGCAGGTCTCTACGCAAGGTCTCGTCATAAAAGACCCTGACATGGAAGGCTACTTCCGCCTCGCCACCGTTGACTACATCACCCACGGCTGCAGTGGGTGCCCCACCTTTGGCGGCGACGGCAAGGTCTATGGCATGATAACCATGGGGCGCAGCGACGTTGATGCTCAAAACCTTGCACCCTTGCCCCGCAAGATGGAACAAAACACCTGCTGGGCATTTAAGACAAGCTATATCAGCCGGTTTTTGCCGCAGAGCTAGTTGTGCCGCTCGCGTTGCTCGCTAGTTGTGCCGCTCGCGTTGCTCGCTAGTTGTGCCGCTCGCGTTGCTCGCTAGTTGTGCCGCTCGCTAGTTGTGCCGCTCGCGTTGCTCGCTAGTTGTGCCGCTCGCTGCGCTTCGCTAGTTTGCCGCAAGCTGCGCTTGCTAGTTGTGTCGCTCGCTGCGCTCGCTAGTTAGCCGCATCGCTGCGCTTGCTAGTTGTGTTGTGAGCTGCCTATTTTAAAGGAGAAGTTAATACACAGATGGTTATTATTATCGATTACACGTTAAAAAAGGTCATTTTACTTTTTTAAGGGTCTTTTGTGCTATAGTTTTAAGTAATTTATTAATTTTGCAGTTTGTATTATAATTAAATATATAATATAACACTGCAATGAGTGGTTTTTGGAGCAGAATAACGAGCTTTTTCAGTGGCGTTGTGAGGTACTACAAGCGTTTTAACGCTTGGTATAAAGGGCTCTACGACGGCAAGCCTTGGTATGTGAAGAGCGCAGTGGCACTGTGTACTCTGTTTGTCACACTGGTGCTGACGGTTGTTGCCATCAACATCAATTTCCTGTGGCTCTTTGGCAAGTCGCCGTCGCTGGGCGAGATTATGTCGCCACGCCCTTATAACGCCTCTTACATCTATAGTGCCGACGGCAAGCTCATTGGCAAATACTACAAGGAAAACCGCACTCCAGTGAAGTATGAAGAAGTTGACACGATGTTCTACACGCTGCTCATCGACACCGAAGATGAGCGATTCTTCGAGCATCATGGCATCGACTTCAAGGGCATGGGTGGTGCCTTGAAAGACCTTGTGGTCCACCGCCGCGCGCGTGGTGCCTCGACCATCACCCAGCAGCTGGTGAAGAATATGTTCAAGATGCGCACCAAAGAATACACTGGTGGCTTGCTGTGCCGCATTCCTGGCGTGGGAATGCTCATCACCAAAGCCAAAGAGTGGATTCTCGCCAGCGAGCTGGAGATGTTCTACGACAAGAAGGAAATACTTGTGATGTATGCTAACACGGTGGATTATGGCAATCAGGCCTACGGCATCAAGACGGCGGCAAAGACTTATTTCGACACTACCCCCGACAAGCTCACCACCGAGCAGTGCGCGATGCTTGTGGGAGTGCTCAAAGGTACCTCCTATTACAACCCGCTCACTGTGCCCGACCGCTGCCTAGAGCGACGCAATGTGGTGCTAAACAATGCCTTAGTGCATCATCACCTGTCACACAAAGAATATAATGAGCTTATCAAGCATGGGCTTGACCTGAAATATACTCCCGATACCGACTTCAACGTGGAGTGCCCCTACTTTAGGCAGGCAGTGGTGGAAGAGATGCGGCAGTGGTGCGCCGAGAACGACATTGACTTCTATCGCGACGGGCTGGAGATACACACCTCAATCGACACACGAATGCAAGAATGTGCCGAGAAGGCGGTGAAGGAACAGATGAAAGTGGTGCAGCAGAACTTCGACCGTGAGTGGGGCTCTCACCCCTGCTGGATTAACGAGGATGGGCAGGTTGACACCACCTTTGTGAGAAAGCGAGTGCAGGAGTCGCCGGTCTATAAGCAGTTGATGGCTAAATATAACAACAACTACGACTCGGTAAACCACTACATGAACCTGAAGCACCGGGTTAAGCTCTTTGACTACAATGGCGGTCATTATGCCAACATTAGTTCTATTGACTCGATAGAATATATGCTCCACAAGATGCACTGCGGCTTCATAGCCATGGATCCGCACACCGGCGAGGTGAAGGCATGGGTGGGAGATGTCGATTTCAAGACATGGCAATATGACAACGTGCGAGCTCAGCATCAGCCAGGTAGCACATTCAAGATATTTGTGTATAGCGCGGCGATGAAGGCAGGCATAAAGCCCTGCGATATGTATGTTGATGCTCCGCTCGATAATCCGCTCGTCGATATAGACCCAGCCACGGGAACCTCTAAGCTGTGGTCTCCCAAGAATGCCAGCGGCAGTTTCTCCAATGCCAATATGACGCTGCGTTCGGCTTTTGCCCGAAGCAACAATATCATAGCGGTGAAGGTGGGTAACTCGGTGGGTGTCAATAACGTTGCCAACACCGCATTTGACATGGGCATTAAGTCAACGGTGACGAGGACGCCGTCGATGTATCTGGGGTCCAGCGATGTGAACCTTATGGAGCTTGTTAATGCCTACGGCACAGTAATTAATGATGGACAGCCCAAGCGACCGGTGCTGGTGACAAAAATCTACCGTACCAACAAAGACGGTGTGAAGGAAGAAATCTACAACAGCAAGGCCTACGACGACCCCGACCGCGCCTTGTCGCATAGCCAAGCCTACTGCATGCGCAAGCTACTAGAGGCTGTGACCAAAGATGCCGGTGGCACCGGTGTGGCACTCAACAACTATGTGAGCAATGTGGGCATTGGTGGTAAGACTGGTACTACCGACAACTTCACCGATGCGTGGTTTGTGGCGACAACCCCCGACTTGGTGTGTGGAGCATGGGTGGGGGGCAGTTACCGGCAAATTCACTTCAAGTCGTCGCAGGGGCAGGGCGGCAAGGCTGCGTTACCCATTGTGGGGGCTTTCTTGCGCAAGGTGCTGGCAAAACGCGACTTGGCATACTTGCACAAGCAGTTTGTTGCCGACTACGACCTAGACCGTCGCTATTTTGCTTGCGAGGGCAACCTTAATGCGGGTAATGATTTCAATAATGATACATCGTTGGGATATGATACTATTACTCCCCAAAATTCTGCCGATGGTGGTTACGACAGCACCCGCTACATACGCGATAAGGTGCATGATGACATCTATGGTCCCGATGGCACACCGCCCACCACTGGTTCGGACGGCGATGATCGTCCTGTTGCACCGGTGATATAGGAACGTGTGAAAAATGCGTTTGGAAAACCGTGAACCAAGTCAATTAAAACTAAAAACTTTTAACTATAAACTCTTAACTGATAACATTATGGTTTACAAATATGACTATCTCATTATAGGTTCGGGCGTTGCGGGAATGAGCTTCGCCCTGAAGGTTGCCGGCACCGGCAAGGTAGCCCTCGTGTGCAAGAGCACGCTCGATGAGGCCAACACCGACCTCGCCCAGGGTGGTGTGGCAAGTGTTACCAACCTCGAAGTAGATAACTTCGAGAAGCACATCCACGACACCATGGTGGCGGGCGACTGGCTAAGCGACCCCAAAGCGGTGGAGCAGGTGGTGACACAAGCTCCCGACCAGATTAAGGCCCTGATAGAGTGGGGCGTGGATTTCGACAAGAACGAGAAGGGTGACTTCGACCTGCACCGCGAGGGCGGTCACAGTGAGTTCCGCATCCTCCATCATGCCGACAACACGGGTCACGAGATACAGGAGTCACTCATCGAGGCGGTGAAGGCTCACGACAATATCGACATCTTCGACAACCACTTCGCCATCGAAATCCTCACCCAGCACCATCTAGGCAAGATTGTCACCCGCCGCACCCCCGACATCCAGTGCTACGGCGCATACGTGCTTAACCAAAAGACCGGCAAGGTAGATACCTTCCTCTCGCGCCTCACGCTCATGGCGACCGGAGGATGCGGAGCGGTGTATCACACTACCACCAATCCGCTCATCGCCACCGGCGACGGCATCGCCATGGTATATCGTGCCAAGGGCACGGTGCAGGACATGGAGTTCATACAGTTCCACCCCACAGCGCTCTACCACCCGGGCGACCGTCCCGCCTTCCTCATCACCGAGGCGATGCGCGGCTACGGCGGCGTGCTCAGGAACCTTGCCGGCGAGGAGTTTATGCAGAAGTATGACCCGCGTCTGTCGCTCGCACCCCGCGACGTGGTGGCGCGCGCCATCGACAGCGAGATGAAGCAGCGCGGCGAGGACCATGTGTTCCTCGACGTGACCCACAAAGACCCCGAGGAGACAAAGCATCACTTCCCCAACATCTACAAGCACTGCATGGAGATAGGCATCGACATCACCAAAGACTATATCCCCGTTGTGCCTGCCGCCCACTACCTGTGCGGTGGCATCAAGGTGGATTTGAACGCTTGTTCGTCGATTGAGCGGCTCTATGCGGTAGGGGAGTGCTCCTGCACTGGCCTGCATGGCGGCAACCGCCTTGCCAGCAACTCGTTGATAGAGGCAGTGGTATATGCCGAGGCTGCAGCTAAGCATGCCATCGCTTGCCGCAACCATTACGACTACCGCATCGACATTCCCGCTTGGGACGACAAAGGCACCCAGCATCCCGAGGAAATGGTGCTCATCAGCCAGAGCGAGAAAGAGGTGGGCGAGATAATGAGCGCTTATGTGGGCATCGTGCGCAGCAACCTGCGCCTCGACCGCGCCTGGAACCGCCTCGACATCCTCTATCAGGAGACCGAGAAGCTCTTCAAGGAGAGCACCGTGAGCCGTCGCATCTGCGAGCTGCGCAACATCATCAATGTGAGCTACATCATCATGCGTCAAGCGAGAGAGCGCAAAGAGTCTCGCGGACTGCACTACACCGTCGATTATCCCCCCAAGCCCAAAAGCGAGGAAGACCTGAAGCTTTAGTTAATGCATAATGCACAATTCATAATGCACAATTGGGCTGCGCCTTGTTTAGTGCACAATGCATAATTCATAATGCACAATGTGAAGCCTTGTTTAGTGCACAATGCATAATTCATAATGCATAATGTGAAGTGCCTTGTTTAATGAATAATTCATAAAGCATAATCATGAAAATGAAGCATATTTTTCTAATAACTATAGCTATAGTGACCTTGCTTAGCTGCAAGTCGCAAAAGACCAGCGAGGAGATGTCGAATGCTGACGATGTGGCAGCGCAGGTGGTGAATTTTGATGGCATGAGTGCCTACAAACTGGTGAAGGTGCAGTGCGACTTCGGTCCGCGCGTGCCTGGCACGCTGGCTCACGGCAAGTGCGCCGAGTGGCTGGAGCAGTCGCTCCGCCAGAGCTGCGACACAGTGATTGTGCAGCAGGGACAAGTCACCACCTTTGACGGCAAGACGCTAGACATCAAAAACTTCGTGGGTAGCATCAATCCTGGCAACAACGACCGCATCTTGCTGCTGGCGCACTGGGACTGCCGACCCTGGGCGGACCACGACCCCGACCCCACCAAGCGCCGCGAACCAGTGATGGGTGCCAACGATGCCGCCAGCGGAGTGGCGGTGCTACTTGAGCTGGCGCGACTGATGAAGGAGAAGAAGCCCAATATCGGTGTGGACATTCTGCTTGTCGATGCTGAGGACTGGGGCACCAACGATGTGGAGGAGTCGTGGGCGCTGGGCACGCAATACTGGGCGAAGAATCCGCATGTGGCAGGCTACACGGCACGCTTTGGCATTCTGCTCGACATGGTGGGAGCTAAAGGTGCCACATTCTATAAGGAATATGAGTCAATGCAATGGGCTCCCGCTGTAGTTGCCGAGGTGTGGGATGTGGCGCAGAGAAGTGGTTATGGCTCCTATTTCGACAGCAATTATGGTGCCGGTGTCACCGACGATCATGTTGTTGTCAACGCAATGGGCATCGAGTGCATCGACATCATCGACACACGTCAGGAAGGCGGCTTCTTTGCTGGCTGGCACACTACCGACGACACCATGAACTGGATAGACCAGAATACGCTGAAAGCTGTGGGGCAAGTGGTGGCGAATGTGGTGTATAGTTATTAGTTTATAGTTCACAGTTTTTTCTAGAAATTCTAGTTTTTCTAGATTAACTAGATGCTTTAGAATCACTTAACACTTGTCACTTAACACTTAACACTTATCACTTAACACTTAACACTTATCACTTATCACTTAACACTTATCACTTAACACTTAACACTTATCACTTAACACTTATCACTTAACACTTATCACTTAACGCTTGTCACTTAGCATTTCACATACCGGGCGGTCATCTAAGTTCTTGAAGGACTTGGGCATTTATGCCATAGGGAACTTGGGGGCGAAGATCATCACGTTTGCGATGGTCGCTGTCTATACGCACTATGTGAGCAAGAGCGACATGGGCTACTATGACCTGTGTCTTACTGTATTATTCTTGATAATCCCCTTCGTTACGCTGCAGTTGCGCGATGGGGCTTTCCGTTTCTTGCTCGAGAGTGACGACAGTGAGCAGCGCAGCAAGATTATCACTTTTGTCTATCGCACTCTCATCACAAGCTCTGTGGTGTCGCTTGTCGTAGCCCTTATGCTTGCGTTGTTCGCAGGCATCGACTATGTGTGGCTGTGTTTCCTGTTGCTTGTGGTGATGTCGTTTTATGAGGTCATCACGCAGGTGGCGCGTGGCTTGGGCAGGAACGTGGAGTTTGTTGTCGCGGGAATAATATCTTCGCTAGGGATATTGGTGTTCAGCGTTGTGTTTGTCATAATTCTGCCATGGGGTGTCGCCGGCATTTTCATCGCCAACATCCTGGCACGCATTGCAGCACTAGCCTATCTTGAGATGCGTCTCAAGATTATAGCCACCTACTTCAAGTTTAATATCGACCTCGGGCAGGTGTCGCGCGACCTCCTCAAGTACTCACTGCCGCTATTGCCTGGCTCGCTGTGCTGGTGGCTTACCGGCAGCAGCGACCGCTGGTTCATCAACTATTACCTAGACCTTGAAGCCAACGGCGTGTATGCCGTGGCGTTCCGTTTCAATAGCATTATTCTTATCCTGACCACGATTTTCTACCAAGCATGGCAGGAGACCGCCATCTTGCAGTATAACAGCCCCGACCGCGACAAGTTCTTCTCCAAGATGTTCAACACCTACATCAGTGTGCTTGCTATATTGCTCACCGCCTACGCTTTCATGCTTAAGATATTATATCCCGTCATCGTTGATGTTGGTTATCAGGAAGGTGTGAATTATCTCTATGCGATGGGTATCTCGGCGGTGCTCTTTGCCTTGTCGGCATTCTTCGACATGGGTTACCAATGCGCTAAGGACACAGTGAGTACCTTGCCGGCCATAGTGCTGGCTGCCGTGGTCAATATCGTGTGCAACTACTTCCTTGTCAAGTACTATGGCGTGTATGGCGCTATTGCCACTAGTATTATCACCTACGCGGTGCTCTTCGTGTGGCGCTTGCACGACATGAAGCGCTATTTCAGGCTCTCGTTCTATCCTTCGACGGCGATAGCTGTGATAATCATTTTGCTTGGGGTGATACCCTACCATTTATTTGACTTGTGGTGGTCGCTGCTCTACATGATTGTGGCGTGCGCACTTGCGTTATTGTCGATACCTAGAGAGATGCTCCTCGAAATGAAAGACAAAATGCTTCAAAAATTAGGCATCGGCAAGCAATAATAGCACTAAAGAAACGTTAAAAACATAATAGGTGGGTTCTATAAATTGCTTGAGTCAGCTTATTTTTGATTTTTGAGCAGAACGATGCCAACAAGCATAATAATATGACCGAAACAATCAACTCTCATTATGGAATTTATAGAACTCGCCTATATTATTACTATAAGATACAATACACTCAACGCATGAAGTTAAAGAATTTAATCATAATCGCAGCTCTAATCACAGCCTTGACAAGCTGCAAGACGACATCTGAGAACACGTTGTCCTACTTTCGCAACCTAGGTGACTCGCCAAGCGGAGTGATGCCGCAAGGCTCTAGCTATGAAATAAAAATCGTACCGGAGGACGAGCTGTCGATAGTAGTTACCTCGTCGGTACCCGAAGCCACGGCAATGTTTAACCAGCCGCAAGCCAATACCGCTCACCGTGGTGATTTGAATGTCCAGGCGAACCCTCGCCTTCAAACCTACATCGTGAATAAAGATGGCGACATCGTGATGCCCGTGATAGGTCGCCTCAACGTTGTGGGGAAAACCACCCGCGAGCTTGAGCAGATGATTACGTCGAGAGTGAGTGCCACCGTTAAGGATCCTTTTGTGCGGGTAGAAATTATAGGATTCTATATTAACGTAATGGGTGAGGTTAAGAACCCTCATCGCATCTATGTCAACTCCGAGCGCTTCACATTGCTCGACGCACTGAGTGCTGCCGGCGACCTTACAGAATATGGCGAGCGTGGCAATGTGCTGGTGATACGCGAGGAGAATGGCCAGCAGATCTACCATCGCCTCGACCTTGCCGACAGCAACATCTTCTCGTCGCCATATTTCTATCTTCAGCAGAACG
The DNA here is from genome assembly GCA_937904375.1 of uncultured Prevotellaceae bacterium. Taxonomy (GTDB): domain Bacteria; phylum Bacteroidota; class Bacteroidia; order Bacteroidales; family Muribaculaceae; genus Sodaliphilus. Next base: position 10,457 of record CALDIG010000204.1, read on the forward strand.
ATGTGGTATATGTCGAGCCTAACCAAATTCGCATCGACAACTCGAAGTATAACCAAAACAATGCCTTTAAGCTTTCGGTAATTTCTACCATCGTGAGCACCGCTTCGGTAGTGGCATCACTGGTGATTGCTTTGGCTGTGAAATAGCATTGATTTACTTCCCCATACAAATATTTATCGACACATTAAGACATGAGCAATAGATCCCAAGAGAACAACACTGATGTTGCTTCTTCGCAAGGTGAGAAAATAATAGATGTGAGTGCCATTTTTAGCAAGTATAAGCGCTACTGGTGGCTCTTTGTGTTGTCACTCATAACATGCATTGGCCTTGCAGTGGTGTTCTTAAACTACAAGCTTCCCGAGTATCTGGTAATATCTACTGTGCTGGTTGACCAGGATGATGACGGCAGTAGCGCCGGAGCGTCGCTGCTCAAGAGCCTCTCATTAGGTGGTGCCGGTTCCAGTGTCGATGACGAGGTGGTGGTGATGGGGTCGCAAGATATTTGCTGCAAGATGGTCAAGGAGCTGAAACTCAACCGTCTCTATGTGCAGCGCAAGGGCTTGCTCAAGAAAGAGGATCTCTATAAGAACTCTCCCATCGAGATTGATGCCCCCGAAGAGGTTTTCGATACCCTGTCGGTGGGATTGAGCTTCAAAGTCACTGTGAAAGAGAATGGCAAAGCCGACATCAAGGTGAAGAAAGGAATGTTCAAAACCCTCACTACCCTTAGTGACCAACCGCTGCCCTCTATTGTCACAATCCCCTACGGCAGCTATGTGGTGAAAACCACCAACTACTACAAGCCAGGCAAGGAAATTGTAATTGTTGCCAATGTTACTGGAAACTTATTGCGCACCGAGCAATTTATGGAAGACATGACGGTGAAGGTGCTCAACAAAAAGAGCAATGCCATATACATGGATGTTCAAACCACCAACATTAAACGTGGCAAGGACATGCTTAACACCATGATAAAGCTCTACAACGATCGAGGGCAGCAAGAGAAAGACGAGCAAGCCGTCAATACTGCCAAATTCATTCAAGAGCGGTTGGGGTTGATTTACAGCGAACTCACCAAGAGCGAGGCCGATATAGAAGCCTACAAGCGTGCTCACAACATGGCAGATGTGGAAGGCCAGACTCGAATCAGCATCGCGCGCCAGGAGCAGGCCGAGAGCAATATAGTGGCTCTGGAAGCGCAATATCGCATTGTGGGACTTATCAATGAATTTATCAGCGACCCACAGAACAAATATTCCTACATCCCCTTTGAGGCCGACTCTACAGCTGCTTCGGGATCCATTAGGGCATTCAACGAACTGGCGATGAAGCGTGCCGAGCTTGTGAAGAGTGCTCATGGCGACAACGAAGCCCTTAAAGAGCTTGACCGTCAGCTCGATAATATGCGCGAGACAATTCGCAAGGGCGTTAACAACACCCTTAGTGCCATTAAGATACAAATCGACAAAGCCTCCCAAATAAGCAACGAGTCGCAAGGCGAGATGGGTCAAGCTCCCTCACTTGAGAGAGAAATGCGTGACCTTTACCGTCAGCAAGGCATCCAGAACTCGCTCTACACCTTCTTGCTGCAGAAGCGAGAGGAGAACGCGCTTTTGCTTGCCGCCACCACGCCCAAGGGCAAAGTTGTCGATCATGCCTACGCGCAGAGCAAGTCGGTGGCCCCCAATGTGCCTGTGGTGCTTCTCATCGCTCTGATTGCTGCACTCATGATTCCCATCTTGCTGCTCTATCTCAAGAGCCTGTTTACAACTAAATTCTCTACTCAGGAAGAACTTCAGGAACTCACCAAGTCGCCTGTGTTGGGAGAGATATGCCACAACCGCCACAAGGAGTCGCTGGTTGTCAAGCCGGGTGAGACATCGTCGATAGTCGAGCTCTTCCGTCTGCTGCGCAACAATATTCAGTTCCTCATGACCAAGAAGGACGACAAGGTGGTGCTCGTCACCTCGTCGGTCAGCGGTGAGGGAAAGTCATTTATCAGCACCAACCTCGCATCCTCTTTTGCCTTGCTTGGCAAGAAGGTGGCGCTCGTGGGCATGGACATACGCAGTCCCCAGCTCGCCAAGATGCTGTCGCTAAAAGACATGCCAGGTGTCACCAACTACTTGTCAACCCCCGACTTGGAGATTGACAAGATAGTGCAGAGCGTGGCCGATGTTGAGAACCTCAATGTGATTGTTGCCGGACCCATTCCGCCTAACCCCTCTGAACTGCTGCTGGGAGAGCGCACTTCGCGGTTCTTTGAGGAGCTGCGCAAGGATTATGACATCATCATTATCGACTCGGCACCCATTGCCATGGTGAGCGACACGTTCTCGCTGGCGAAGTTTGGCGATGCCACGCTCTTTGTCACTCGCGCCAACCACACCAAGCGAGGTCTCATCAAGTATTTCAACGAGGTGGTGGCACGCAAGCAGTTCAACAATACCGCTGTGGTGCTCAACGACAGTAACCCCAAGCTCTCGGCTGGTTACGGCTACGGCTACGGCAAGGACAAGAAGTAGCATTTCAACAGAAAGGACTATCAGGAATATCAAGTAACGACCGCCACAACTGCCACAGTCATGAGATTTGAGAAACGATTCTTGTTGCAGCGCCTCTTTTTCATTGGCTTCTGGCTCGCCACCTGCACAGGCTTCGTGAGCGACCTGTTTTGGCAGCACGGAGATAGCTCTATCTTGCGTAGCGCATCGTTGATAGTGGTCGATATAATACTCTTGTTTCTTGCCCTGTTCACTGTGCGCAAGGCTTTTGATGTTTTTTTAATCTCCTTTTTCATTACCATTTCTCTTATTAGCACTTGTTTTCTAAACCATAGTGGATTCTTTTCCTGGCTTAATGGATTGAGATACTTCTTCGGAATGTTGTTCCTGGTTCCCATCCTTCGTTTTTTTTATGAGAATGAAACAAGGCACGCTCTCTTTGTCAAGTCGCTTGACAGGCAATTATATATTTTCTTGTGTCTGCAGGCACCGGCGGTGCTTTTTCAGTTTCTCGTTCATGGCGCCGGCGACCAGGTGGGTGGCACCATGGGCGACGGATTCTCGGGAGTGATAAGTATCTCAATATACCTCACTTCGTTCTATTTGTTAAGTAAGCGCATTGACCAAAACAATATATTGCAATCTCTATACAAAAACTGGATTTACATTTTCCTGCTGTTCCCCACATTCCTCAATGAGACTAAGATAAGTTTTATCTTGTTGGTTGTGTATTTCATTCTTCTTATGCCGCTCGACCGCAAGTACATAATACGTATGACCTTTATGGTTCCTGTGATAGGGTTGCTGGTGGGAGTAGGCAGCTACTTCTATATGTCAACGGTGAGCGGTAGCGAGCGACTTGAGATTAGTGAGGAATTCTTTGAGAACTACTTTGATGCCGACCTCGACGATTTGGAAGGAGCTATGGAGTATGCCGAAAATAATTATAGCGAAATGTTCGACGTTCCACGTCTCGCTAAATTTGCCATAATCCCCATGATTTTCACCGTGCATCCTGGTCACCATCTGCTGGGTTTTGGAACTAACATTTATGCTCATGGTGCTCACATGGAGGCTTCGGAGTTCTATCAGGAATATGATTGGTTGCTCAATGGAACCAGTCCATGGCTTTTTAGTATTTACATGCAGTTGGGTATAATAGGGACAATTTGGTCCTTGGCATTTTTCATAAGCCTTTTCTATAGAAAGAATCCTATTTACAGGAGACGTAACCTTAATGCGCAGTTTTTTCTTTTTGTGGTGATATTTATAATGTTTTTCTATTCCGACCATTGGGGATATGCCAACTTCTGTTATATAGCCCTTATTTTCAATTTCCTCTCTTGGGAGAAACCCTCAAGAGAGGAACTCCCACCTTAATAGCTCTCTTGATCCATCGGTTGCTTTTCACGCACCAACGCAGCAACCTTGGTGTGTGGAGTAAAGCGTGAAGAACTTTTATCTTAAGAGGGTATTTTTTTACATCATATTTTAGAACCTGCTTGTACCAATCATCACTTGTGTCAATGTCATTTACATAAAATGCCATGGAATCAATTTCCATCACTTTGACATTTTCAATGAACTGCTGTAATTTTACACTATTCTCAAGAATCTCCCTCATTTCGATGTAGTAGTTTTTCCAGTATTTATATTTAAAATATCTACCACTCGTTGTTAATGAATTATCCATGTGGTGATAATTATAAACCCATCGGTTGAAGATACCTATTCTATTACACTTGAGAGATAGACGCAAATTTGTGAGAATGTCTTCTCCTGGTATTTCCCGGTTGTCACTAAACATTGATGCGTCCCACTTGTCACGACGGCTGAAACACATCCCTGCATAATAAACAAAAGAGGGGTTCAGGATATTGCGCGTCATCTCATCTCCACCGATAACACCTTCATGGACCCTTGATGTGCTTGGTAATGTGTAACTAGGGAAAACACGATTATATAAGCCATAAAATGCATCTAAACTGTGCCGTTCGCTAATAGTCACCATAGCTTCTATTGCGTCTTGAGGCAGTGTGTCGTCGCTATCAAGAAAAACGACATATTTTCCAGTGGCCTCAAGGACTCCTGTCCTGCGAGCGATGGCAGGTCCCTGATTCTCTTGATGAATCACAATGGCAGTGTCGGTTGAAGCAGCAAGTTTCTCGGCCACATCCCTAGAGTTATCGGTTGACCCATCATCAACCATTATTATCTCCATGTTGTCATGACTTTGAGATATTACACTTTCAAAGCATCTTGGCAGGTATTTTCCAAGATTATAAATTGGTATTATGACCGACACTTTGCAGCGTGACATTATATAATTACTTAAGTTTCTAAAGTAGATTTATGCTACCTCCCGGCTACATAAAGCTGCCGCG
>CALDIG010000205.1 GCA_937904375.1 uncultured Prevotellaceae bacterium
GCAAATTTACGAATTATTTTCCTGACTGCCAAATGTTTAATTTATAGAAGCCCCCTTATTATTCACATCCAAAAACATTACAATCATGAGAAAAAATCTACTTTTTGCTTGTTTCATGCTTATCATGGCAACAGCAGTCAGCGCCAATGCTGCAAAACCTAAAGCAGGGGTCATCAACACTCTTCATGCTAAAGAGTATAAAGAAATGTTCGGCAAGGGAAACACCCTGAAATGCCCAGTTGTTATTGACATCAGTGCTGAGTGGTGCGGATGGTGTACTAAAATGCATCCTAATCTTGAGAAGGCCGCAAAAATGTATTCTGGAAAAATCTACTTCTTCCAAATCAACTATGAGACCGACCTTGACCTCATCAACGAATTGGGAGTAACAGGATTTCCCACTCTTATCTACATTAAGCCAAATGGAAAGAGCGTAATGAAAAGCGGCTACAGAACTCTAGATGAACTTGAGGACACTTTTAACGATATTTTCTTTAGCGATAAAAATAAAGAGGTGAGACAATCAATTCGTAATCAGGTCAAGAAGATTAACAATCACGCTATGATAGACACCGAAAGCTGGCCTGGAACAGAGCTGGCGAGCTGGCCCACTACGAGTTGGCCTATCACAAGCTGGCCGGGGACTGACATGGCAAGCTGGCCAACGACAAGCGACAGCTGGCCCACTACAAGCTGGCCAAGTATTTAATCACCAATTATTATGCATTGACCGGTCAGCATTCCACCATGCCGCTGACCGGTCTTTTAAGAGAGATACTACCATAATGCCTCGAATGCTTATATTTAAGGTTGATTCTATAAATTAATAAAATGTTGAGATGGGTTCTTGGCTGTTTTTGTTTTTTTGGGCTTCTACCACGTTAAATCATTGCAACATAGCCCGCTATGCCACTGCTGTTTCAACTTCGCATCTGCTCGAGAATAAAACAAAAACACCGCAAGTTAATTTATAGAACCCACCTTAATTATCAATAACTTGCAATTCTCGATTATTACAACTAAATTTGTCAATCAATTCCTAACAACTAAAACTAACGCAAAAATGAGACTACTTTTAAAAACGTTTTTATTTTCTGCAATTACTGTAATTTCATTTACTACAGCAAGTTATACCTCAGCCACGAGCAATAATAGCTCTCCTGCCAATGAGGAGGTCTTCAAAAGTGCAGCTGTCATGCCTTCTTATCCTGGAGGAGACGAGGCTCTATTTTCTTTCATCAATAGCAACATCCAATATCCTCAAACTGCCCAAGACAATGGCATTCAGGGCAAGGTTATAGTTCAATTCGTCGTTGAAAAAGACGGAAGCATTGGAGAAGTGAAAGTGGCGCGTGGAGTTGACCACGATCTCGATAAAGAGGCGCTGCGAGTGTGCAAGATGCTTACCGGCTTCACACCCGGCCGTAACAAAAATGGCGATTCCGTGAGAGTGTGGTACACACTACCAGTTACTTTTTTCACTCCAGAAGATCCTAATGTTACTGGAGAGGCATTAAAATACTATCAAGACGCGCTTAATGGTGATGCTAAGGCGCAAAACAGCTTAGCATGGTGCTATGACCAAGGTAATGGTGTAAAGAAAGATCCAAATAGAGCTGTTTTCTGGTATCGGAAATCTGCCGATCAAGGCAATATGTGGGCAATGGACAATCTTGGTTGGAGCTATGAACATGGTGAAGGGGTTAATAAAGACTACGACCAAGCGGTATATTGGTATAGAAGATCGGCAGAACACGGTAGTGCCAATGCATGTAATAACCTAGGAAGATGTTATGAATATGAATATGGCGTAGAAAAAGACTACGATCAGGCAGTGTATTGGTACCGCAAAGCTGCCGAGGGCGATAATGCCTACGGAATTAACAATCTAGGCGAATGTTATTACTCTGGCAATGGTGTGGAACAAGACTATGAGCAAGCCTTTTTGTTATATTATAAAGCGGCAAAAAAGGGAATTCCAAGAGCGCAAAACAACTTAGCAAACTGTTATTATGACGGCACAGGAGTGGCTCAGGATATAGCGCAGGCTATTTATTGGTACAGCAAAGCTGCTGAGCAAGGCAGCAGTTTAGCCATGGAAAAGCTTCCCAGTGCCAATGCTCTGACAAAGGACTACGACAACATGCGTTACTGGTATCAAAAGCGATATGAGCTTGACGATGAGTATATGGATTACCGAGATACAGGAACTATACTCTACAATGTTGCCAATGACATCTATCCAAACAAGAATTATCTACCCATTTTACAAGATGCAGTGAACCAAGGATCTCCCGGAGCACTTTCGACCCTTGCGTGCCTCTATGCCATAGGCAAAGATGTGGAACGCGATGACAACAAGGCAACAGAGCTATATCGCCTTTATCTTCTGAGAAGCGAAAGATACGATAAGAATATAAGCATTGCCGATGTTTATTATTTTATAAGTAGTGATTACAGCAAAATGGTAAAAGGGCAATATGATACCCCACGAGACCGGTGGATTGAAAAAGCCGCTGAATTAGGGCACAGTGAAGCTCAATATGTTTTAGCTGATAAATTTGCCGGCGAAGATGATTATGAGAACGCTATCCTCTGGTGGAAAAAAGCCGCCGCCAATAACAACTCCGATGCCATGTGCAAGTTGGGAGACTGTTATAACCAAGGTTTAGGCGTTGCCAAGGACGGCAAGACGGCATTTCAATGGTACAAAAAAGCTGCCGACAATGGCGACAGCTTCTCTCAAAACCTTGTCGGCGAGAGCTATTTGAAAGGTGACATGTTGCCACGTAGCGAAAAGAATGCTGCCAAATATTTTACTATGTCGGCCGAGAATGGCAATTCTGAGGCTAAATATAATCTCGCAAAATGCTACTTTGAGGGAAAAGGTGTCAAGAAAGACAACAAACTCGCTGCCGAGTGGTTTGCCGAGGTTTGCTATGTCTATTTAATGCCTCAACCTCAAAAGATCACAGAATTTAACATAGTTGCCGATGAATTGGTATATGAACTACCCAAAACGGTAGAAGAATTAAGAGAAGATGATATAGTTATTGGTGGTACTGATGATATTTCAAAATCTGAGGAAGAATTCAGTGCTTGGAAAGAATATAAAAATGTTGAGCAGTATAATGATGAAAATGCCCTGTTGTGGCTTGAGAATGCTGCTGAGAATGGGAACACTTATGCAGCTAAGAACTTGGCATTCCTATACGGTTGCGGTCAAGGTGTAGAACGCGACTACAACAAGGCTTTATATTGGTACAAAAAAGGAAATGCCCATAAAGAAGATGCCTCCATAGTTGATATGCTTAGTGCTCTCGCTAAGGAGGACTTCAGATTCTACAAGAATAAATATCTATTTCTTATGCAACAAGCCTCCGATTTTGGCAGTACCGACGATATGTTGAATTTGACGGCACTCTATGCCATAGGCAAAGACGTGCCACGCGATGACTACAAGGCTATCGAGTACTACCGTCAATATCTAGAAGCTATCGCCGAACCCACTACAAACGTCACCATTGCCGATGTGTATTATCTCATTTACTGTAACTATTATGATAATGAAATAATTGAGCTGTCATGCGATGAAGAGCGCGAACAGTGGCTCGAAAAAGCCGTTGAGCTTGGCAATGCCGATGCACAATATGAGAAGGGAAATCTTAGCGATGACATTGAAGATGCCATGATATGGTACCGCAAGGCAGCAGAGCAAGGCCATGCCGGGGCACAATGCGAGATGGGCAACTACTACAACGACAAGGGCGACTACGCCCAAGCCGCACAGTGGTTCACAAAATCAGCGGCACAAGACGACCCTGAAGCACAGTATCGCCTTGCCACATTATACTCTGCCGGCAAAGGCGTGAAGAAAGACAAAAAACTCGCCAACGAATACTACTACAAATCGGCCACCGGCTTCAAAGCCTCGGCCGAGGAGGCTCTTGAGAGAGAATAGACAAAGAATAACAGTTGTTTATAAGCTTTTCAAGACATAAGTCGTGAGAAACTCATTTTTTCTCTCTTCATCTTGATTACCTCACCACATTGTGGTTGATATAGAATAAAAAGTGGTGATTTACCACTGTAAAAAGAGCTCTTTGATGTGATTTTAACATCTTTTTGGAAAGTTATTCTTGGCTACGCAAAATGGTTGCGTAGTGACCTATGTAACTTTGCAATGTGATTTATGAGAACACTGACCTCGTTCCGGTCAAGCTGGACTTACTTCATAGAAACCTTTTAAGTTTTAGCAGCCCCGCGATTATCGGAACCCTCACAGGGGACACAGTGAACATAAATAAAGTGCGCAACGTGAGGCATCACAACCTCGAAGGTCAAGACGGACTTACTTCATAGAACACTTTTAACGTTTTTCAGCCCGCCGATTATCATCAAAATGTGAACCTCACAACATCAGGAGAAGGTCAAGAGAGTCTTACTTCATAGAGCATTTTAAGTTTTACAGTCTCTCGATTATCATCTCATTTATTTTAAAACGACACATCAATCTCCTGCAAATAACAGCCAAAATCGCTATATTTGCAGGATATTTTGATTTTTTGGAATATATAGAATACACCTAAAATTAACAACTTAATCATTATGAACACCGATTTATTAAAAGTATCTCTGCGCTGTGGTGCGGTCTATGTGCCAAGCGCAATCGTCAATGAGGTGTCGTCGAGCCACATCACTCGCGGCACCGTGTCGCTGTTGATGGAACTTCGCAAGATTGGTTACTCGGTGAGCGAGCCGTTGCTGCACGTGTTCAACGGCATCAACACCGAGGACGCGCGAACTGTGCTCGATACCCTCAACGAGATTATGGGCTGCGACCTCAACTGGGCACCATTGATGAAAGAATGGAACACCAAGGTGGCTCACTCATGGATGAACGTGAAGTTTGCCGGAGTGATTAACCTGTTAGGATTCAAGAACGGCACTCGCTTGCAGTGTGGGCACATCATGCCCGAGGGACTCTTCGACTTGGAGCACTACAATGGCTGCCCTCTGTGCGGCACACCTTTTGCCACCACTCCAGGCGAGATACACAAGGATCAAGGCTCGAAGCTGAAGCCACTCAACCTGTGGACCGATGAGGAACTGACGCAGCACTACATCGACTTGCTCACCTCGCCGGTAGCCCTTGATGCCACCCAGGTCGAGAGCCTCAAGACCCTGCTCCGTGAGATGCCGCTACCAGCCGGTGTAGGCGTGAAGATGAAAGAGACGCTGATGCTCGTACTCGACACCCTAATCGATGCCGGCAAGGACGACGAGGCGCAGCAGCTCATCAAGTCGCCCGTAGATGTGATGCGCTACCTGTGGTACAAGCACACCGGCTATCTGCAGATTGTGCCTCCACGAGTGCTCATCGCTCACGCTGCCGCCGCCGGCGACGACCACCGACCCGCCCTAGACCGCAGCGGAGACTATGCACTAGCTAAGCGAGAGGAGCTGAAGCTCAAGTTTGACCGCGCCACCTGCCATCGCGTCGCCAAGTGGATGAACGCCCTGCCCATGGACGTGCGCAAAGCGTGCGAGGAGATGCATCCTCGCCGCGAGATGTGGGTGCGCTTTATCCGTGCACTGCGTCTGCCGGAATATGCAAAGCGCAAAGGCTTCGACTACCTGCGCAACCTGCTCGACGTGTTCTATCGTCAGGACTATGCCGTGCTGCAAGGCTGGATCGAGGAGTATAAGCTGCGCTACGACATGGACGGCACGCTCTCTACCCTCAAGCAATATCCGGGTCGCTTCGCGCGATGCCTGTTCTCCACCATGCTCTGGTTCGACTACAAGCAAGTGCTTAAGGCATTCCGTGAGGTGGCACCCCAGCTGCCCTCTAACCTGCTCATCACCCTAGGCATGTATGCCGAGTTTTACTTCGATCCTAATCGTGGGCGTCGTTCTGTTAGAACCGTGCTTGGCGAGGGCGTGAACATTCCCGTCAACCCACGCATCTTCTGGGAGAGCGCCAACGGACTCCGCGACATGATACAGGGCGTGAAGAATCTTTATTACGACGTGCTCCTCGACCGCTATGCTGCTCTGCCTCACAAAGAGGGAGGCACTATCTATATCGCGCCCGAGCTATTTAGAATGCCTATCAACATAGGCGATCGCGCACGGTCAGTGCAAGACGTGAACGCCGTGTCTCAGGGCACCGTCTTCGATCTCGAGGGCAACAAGCTGCGTGTGTTCATGCAGTGGGGCAAGGGGCTGCCGGCACAGCACCTTGACATGGATCTCAGCTGTGTGGTGGCCTATAACAACCATGTGGAGGAATGCGCTTACTATAACCTCAACATCCCCGGCGTGAACCACTCGGGAGACATCCAGTATATCCCCGACCAGGTGGGTACAGCCGAATATGTGGAGCTTGACCTCAATGCGCTGAAGATGAGAGGTGCCAAGTATGTCACTTTCACCTGCAACGCCTACAGCCATGGCGACATCGCTCCTAACCTGGTGGTAGGATGGATGAACTCGGAGTACCCTATGATGGTGTCCGATGAAACCGGCGTAGCCTATGACCCATCGTGCGTGCAGCACCAGGTGCGCGTCACACAAGACACTGCCAAAGGCCTAGTCTTTGGTGTGCTGAACGTGCTCGAACGTACCATGACATGGCTCGAGACATCCTTCAAAGGGCAAACTATCCAAAGCTTAAATGTGAGCACCATCAACGACTTGATAGCCAAGCTTGAGTCAAAGCTCACCATAGGCAAGCTGCTCGAGCTCAAGGCTCATGCTCAAGGAGCTATCAGAGTCAGCAACCCAAAAACTGCCGATGAAGCTTACACTCGCCAGTGGGCACAAGACCAAGCGGCTGTAGCTAAACTACTGGTAATTTAATTTTACAAAAATATATTTATAAACATAAACCAAAGTTAAATATTGACCAAAAAATGCAGATTTCCGTTCGAAAATTTGGTGCGGTTCGGCCGAAGGGTGTAATTTTGCATCAGTTTTCATGGTATTAGTTTTTAAGGTTATAAAAATCAATCAATCGTCGTGAGACGAAAATTTCTTTTTCATTTTTGTTTTAAGGTTTATGTTAATGGTATTAGAAGGTTAATTAGTTAAGCAATCCCCGGCGTGATGCCGAGGATTTTTTTTGCACCATCATTTAGAGAATGTCACACAAGAATAGTTTATAGTTCAGAGTTTTGTAGTTTATAGTTCAGAGTTCTTAGTCGCCTTAATGAGAAGAAGTTTTTTCAGGTTTTTGTGTCCTTATCTTGTTTTTCTCGTTTTTTTTGTGGAATTTTGCAAGCTATAAGTTTGCGTGAATGAGGATTAAAGAGAGAATACTATTTTTATTTGTGATGCTTGCGGCAGCTTCGCCGTTGCTGTGTGCGGCTCATGTGTGCGACACTATTGTGAGTAACGGCTTGTGCTACACTATGCTTGACGGCGACAGCACGATGTGCCTTGTGTCGCCGGTTGAGGACTATGGTAGCGACTGCGTAATTGTCCCCACCGAGATTGCAGGTTATCATGTCACTGCAATAGGCGACAGTGCTTTTGCCAGGTGCCGATGGCTCAACGCATTGTCGCTCCCCGCTACGCTCACGGCAATTGGCACTGACGCTTTTGTGGGTTGTGATGCCTTGACCACAGTTTTCTCACATGTACCCAAGGCATCGGTTGTGACTCCCCATGTTCCCGATGGCTCTATGCTTGCAGTGGACGACGAATATATTGACTCTTACTCTCAATTTAGTGGCACTATTAAAACCTTGATTAATGTTGATGATGTACCACACAGTGCCAACCTTTGTGACTTGAACCATGATGGTGTGGTCACCGCCGCCGACGTTACCCGTGTATATGACAATCTCTTGGGTTACTCTACGCTCAATGGCGATGCCAACGGCGACGGCTCGGTCACCTCGGCCGATGTCACGGCTGTATATGATGCTTTGCTAGCCGGCAACACCTGTGGAGTGGGCGACAAGGGGTATTGTTTCGTCACTCTCAACAAAAATGATGGCAGCCTCATGATGAGGGTGGGGGAGTCGTTGCGGCTTGAGGTGGGCGACGAGGTGCGCGTTGTGGCGCACGACAACGAACAGACGGTGATGGTGACATCTGGGGTAGGTATGATGAAGGGGCTTTTGCCCAGTGGTGGAATGATTGATTTAGAGGGAATCCCAACTATCGTGCTTGGCAACAAGCACTACAACACAGGGGCGACAGCTCCAGTGGTAATGTATGTTGATAAAGGCGATACCATATATTATAAAGATGTGCAGGTCAATGTGGTGCGCCATGTGGTTACCGACACGCTGCGGGTGTTGTCGATAGGCAACAGTTTCTCGCTCGACGCGCTGAGCTATGTGCCGTTTTTAATGAAAGCTGTGGCGCCGCAGGTTTATTTGAAGCTTGGTGTAATGTATATAGGAGGCGGAAGCCTTGAAAACTTTTACAACGCATTAGACACCAATGTTTTCAGGTACTATTGGTCTTATGGGGCGCAGCCGTGGGACGAACGGCTTGACGTGGCATTGACCGACGTTGTCGCCAGTGAGTCATGGGACGTGATAACGTTTCAGCAGCAGTCCAACTTGTCGCGCGACTACAGCACCTATCAACCTTATCTCAATGGGATTATCGAATGGTTTGACGAGAAAGTCTCTTGGCAACACGAGTATGCTTGGCTTGTTACACCATCCTATCCCGACAACCTTCCTCGCCTTGCCCCCGACACCACCAGTGTGCAGATGTTTGAGCGCATTTTGCAATGTGTGAGCAATGTTCAGCAAGACACAGGCATAGAGCTGTTGATGCCGTGCGGCACTGCTATCCAGAACGCCCGCACCACGCCGCTCGACGCGCTGGGCGACCAGGGGCATCTGTTCGACTACCTCCACCTGCAAGAGGGCATTCCTTGTTTGATAGAGGCTTATGTCGCTACTGCCGTACTGCTAGCGCGTTATGGCTTGAGCGACAATGTGTGGACCGACACTACATGGATTGACCGGCAATGGTTGCGAGCGAAGAACATTCAGGAGATTAATGGTGAACCGGTAGGCATGAGCGAAGAAAACCGCATCATCGCCAAGCAATGTGCCATCAAGGCCCTAGAGAATCCGTTAACTATCACAATAATTGAATAGGCATTACTATGAGGTTGGTAAAGAATATTTTATTTGTTTTCATGCTTTTGGCTTTGTGTGGAGGAGTGGCTACTGCCGCGACGGGAACTATGTTGCCACGCGGTGTGCCTACGCAAGAAGGTGTTGACCCTAATGCGATTAGCGTTTTTGTCGATTCGCTGATGGCGGTGCCTGAAACCGACATCCACCACGTTGTGATTGTGCGTCACGGCAAGATAATTGCCGAGATGCATCCCGAGCCGTTCAGCAAGGACGACGTGCACACCCTCTATTCATGTAGCAAAACGTTCACAATGCTCGCTATTGGTATGCTCATCGACGACGGCAAATTGAGCGTTAGCGACAAGGTCATTGACCTGTTGCCCGATAAAGCTCCTGCCGTGAAAAGTGATGCTCTCAAGGCGATGACTGTAAAGCACCTGCTCACGATGACGGCGGGCATTAAGCCGTCGCTCACCTTGCGTCAGGAGAGCGACGACTGGGCAACTACTTGGCTCGCACAACCTGTTACAGAGCAGGGCGTGTTTCAATACGACTCGATGTGCACCTTCGTGCTCGCCGCCATCGTGCAGCGCATCACGGGCAGGACACTGCTGGAGTTTCTTAACGAACGGTTCTTCCACCCGTTAGGCATCTATGAGGCCGACTGGGAAGAGGCCCCCGACGGCATCAACGTGGGAGGGTGGGGGTTGCGGCTCACCGCCGAGTCGATGGCGAAGGCGGGCATCTGCATGATGAACAAAGGCAGGTGGCAGGACCGACAGCTCGTCTCGACAGAGTGGATTGAAAAGGCTTCGCAAGGGCATACCAACTATAGAAACCCTGGTTCCAAGCCCACCGATACCAATCAGGGCTACTGCTACCAGATGTGGCGATGCCTGTTGCCAGGGACTTTCCGTGCCGATGGGGCTTACGGACAGTTTATCGTCATGTCGCCCGAGAATGACCTTGTGGTGGTGATAACTGGCGTGTCGCACAACACCGGCAAGGAACTCGCTTGCATCTGGAACCACCTCATCCCCGGCGTGAAGGATGCCCCGTTGATGGCCGATGAACAGTCGCAGCAAGCTCTTGAAAATAAACTTGCCGGTGCTGCCTTGCCGCTGCTCAAGAATAAAGGTCTGGATGATAATTCTATCTTACTTGACTACACTTTTGATCTCGAAGATAATGTGCGAGGATACAAGCAGGTGATACTTAAAACTAATGATGTTTTTAATCCAGATGAATGCACTATGACCATTGTTTGCAGCGATGGTAGTAAACTTTTATTTCCTATTAAATATGCGGGATGGGCATTTCAGCGTTCGTCGCAGGTGCCGCCCTACAACAATGCCGTCAATCCTATAAATCTCAAGACAATAAGTGGACTGAGTGACGATTATGTCACAGCAGGGAATTTTGCGTGGATTGATGACAAAAAGCTTGTTGTCAGGATATATTGGACAACATGGATCGTGCCTCAGACGTTTACCTTTGAGACAGTAGAGTGTGTGGGCGACATGGGAACCGAAGTCATCACCAACGATGAAGGCTACCCTGGCTGCGCTCCCGAGGTGATAAAAGCCACTTGCATTTTTTTGCGACAGAACCATAATCGCCACAAGTAGAGAAAAGGAACAGTCTCAATGAGGTGCTCTGTACTACTGCTCTGCAGTGGTGTAACTCCAATGTCAGTCGATAATTAGGGCAAAGCTGTAATCACAGCTTTGCCCTTTAATGATTGTAAATAAAATGATGTGTAGAGAATTATTTCTTGTCCTTGAGCAGGTCGCGGATCTCGCCGAGCAGCTTCTCCTCGTTGCTGGGTTCGGGCTCGGGAGCGGGCTCCTCTTCTTTCTTCTTCATAATCTTGTTCATTAATTTGATTATCAAGAAGATACAGAATGCAACAATCAGGAAGTCAACGACATTTTGGATAAAAACGCCATACTTGAGAACTGCAGCGTCCGCGCCAGTGCCAATTTTTGCTGTAAGATTGGTGAAATCCACATTGCCAGTGAGCATACCAATGGCAGGCATGAGTACATCATCAACTAGTGAGCTAACAATCTTACCAAACGCGCCGCCGATGATAACACCAACAGCCATGTCCATTACGTTGCCTTTCATGGCAAACTCTTTAAATTCTTTGATAAATCCCATAGTGTTGTATTTATTTAGAAGTTAGTAAATTAAATGAGTTCAAAACTATTAAACTATCTTAACGAGGCAAGCTGCCGTCAATATTTTGCCGCTAATATCCAACTTTTTGCAAAAAAAATATTAATTTTGCAGTCGAAAAAGCTATGGCATTAAAATATCATCGATTTTCCAAGCTTTTGCAATAGTTTGTGCAAAGATAATACTTTTTAGGCAATAATAATTATTTTTTTTAAACAATTTACTGAAATTATGGGTAAAATTAAAATCGGTATTAACGGATTTGGCCGTATTGGTCGCTTTGTTTTCCGTGCTTCTCTCGAAGAGGCTAACAAGAATGACGTGGTAGTTGTTGGTATTAACGACCTCCTTCCTGTTGATTACATGGCTTACATGCTCAAGTATGACACTATGCATGGAATCTTCAACGGCGACATCAAAGTTGACGTTGAGAACAACAAGCTCATCGTTAACGGTAACGAGATTCGTGTAACTGCCGAGAAAGACGCCGCCGACCTTAAGTGGGACGAAGTGGGTGCTGAGTACATCGTAGAATCTACTGGTCTCTACCTCACTATGGACCGTGCCGAGAAACACCTCCAGGCTGGCGCTAAGTATGTTGTCCTCTCTGCTCCCTCCAAGGCTGGTGATGACGGACGTCAGGCTCCTATGTTTGTGTGCGGTGTAAACCACGACAAGTATGCTGGTGAGACTATCGTCTCTAACGCTTCTTGCACCACCAACTGTCTTGCTCCTATCGCAAAGGTGCTGAACGACGCTTTTGGCATTGAGAACGGTCTTATGACAACTGTTCACTCTACCACAGCTACTCAGCGCACCGTTGACGGTCCATCACTCAAGGACTGGCGTGGTGGCCGCGCCGCTGCTGGCAACATCATTCCATCTTCTACTGGTGCCGCTAAGGCAGTGGGCAAAGTGATTCCCGAGCTCAACGGCAAGCTCACTGGTATCTCGATGCGTGTTCCTACCCTCGACGTGAGCGTTGTGGACCTCACCGTGAACCTCAAGAACCCCGCCACTAAGGAAGACATCTGCGCTGCTATGAAGAAGGCTAGCGAGGGTGAGCTCAAGGGCATCCTGGGCTACACCGAGGACAAGGTGGTATCTAGCGACTTCATGGGCGACCCACGCACATCAATCTTCGACGCCGACGCTGGTGTTTACCTCACCGACAAGTTCGTGAAGGTTGTTTCGTGGTACGACAACGAAATCGGCTACAGCCACAAAGTTATCGACCTCATCAAAGTGATGAAGAAGCACAACGGATAATCGAAAACACCGATTTTCAGTTTACACAAGAGCCTGACTTGCAGTCGCGCAAGACAGGCTCTTTGTATATTTGTATAGGGAAAAAAGAAAAAATCGGCCAAAAATGACCATTACGCCCCAAAAAACGACCCGTTTTGCCGAAAATTACGGAAAATCCGAAATCCACACCTGTGTTTAATGTTGATGGGCTAACGAGCGTCAAAGACGCTGAATGCTTCGGAGGAGCACTTCGTGTAGTTGCATGGTATTACCCTTGAAGTCGGGTCGGGGGACTGAATAGTTACACATTATACCTCCATCGTTAATCTATTTTTGACCTTTGTCTTTCAATTCTTCTTATTGCTTTTTCATACCTATCATTGATATCAGGGTTGTTCTCAGTGAATTCCGTGACTGCACGTTGATACTCATTCATCTCATCATCGCCCAAATCTTTATAGTAATCATCATATTTTTCTATGATGTCTTTATAGTCATTTTCTAGTTCATCATAATCATCCGGGGTCTCAATATAAGCATTTTCTAATAGGTCAAGCAATTCATTGGCACACTGCTTGGCATCTTTGCGTGGATTGCCGGTGGGTTCGTTGGTGTCATCGTCGTTCTTTGATATATGGGTCTTGTCTTTTACCGAGGTGTAGATGTAATAACCTGCACCACCAATGAGTAAAGCCAGCAAAATAGCAAGCACAGTCCACAAGGTGCCTCGCTTGGGTTTCTCGCCAACTTCTTGCTGGGTGTCTTGAGAGGAATAGCTCCAGTCGAGAAGTTGTTTGCAGTAGGGGCACTGCCGCATGCCGTAGGCAATAGGCTGATGGCAGATAGGGCATTCCACCATCGTTTGACCTTCAATTGGTTGTAAATCATTTGCCGATGTCGATGATGTCAACGTTTTTACCTCATTGCTGGGCGAAGCATTGTCAACAGGATAGTATTCATCGGGAGTGGGAGGACCATAAACAACGCCAATTACCGGCGGCTGACTAGGCAGTGCCGGAGGCAGTGGAGGTATAATCTCTCCATCTTCAGTTAATTGTGGCTCAGGTTGGGTGCTGTTCATCTCTTGCGACGGCAGGACAAGGTTCAAGTCGTCGGCGGCTTGACTGTGGAGCAGGTTACGGGCTTTCTCCGGCTGTTGCGTGAGGAGTTTCACAAAGTAGGGATAAAAACCCTGCTTATCGCCGATGAGCTCGTAGCATTTAGCGTACCACGCCTCCACGGCGGTTGGCTCGGCCAGTCCGTAGGTCGCCACACCGTCATCGGCAATATTCATAATGCTGTCGCAATGTGGGTCGCTGGCGATGAGCTGTGTGAACTCGTCTCTTGCCATGGCAGTGCGTGGCAACTCTGCCAGCAGGTTCACCTTCTCAATAATCTCATCCTCGGGCAGGGCTTCGGCGAGCTCGGGATGCTCCAGCTCGTAGGCGGCACGGTCGGCAGGTTGCATAACCCCACACTTAGGGCAGAACTTGAGTCCATTGTCTATCTCTCTATAACAATTAATGCACTTCATGTTGTGTCATTATTTCTTTTGACCGCGGTTATACTTTATCTCGTCGTTGTCGGCAGAGCTTTGATTGGAAGATTTCTTAGTAGAGGCTTTAGAACCCGCCTTTCTGTTGACATAGCTCGACTCTTCTTTGGCTTTCTCGCTTGCCAGGCGCTCTTGCTTGGCATTCTCTAGGTCATTTTTGCGCTTTTGCTCACTATCTTCTTGCTGCTGTGCAAGATTTTGTGTGTTGTGCTCTTTGTCGGCCTTCATGCGTGCTTGCGCATTCTCACGAGCTTTGCGCTTCTGATCTTCCTTGCGCTGCTTCTCCTCTTGCTCGCGCTGTTTCTTTTCTTGCTCAAGTCGCTTTTTCTCTTGCTCGGCGCGTTTTTTCTCAAGCTCTTTCTCTCTTTTTTCTATCTCTTTGCGTTTCTTCTCCTCTTCTTTGCGTGCCTTCTCTTGGGCTTTGCGCTCCTCTTCGCGCTGCTTCTCTTCCATCTTCTTGCGCTTCTTGGCGTTTTCCTCGCCACGCTTCTGGGCCTCGGTCTTTTCCTTATTGCTGCCTGAGGTGGTCTGCTTAGCAGGATAAGGTACTTCGGGCTTGGGCTCGTCTTTCTTGGGCTTGGGGCGTGGCACATTTTGCCGCGAATTATCGTTTCTCTTTCTCTTCGTCTTAGGAGCATTATAGGTTATGTCCTTGAGCGAGCACCCTCGATTAAAACGGCTCAAATCCACTTTCTCGTCAATGCCGCTGATGACACCCTTGTCGCTGAACTGCCACAATATCCACTTGGCACCGAAGTTGAGCTGAGGCTCACTCTTCGAGTAACGGGCAATGAAGAGGGGATAATTCCTGAAGTCATAACCCAGCAAGGTATTGAAATAACTCACATTGGTATAAATCATTGGTTTACAGCCGTAGTAGTCTTCCAGTAGCTGAGAGAAGAGTTTAACGCTGTCTTGCAGTTGCTTGGCGCTCCACCCCGAATGTGTCTCCACATCGAGCAGCGGAATGAGGTCCTGCTCTTCGGGCTTCGCCATACTGATGAAGTTCTCAAATTGTTTTTGAATGGATGACGTAGTAGAGAGGAAATGGTAACTTCCCACCTTCACGCCATGCTTGCGCGCGTTCTCGATGTTGGCGCGATAGCGGTGTTGCTTGTGGGTAGCACCCTCGGTGGCCTTTACATAAACATACTTTATTGAGGGATCGGCGGCAGTAGCTTGCCAATTGATGTCCTTCTGATAATTAGAGACATCAATACCATCATAGACAAGAGTAGCATTGTTGCTATAGTTCTTGTCTCCAACCACTTTCACCTCATGATCATCGTTGTCACCAGCATGAGTTGTTAATGATAAGAATAAAGTGAAAAATAGAATTACATATACTCGCATAATAAAAAATTATAATTATACATTTGCAAAGATAATAAAATACTATTCATAATTCCAATTTTCTTGAGCAGTTTAACATTTTTATTCTGAATAATTGGCAAATTTAAGGAATATATTTATGCCTGAATAAACCTTAATAAGGGTACAATAGTCTAACTTTTATAAATAATTAAGGTAAAGATTGTGGTAGTGAAAGTATTTCTTTGTAATTTTGCCACAAATAATCACAGAAGACTATGAAACGATTTTTTCTCATCACACTCGCCGCAGTTCTGTGCCAGCTGACAATGATGGCTCAGCCTAAAGCCGAATTTAAGGAAACAAGCCATGACTTTGGCACCATCAAGGAGTCGAAAGGCGCAGTGAAATATACCTTTGAGTTTAAAAACACTGGCGACAAACCCCTCATCATCGTCGATGCAGTGGCATCGTGCGGATGTACACGACCCAGCTTCACCGCCAAGCCTATCAAGCCCGGCAAGAAAGGCAAGGTCGAGGTCACTTTCAGCCCTGTGGGCCGTGCCGGCACTTTCCGCAAGACCATAAAAGTGAAGACCAACTGTCCCGACAAGGTATCAACACTCACCATCACCGGCACCATAATTCCGAAAAGCAAAGAAAAATAGGTGACGCAGCTCTGGCGGCATATCACAACCTTCATGCTGGGAGTGATGGTTCTCTCGGGCAGCATGATGGCGCAGCCCGTCGCTTCATGGAACGAGACGACTCACGACTTTGGAACTTTCCATGAGAGCGCCGGCAAGCAGACGTGCCAGTTTGTCATCACTAACACTGGCGACTCGACGATGGTGATAACTCAGGTGAAATCGACCTGTGGATGCACCGTTGCCAGCCATCCCACCGACCCTATCGCTCCTGGTGCCAGCGACGGCATAGATGTCACTTTCACGCCCACAGGCCGCCCGGGTCCCTTCGAGAAAGGCGTGTGGGTATATACAAACACCACCCCTAACCGCACCCGCCTCACCATCAAGGGCACAGTGGTGGGCAGCCCTGAATCGGTGAGTCGCTATTTCCCCATTGGGGCTGGCGACCTTCAGTTCACAAACCTAGTGATGGCGGCAGGCGAGGTCAAGAAGGGACTGCTGCGCAACAGCAGCATCACCGCCTACAATTCGGGCAGCGACACGCTTGTCATCACCTTTGACAACAACACCAGCCACATCACTCCGCACGCCGTCCCCGACACGGTGCCCCCTGGCGGCATCAGCACCATGACGTTCTTCTTCGACACCATGCGCACTCCCGTGTGGGGTATCAACGACGACACCATCTTTATCAAAGCCACTCCACTCCATAGCGACAAACTCCCAATATATACCTATGCAAATATTGTTGTGAATGTTGTGGAAGATTTCTCTAACATGACTGACGAGGAACGCGCCAAAGCCCCCACATGCGAAGTCCTAACCGATAAGCTGATTTTTGACAACCTTCGTCGATGCGAGATTGCCGAGAACACTTTTTCAATCAGGAATACTGGCAAGAGCAATATTATAGTGCGGCGAGTGATGTCAACCGACAAAGCAATCACCACAAAGTGCGACAAGACGCTGCTCAAGCCTGACCAGGAAGCCACTGTCACCATCAAAGTTAACCCTAACAAAGTGATGGGCAGCGTCCTAAACTCGCAAATCACAGTCATCACCAACGACCCAGCCAATCCAATAATAACGGTGAGAGTGGTGGGAGAAGTTAATTAATGCACAATGCACAATGCATAATGCACAATTCATAATCTAGAATATCTAGAAAGTCTAGAGCATCTAGAAAATCTATATAAAAGAATAATAATAAAAAATGGCAAGCAGCAAGATAACGCAACACACAGTAAACGAAGATGATAAGCGGTTCTTCTCTCAACAGGAACAGGAGGAAATCGCTAAGCACCACAACGTGGAGACACCAAATATCGAGCATCCCGAGAATGACGCTCAATATACTGGGCTGCAAGTGAATGCGGGCATCGAGCAGATGCCCATCGTCAATCCATATATGAAGCGCCGCAAGCTCAAGCCGCAACTCACAGTGGGCGACTATGTGGAAGGAATCCTCAAGGGCAACACCACAGTGCTGGGACAGGCGGTGACGCTGGTAGAGAGCCTTAACCACGACCATCAGGTGATAGCGCAGGAGGTAATCGAGAAATGTCTGCCGCACACCGGACAGTCGCGCCGCATAGGCATCACCGGCGTGCCAGGAGCGGGTAAGAGTACCTCAATCGACGTGTTCGGACTTCATGTGCTGCAAGACGAGAATGCCAAACTTGCGGTCCTCGCCATCGACCCTAGCAGTGAGCGCAGCAATGGCTCTATCCTCGGCGACAAGACCAGGATGGAAAAGCTATCGGTGCATCCGCGAGCCTTTATCCGCCCTTCTCCATCGGCAGGATCGCTGGGCGGTGTGGCACGCAAGACGCGCGAGACGATTGTGCTGTGTGAGGCTGCTGGCTACAACAATATCTTTGTGGAGACTGTAGGCGTAGGACAGAGCGAGACCGCCGTGCACTCGATGGTTGATTTCTTCCTGCTCATCCAGCTTGCCGGCACAGGCGACGAGCTGCAAGGCATCAAGCGCGGCATC
>CALDIG010000206.1 GCA_937904375.1 uncultured Prevotellaceae bacterium
TCCATTATACATAATCAGACATCAATCGGACATCGCGTTCTATTTG
Organism: uncultured Prevotellaceae bacterium; assembly: GCA_937904375.1. GTDB lineage: Bacteria > Bacteroidota > Bacteroidia > Bacteroidales > Muribaculaceae > Sodaliphilus. The sequence goes on from CALDIG010000206.1 coordinate 47, forward strand.
ACGTGCGAGGCGAGGCGCATCATGGCCTTGCGCTTATACTCGCTCACACTCATTCCCTCAACCTCGGCAAACTTCCGATAGAAATAACTGCGGTCGCCAAAACCCGCATCATGCGCCACCTCAAGGATCGGACGGGTTGGATCGCTGTCAAGCAACCGGCAGGCGTGATTCAAACGCAAACGAATGCGCCACCTCACAAAGTCCTCTCCCACCACCTCGCTGAAGTACTCGTTCAGCTTCCTGATGGTGGTGCCTAGCTCGGCCGCCACATCCTTCACGGCTACGTCGCTGCGCAGATAACGCTGCTCCGCCACCCACTCCTGTAACGACGCGCTCAACGATACCCACTTCACCGGAGTATCGGCAAGCGACTTCACAGCCGGCTCGTCGGCCGGAACGGCCACGGCACCGACAGCCTCTACAGCCGCCTCTGGCTCGCCCGCGGGCTCGACGGCGCGCATCACGGTCAACACATACTGACCATAGTTGATAAAGCTCACCGTCAGGTAGATATAAAACGCGGTATAAATCACAATAAACACACTGTCGAGCAACCGCACTCCGCTCAACGACAGGAACACCAGGCACCCCACAGCAAGCGACGTGTAGAACGTATGGCTGATCCAACGCAACTGACGATTTAAATCCTCCTCCTGATAATATGCGTACATCTCGGCCTTGAAACGCCTATGGCAGACCACAAAAGCCACGTGTAGTAACTCAACTGACACACATACAGCAACGAACACAGAGCCAACACATAACGGAATTGAACATACTCCAACTGACGCTGGCACAATATCAAAACGGCTCCGATAAGCGTTATCACGGCAAAATGCAGGCGCAAACGAGGACGACTCGCGTCGCGAGGACTGATAAACAACACTAACGACGCTGTGAAACACAATGCCTGATACGACCCCACCACAAGAGCGATGCACGACGTCAACTCATCGTCGCTCGTCTTCGGTATCAGCACCTCGGCAACCTTCAGCACGCCAAGCACCACAAACGCTATGCTCAGATACACCCGGGCCAAACGATAATGGCGGGTGCTCGCCTGCGCCGAAATTCGAACACCGGCTATCACAAGTCCTAACGACCCGACTATCAAAGCCGAGCCTATATTCAGTATATTATACACCGTCGATGTCATCTGTCTTATGTTTCTTCCGGCAAACTCTCGTTATTTCTCTTGATTTTACGCCGCAAATTTAACAAATTTTCCCGTCACACAACCCTTACACAAAAAATATTCAAAAAAAATGTGAAAAAATTTGGCCAATCAAGCATAATGTTGTAACTTTGCAGTCGCAAATAAGAATTTTTGCGCTTACACGGTGCGTTAGTTCAGTTGGTTAGAATGCCTGCCTGTCACGCAGGAGGTCGCTGGTTCGAGTCCTGTACGCACCGCTCAACAAAGGTTAGGCCCCACTCACGGAGCTTAACCTTCTCTTATTATACAACCGACACAAGTGGACAAGTGTCCCGGATAACGAGCAACGAGCAATGGAGTACGATAAGATAATAATTGGTATTGACCCCGGCACTAATGTGATGGGATACGGCATCTTGGGCATCAAAGGCAAAACTCCGGCGCTCATCGCAATGGGTGTGCTCAAGCTCGACAAGATGGACGACCATTATATGCGACTGCATCGCATCTACGAGCGTGTGCTTTCGCTCGTAACTCAATATCTGCCCGACGAGATGGCAATCGAGGCTCCGTTCTATGGCAAAAACGTGCAATCGATGCTGAAGCTCGGGCGCGCTCAAGGCGTGGCCATGGCCGCCGCTTTGGCACGGCAGGTGCCCATCCACGAGTATGAGCCGAGAAAAATCAAGATGGCGATCACAGGCAATGGAGGCTCAAGCAAGCAGCAGGTGGCCGCGATGCTGCAGCGCATACTCAACATCGCGCCGAGCGAGATGCCCGAATTCCTCGACGCCACCGACGCCCTCGCCGCAGCGCTCTGCCACCACTACGAGAGCGGCAAACCGGCCTTCGCCAGGGGCACAACCTCATGGAAGGCGTTCATAGCGCAGCATCCGGCACGCGTGGTCGACAGCGAACGCCATAAAAAATCTTGATTTTTTGCCTGTTTTCGCATTATTTGCTAATTTTGCACGATTTTAAGCAGAAAATATTTAAAAACAGTCTTTTCAAATGTCAGTAGAAATAAGACAGATAGCGCCCGGCAAACGGGAATTGTTGCCTTTTGTGCATTTCCCCATCGACGCGCTGTATAGCGACAACCCATACTACGTGCCGGCTCTCGTCACCGACGAGGTGGACACGCTACGCCCCGACCGCAACCCGGCTTTTGAATTCTGCGACAGCGTATATTTCATGGCCTACGTCGACGGCAAGCCCGTCGGACGCATCGCCGGCATCATCAACAAAGTGGTGAACGAACGAAAGGGTATGAAGGAACTCCGCTTCGGCTTTGTCGACTTTATCGACAGCGACGAGGTGGTCGACGCGCTCTTCAAGGCCGTTATCGATTGGGGCAAGAAGCAAGGTTTGACGCGACTCACCGGACCGCTAGGCTTTACCGACATGGATCCCGAGGGATGTCTTGTCGAGGGCTTCGACCAGCTCAGCAACCAGGCCACCATCTACAACCACCCCTACTACTCGAAGCAATTCGAACGTATCGGAATGGTCAAGGATGTCGACTGGGTGGAGATGAAGATTACCGTGCCGCCCGAGGTGCCCGAGAAGATGGCGCGCGTGGCGGCTATCGTGCGCGAACGCTACAACCTGCGCAATATCAAGTTCAAGAGCCGAAAGAAACTCGTCGACCAATACGGCGAGGCCATTTTCAACCTGATCAACGAGGCATACGACAGCCTATTTGGATACTCGCCGCTCTCGCAGGCGCAAATCGACCACTACATAAAAATGTACCTGCCATTTCTACCGCTCGACGACCTCTCGCTGGTGGTAAAAGAGGACGGAACGCTCATCGGCGTGGGCATCGCAATCCCTTCGCTCTCTCGCGCGCTCATCAAGTGCCGCGGACGGCTATTCCCCACAGGCTGGTACCACCTGCTCAAGGCGTTCAAGACCAAGAACGACATCGTCGACCTCATGCTAATCGCCGTCAAGCCGGAGTACCAGAACAAGGGCGTCAACGCAATGTTCTTTGACGACCTCATACCCTACTTCAACAAGTTCGGCTATAAATGGGCCGAAAGCAACCCCGAACTCGAAGAGAACCAGAAGGTGCTGCAGCAGTGGAAGTTCTTCGAACTCGAGCAACACAAGCGCCGCCGCGCATATACTATGGAAATTTAACCCTACAAACGACTTATACAATAATGCAACAGACCATTAAGATTGACAATCGTGCCGCACTCGGCACCATCACAGAGAACGACGTAAAAGCCCTGGAGCCAGCGGCCCGCAAGGCTATCGACACACTCGAGAACGGCAACGGCGCCGGAAACGACTTCCTGGGATGGCTACACCTGCCATCTTCGATTAGCGCTGACGAACTGAACGACATCGAGGCTACCGCAAAACAACTGCGCGAATGTTGCGACTACGTGGTGGCTATCGGCATCGGCGGCAGCTACCTCGGAGCTAAAGCCGTGATCGAGGCGCTCAGCGACAACTTCGCCGCCTACAAGCCCGCCGAAGGAGCGCGTGTACTCTTCGCCGGCAACAACATCGGCGAGGACTACCTCTACGACCTCATGCGACTGCTCGACAGCAAGAATTTCGGCATCGTGGTAATCTCCAAATCGGGCACTACCACCGAGCCGGCCATCGCATTCCGCCTGCTAAAGGAGAAACTCGAGGCGCAAGTGGGAAAGGTCGAGGCGGCTAAACGCATCGTGGCCATCACCGACGCCAAGCGAGGCGCACTACGCTCGCTCGCTACCGAGGAAGGCTACAAAACCTACGTCATCCCCGACAACGTGGGCGGACGTTTCTCAGTACTCACTCCCGTGGGACTGTTGCCCATTGCCATCGCCGGTTTCGACATCAAAGCTCTCGTGGCAGGAGCGGTCGACATCGAGCGCGGCGACAACGACAACATCATCCGCTATGCCGCCACGCGTAACGCTCTCTACCAAGCCGGTAAGAAAATCGAAATTCTCGTCAACTTCAACCCGCAACTGCACTTCCTGGCCGAATGGTGGAAACAACTCTACGGCGAGAGCGAAGGTAAGGACGGAAAGGGCATCTTCCCCGCTAGCGTGGACTTCACCACCGACCTCCACTCCATGGGTCAATGGATTCAGGACGGCGAACGCACCATCTTCGAGACGGTTATCACCGTCGAGAGCTCGCGCAACGAGGTGGTGATCCCCAGCGACAACGACGACCTCGACGGTCTCAACTACATCGCCGGAAAGCGAGTCGACCAAGTGAACAAGATGGCGGAACTCGGCACGCGACTGGCTCACGTCGACGGCGGTGTGCCCAACTTGCTCATCTCCCTGCCCGCCCTCAACGAGCGCTACCTCGGCCAACTCATCTACTTCTTCGAGAAGGCTTGCGGCGTAAGCGGCTACGTACTCGACGTCAACCCGTTCAACCAACCGGGCGTCGAGGCCTACAAGAAGAATATGTTCGCCCTGCTGGGCAAGCCCGGCTACGAAGAGGCCACCAAAGCCATACAGGCCCGCCTCTAACCCCCGCCCGGCACCCGCCGCAACAACCCCCAAACAAACCTGTCCCGCCACCCCCACTCGTGACGGGACAGTTTTCCATCATCTTGCTGACTTTAGTGCATGTTAGTGTCTGGCAAAGTGAACTTCACATTCAAAGCTGTTTCAGATATGGAAAAGCAATTGGGAATTTAACTTTTCTTGGCGACTGCAACAGAGATCCAATACTCGTTTTTTGCCAATGACTCAACAATAAATCGTGTTATGGGCAAACTAAAATGCCAAAATAGCATTAAAATTGAAAGTTTTCCCCGATTTTATTTGGATAAAAGCCGATTTTTTGTACCTTTGCAGAAAAGTAATGAACATTACAGTAATAACGAATACTTTTTAAGTCGTATGAAGTTCTATGATAGGGAGAGTGAGCAGCAGACGCTGCAAAACGTGCTTCAGCAAAGCAAGCGTGAGGCACGGATGACTGTGCTGATGGGGCGCAGACGTATCGGAAAGACGGAGCTTTCGCTCAGATGCGGCGACGACACGGTGCTGTATTTCTTTGTAGGCAAGAAGGCTGAGACACTGCTATGCCAGGACTACGTGCGAGAGATACGTGAGAAGCTGGATGTGCCGATACTCGGCACTCCAAGCACTTTTCCCGAGGTGTTCCGTTTCGTACTTCAACTGTCAGAGAGTCGCCCGTTCACGCTCGTCATCGATGAGTTCCAGAATTTTCTGAAGGTGAATCCCACTATCTTCAGTGATATTCAGCGATACTGGGACTTGCATAAGGGCAGGAGCCACCTGAACCTCATCATCAGCGGATCGATATTCACGTTGATGAAGAAGATCTTTGAAGATTACGAGGAACCTCTCTTTGGCCGTGCCAACGAGAAGATGACTCTTCAGCCGTTCACGACCGACGTGCTGAAACAGATTCTTTCCGACTTCAATCCCGACTATTCGCCCGAGGACTTGCTGGCACTCTACAGCATTACGGGTGGTGTGCCCTGGTATGTCTCGCTGCTGCTCGATAAGGGTAAGACCCGCCGTGACGATATGTTGACGGCGTTGACAGAGGAAAACTCGCCGTTTATCAATGAGGGGAAGAATATCCTGATAGAAGAGTTCGGCACCGACTATGTGACCTACTTCTCTATCCTGACCTGTATAGCCGGCGGATTGAAGACCCGCAGCGAGATAGAGAACGAACTAGGCTACAACAACATCGGGCCGTATTTGGTGAAGCTGGAAGACTACTATAATATTATCACTAAGTCGCTCCCCATCTATGCCAAGGAGAACAGCAAGAAGGTGAGATACCAGCTCAACGACTGTTTCCTGATATTCTGGTTCCGCTTCTTTTACAAGTATCAAGCACTGGTAGAGAACAGGGCATTGAAGGCTCTTGGCGATATTATCCGGCGTGACTACAGCAGCGTGTCTGGCTTTATGATGGAACGCTACTTCATGAAGAAGTTCCAAGAACAAGGCCGTTATATCGTCGGCAAATGGTGGGATAGACGAGGCGGCAACGAAATAGACCTGATAGTTGTTGACCCTATCGCCAAGGAAGCCTGGATTTATGAGTTGAAGAAGCAAGGGCACAGATATAAGGTGGAAGAGTTACGTGAAAAGGTGGATAACGTGTTGAGTCAGACACCGGAACTGCAAAAGCTGACCGTCCACCTCGGTTCGCTCACTTTGGAAGATATGTAGCGAGGGGCAAGAATTTATCCTTAATTGTGCCGCAAGCTCACGGTCTCCCGCAGCTGACAAAGATGCTCTGTCATCTCGCCCACAGCACCACAGATTATAACATGCCCGTTATTACGCAAGAAGGAGGTGCCGTTCGGCACCTCCTTTGCTTGCGCTTCAAGATGGACTTGAACCAACGACCCCCTGATTAACAGTCAGGTGCTCTAACCAACTGAGCTATTGAAGCAATTTTGCAATGTTTTTCCCAACTTTTTGAGAATTGCGGTGCAAAATTACAGTCATTTTTTGAATTGTGCAACACTTTTCGCCAAAATATTTTAAAAAATCGTCGAATAAATGATTTTTCACGTCTTTTTACGTTCTATTTGAACAAGAAATATTACTTTAGCAGTCCCAAATGTTTTTTGAGGTTAGAGTTGAGAGGGAAGAGTGGAGAGAGGAGCGCTTATTGGAGATTGCCTCGTCTGTTTGTCCTCTTGTCAGCTATGAAGTCGCTTATTCGAACTATTAAATAAAAGATACAAGACATGAACAATAGAAGAGATAGAGATAATGCCATAGAAAAAGTAAAACAATCTCCTGTACAAATGCCTGACGCAGATTTGATAAAACTTGCGGATAAGATTGTGTCGGTAATAGAAATGGGCAAACGTCAGTTGGCAATAAGTATAAATCAGACAATAAAGTCCACGTATTGGAATGTGGGGCGCCACATTGTGGACTTTGAACAACAAGGAAATACAAGAGCTAAGTATGGGACAAGTCTTCTTTCACGTCTTGCCCAAATTCTTCGTGCAAGAGTTGGACGGGGATACAGTCGTCCAAATCTGAATAATATGCGGAAGTTCTATCTTTTGTTTCCAATTTGTCAGACATCTGACAAATCTAAGCTTTCAATTTGTCAGACGTCTGAAAAAATAACTTGGTCACATATATGCGAACTTATAACTATTGATGACCCTTTAGAACGTGAATTCTATATGAATGAATGTGTTGCAGAGGGATGGACTGTGGGGGTGCTTCATCGTCAAAAGGAAAGCGGGTTGTTTATGCGATTAGCGATAAGCAAAGACAGAGAAGGTATTTTGAAGCTTGCTCATCAGGGTCAACAAATTCAGATGGCAGAAGATGTGGTGAAAGAAACCTATACATTGGAGTTTCTTGGAATTGACATCAAGAAGCAATATAAAGAAAGTGAATTAGAACAGAAGTTGATAGACAACATGCAGACGTTCTTATTAGAGTTGGGCAAAGGATTTACTTTCGTGGCCAGGCAATATGCACTTATAATCAACAATGTTCATTATCATGTGGATTTAGTTTTCTATCACAGAATTTTGAAATGCTTTGTGCTTATAGACATCAAGCGTGGTGCTGTGAAACACAAAGACATAGGTCAAATGAATATGTATATGGGGTATTTTGCCAAAGAAGAAAATGTAGAGGGTGATAATCCCCCCATAGGTATTGTTATGAGTCACTACAAGGATGAATTAATGGTAGAGTATGCAACTTATGGCATGGATTCTAATTTGTTTGTTTCTAAGTATGAATTATTCTTGCCAAATAAAGAAGAATTGCGTAAACTAGTAATGAATGCTCTAAAATGATACAAAAAAAATGAGCAAAATCTTTGAGAATATCGAATAGTCGTCTCATTGCTCATTATTTTCAAAAGTTTCTTAAAAAAAAGTGCTTTTTCTCCTTTAGTCCAACTATAAATAGTACTTTAGCAGTCCAAAATCAGATTTCAGACATCAGATTTCAGAATGCGTTGCCTTTAAACACATTACTGTCTTCGATAAACGAACAACGATAAACGAATAACGATATGCACTTGCCTCATCAGCTTGTTTACAAAAATAAAATTATGAAAAATAAACTCCGAAATTTAGTTCTGATTTTTGCGTTGCTTGCCGTGGTTGGTCAAGTGGCAATGGCCGATGATAGCGACAACAGCGTGCGCGACACCCGCATAGCTCGCAACCTTGACATCTTCAATGCCCTGTTTAAGGAACTCAACGCATTCTATGTTGATACTCTCGACATCGACAAGTCGATGGAGACCGCCATCAACGCGATGCTTGAGGACGTGGACCCTTACACCGAGTATATCCCCGCCAAAGACCGCGAGGACTTCATGGTGCTCTCTACCGGTGAATATGGCGGCATAGGCTCCTACATCTTTGAGCGCGACGGCAAGGTATATATCAGCGAGCCTTACGAGGGCAGCCCGGCGGCAAAAGCGGGCATGAAGCCTGGCGACCGCATCATGATGATTGACGGCGAGAGTGTAGAGGGCTGGGGCAACAGCAAGGTCAGCGACCACCTCAAAGGCCAGCCCAGCACGCCCATTTCAATCACAGTGGTGCGCAAATACGACTCCGACAGCGTCAAGACGTTCACCATCACCCGCGAGAAGATAAAAGTTGACCCCGTGAGCTACTATGGCATTATTCATGAGAATATAGGCTACATCTCTCTCGACACTTACAATGAGCACTCGGCAGCCAATGTCAAGAAAGCTTTGCTTGAACTCAAGGCTAATCCTGTGGTGAAGTATATCATCCTTGACCTGCGTGGCAACGGCGGCGGACTGCTCGAGAGTGCGATACAGATTGTGGGGCTTTTTGTCCCTAAAGGCACACAGGTGCTGCAAACTCGCGGCAAGACTAAGCAGCAGGAGCGCAACTACAAGACCACCGAGGAACCGGTAGATACCGAAATCCCGCTCGCTGTGCTCGTTGACGGCGGCACGGCATCGGCAGCCGAGATTACCGCCGGTGCCCTCCAGGACTTAGACCGAGCCGTGGTGCTTGGCACACGCTCCTTTGGCAAGGGTTTGGTGCAATCGACACGACAACTGCCGTTCGACGCTCTGTTCAAGGTTACAGTGTCGAAATACTATATCCCCAGTGGACGTCTTATCCAGGAGATAGACTACTCCAACAAAGATGAGGAAGGCAATCCTAAACACACCGTTGACACCACCGCACAGCAATATCACACATCCCACGGCAGACTGGTGAAAGGTGGCGGTGGTATCACACCCGATATCATCATAGAGCCTCAAAAAGCTAGCCGACTAGTCTATAACATCGTGCGCGACAACTGGGCGTTTGACTATGCTGTGAAGTATGCTGCCGAGCACCCCACTATTCCCGCTGCCGAGGAGTTTAAGATTACCGACGAGATTTTCAACGACTTCAAGGCTTTCATCGACCCGGCGAAGTTTGAATATGACAAGGTGTGCGAGACCAGCCTGGCGTCGCTCAAGAAGACCGCCGAGGACGAAGGCTACCTCAACGACGAGACCAAGGCAGAGTTTGACCGCCTCGAGAAGCTGCTCAAGCACGACCTTAACAAAGACCTTGACCTGCACCGCGACGACATCGAGAAGCTGCTGGGCAAGGAGATTATCAAGAACTACTACTACCAGCGTGGCCAGATGATTTTTGCCCTGGGCAAAGACCGCGTCACTGCTCGTGCCAGCGAGATGTTTAACAAGGAGGGTGAATATGAGAAGATCCTGAACTTGCCTGTTGCTAAAAAAGCCTCTGCACCCAAGAAACAATCTAAGAAGAAAAAGTGAAACCATCGCCACTTCAGCTAAGCGAGCTGAGCCAGTTGCTGTTTACCACGGCACAGCGTGCTGCCCTCAAGCGACTGGTCACCGGCAAGACCAACCGCGTGATGGTGGTTGACGGACTTGCCGGCTCGGCAGCGGCGATGATGTTCACGGCGTTGCCAAAGGGTGCCTCACCCTATCTCATCATTGCCAACGACCTCGACGAGGCGGGCTACATCTACAATGACCTGTGCCAGCTCACCAGCGAGGCGCAGGTGCTGCTCTTCCCCTCGGGCTACAAGCGCGACATCAAGTATGGTCAGGTCGATGCTCCGCAGCAGATTCTGCGCACCGAGGTCCTGAACCGCTGGCACACCGACGGCGACCTGCGGTGGGTGGTGACCTATCCCGAGGCGCTTGCCGAGAAGGTGGTGCCGCGCGAGAGCATAGAGAAATCTACTGTCACCCTCGAGGTGGGCAAGGAAAAGGACCTCACGCAAGTGGCGGTGAGGCTGCGCGAGCTGGGGTTTCAGGAGGTGGATTATGTGTATGAGCCAGGGCAGTTCTCGGTGCGAGGTTCCATCCTCGACGTGTATTCCTATAGCAATGAGTATCCTTACCGCATCGACTTCTTTGGCGACGAGATCGACAGCGTGCGCACCTTTGATGTGGAGACGCAGCTCTCGAAAGAGAAGCTCCAGAGCGTGAGCATCATCAACAACACATCGATGCAGGCGGCTGGTGCCGGGGTGTCGCTGCTACACTTCGTGGGAAGCGACGTGACGTTGCTCGTGCGCGATGTGGAGTGGCTGCGACAGCGCGTCGAGGCCATAGGAGAGGAGACGTTGAGCCATAGTGCTATCGAGGCTCAGGAATGTGACCACGAGGCGATGCTCAAGGTGGTGGATGTGCCGCAGTTTCTCGCTGCGCTCAACGCCATGCGGCGACTGGAGTTCTACTATGGCGAGAGCCAAGCCAGCGGCAACGCCAAGTTGTCGATGCACTGCTCACCGCAAGGTATCTATCACAAGAATTTTGACCTCATCAGCCAGTCGTTCACCGATTTCCTTGAACGTGGCTACACATTATATATTCTTAGCGACAGCGCGAAGCAGATTGAGCGCCTGCGCGTCATCTTCGACGACCGTCACGACGAGATTGTGTTCACTCCCGTGAGCAAGACTCTGCACGAGGGTTTCGTCGATGACGACCGCAAGATGTGCGTCTTCACCGACCACCAGATTTTTGACCGCTTCCACAAGTACAACCTCAAGAGCGAGCGGGCGAGGTCGGGCAAACTGGCACTGTCACTCAAGGAGTTGAACCAGATAGAGACTGGTGACTTCATTGTGCATGAAGACCACGGCATTGGGCGTTTCGAGGGGCTGCTGCGCACCCGTCTCAACGGCACCATGCAGGAGATGATCAAGTTGTCGTACCTTAACGGTGATGTGATTTTCGTCTCGATTCACGCCCTGCACAAACTCTCGAAATATCGCGGCAAGGAAGGCGTGCCGCCCAAGCTCAGCAAGCTGGGCACTGGCAAGTGGCAGACCATCAAGAACCGAACCAAAGGCCGACTCAAGGACATCGCTCGCGACCTTATCAAGCTCTACGCTCAGCGGCGTGAGGAGAAGGGCTTCGCGTTCTCGCCCGACGGCTACTTGCAGCAGGAGCTCGAGGCGTCGTTCATCTATGAGGACACCCCCGACCAGCTGCTGGCATCGCAAGCCGTGAAGGCCGACATGGAGCGCGACAAACCCATGGACCGCCTGGTGTGTGGCGACGTGGGCTTTGGCAAGACCGAGGTAGCGATACGTGCTGCCTTCAAAGCCGCCGTCGATAGCAAGCAGACGGCCGTGCTCGTGCCCACCACCGTGCTGGCCTTCCAGCACTACAACACCTTTAGCGAGCGCCTCAAGGACTTCCCGGTGCGCGTCGATTACCTGAGCCGAGCCCGCAAGCCCAAGGACGTGAAGCAGATTCTCGCCGACCTAGCCGAGGGTAAAATCGACATTATCATTGGTACTCACAAGCTCATTGGCAAGACGGTGAAATTCAAAGACCTGGGGCTGCTAGTCGTTGACGAGGAGCAGAAGTTTGGCGTCGCCGTCAAGGACAAGCTCAAGCAGCTCAAGGTCAACGTTGACACCCTCACCATGAGTGCCACACCCATACCGCGCACCTTGCAGTTCTCGCTCATGGGAGCGCGCGACCTGAGCACCATCAACACGCCGCCGGCCAACCGCTATCCCATCCTCACCAGCATCAACGCCCTCGAGGACGATGTGGTGAAAGAGGCCATCAACTTTGAGCTCTCGCGCAACGGGCAGGTGTTCTTTGTCAACAACCGCATCGACCCGCTGTTCAACCTCCAGGCTATGATCAACCGCCTGGTGCCTGATGCGCGCGTGGTGGTGGCTCACGGGCAGATGCCACCCGAGCAGCTCGAGCAGCGCATCATCGACTTCACTAATCACGACTACGACGTGCTACTGGCCACCACCATCATCGAGAGCGGCATCGACATGCCCAACGTGAACACCATCATCATCAACAACGCGCAGAACTACGGCCTGAGCGACCTGCACCAGCTGCGAGGCAGGGTGGGACGCAGCAACCGCAAGGCCTTCTGCTACCTGCTCGTGCCGCCGGGTGTGCCACTCACCTCGGTGGCAAGGCGACGCCTCCAGGCCATCGAGAGCTTCAGCGACCTGGGGTCAGGCATTCACATCGCCATGCAAGACCTCGACATTCGCGGAGCCGGCAACCTGCTCGGTGCCGAGCAGAGCGGCTTCATCGCCGACCTGGGCTTCGAGACCTACCAGAAAATTCTCAAGGAGGCTGTCCTCGAGCTCAAGACCGAGGAGTTTGCCGACACCTATATGGAGCAGGCGCAAGACGACATTGCCCTGGGCGGCGACGGAGAAGTGGAATTTGCCGCCGACTGCGTCATCGACACCGACCTCACTCTCATGTTCCCTGCCGACTATGTGCCGCAGGAGAACAAGCGCATCTCGCTCTACCGCGAGCTCGACAACATGGAGAGCCAGCGCGACGTCGATGACTTTGAGGAGCGCCTGCGCGACCGCTTCGGTGAGATCCCCGACGTGGGGCGCGAGCTCATTCGCATCGTGCCGCTGCGACGCACCGCACGACGCCTAGGCATCGAGAAAATAGCGCTGATGAAAGGACAGATGTATGCCTACTTCGTGGGAGAGGAAAACAAGGCCTATTACAACTCCCGAGCCTTCGGACGCATCATCAACTACATCCAGCAGAACCCACAGCGATGCCAGTTGCGTCAAAAGAACAACAAGCGCTCAATCATTATCGCCAATGTCACCACTGTCCACCAAGCCCTCGACATCCTACGCACCATAACCGCAATGGAGGCAATGTAATCAATGCTGAATTCACAATGCATAATGCCGAATTGGCTGCGCCAACGTTTTTTTTCAAACAATTAATAACAATTTACTCTGTGGACGCTTTGCTAAAAATTTGATTAAAATTATTTAGAAAATTACATATACGCTGGGAACAAATATTTTCAATAATTTTTATTTCAATTTTCAATAAATTTTAAGCGCGCAGCGCGCCCCTTCAGCATCTAACGGATGGTGGGCGCTTCGCTAAATTTTTTTTGAAATATTAATGTGAATTGCGTGAAAATAACTACCTTTGTGAATTATAATATAAGAAGTGGCAAATGGCGACACAGAAGCAATATAAATACACTCTACCCATCGGGTACAAACTCAAAGGCGGGGAGAATGACTATGTGATTGAGGAGGTGCTTGGAAAGGGCGGATTTGGGGTTACTTATAAGGTGAAGGCCACTATTATGGTCAAGAAAATACCTTTTGACCTGCATTTTGCAGTGAAGGAGTATTTTCCCGACATCTGCAGCCGTGAGGCGGATAATGCCACCATCAAGATTCCTGAGACTAAGCACGATGAGATTGCCAATGGCATCAAGGATTTTATCAACGAGGGCAAGAAACTACAGGCTATGTGCGACCTCAATCCTAATATCGTGAACGTGAATGAGGTGTTCCAGGCCAATGACACCGCCTATTATGTGCTTGAATACCTAGAGGGTGGAGACCTGCGCAAGATGGTGAAGAACAACGGTGGCGCACTCACTGAGCAGCAGATGCTTGACGTGATGGTACCAATTGGAAATGCCGTGCAATGCCTGCACGATAATAACATCCTCCATCTCGACATCAAGCCCGACAATATAGTGATGCGCCGCAACAGCAAGGGCGAAGCGGAACCAGTGCTTATCGATTTCGGCATCGCCGTGCATTTCCGCAGCGACGGCACGCCTACGAGCAAGACACCATCGCAAGGCATCAGCCCTGGCTACTCGCCAGTGGAACAGTATTCTCCACTCAAGAAGTTTGACCCGCGCATCGATGTCTATGCCTTTGGTGCTACCTGCCTCTATCTTCTCACCGGAAAAGACCCAAAGGAGGTCTTTGACTTGAACGCTGCAATACTGAGCAACGAAATTCCAAATGATGTCAGTCCGCGTATTGCTCACGCCATCATCCATGCTATGAGCAAAGATAAGTTTGAGCGCACTGGCTCGATTGTCGAGATGCTTAAAGAGTTGGCAACCAAAAAGAATATTATTCTCGTTGAACCAGAAAAACCTTTATCAAAACCTATAAAGGACACAGTAAATCTAGATGCGCGAAAAGCCTCAGTGAAGTCCTCGCCTGTGACAAAACCTGTAGAGAATCCAATTCCAGTTGCAGAAGTCAAATCTGATGGCGATGCTTTGCCGTCTCCACACAACCCAAATAAATCGATTGATAGAAACGACTCGTTGTCACAAAAAAGTCTTGTTAAAAAGGCGATAATTGGAATTGCAATACTGCTTGCAATAGCACTGGTTGTGGGGTTGTTGGTTTTGGGAAAACGATGCACATCGTCGTCTGGAAATAAAGTTGACAATAAGGAGCAATCTGTATCAGAACCTAAGGTCACCGACTCTGCCGAACTTGCAAACCAAGAGCATGACATTAAATACATGAAAAAAAAAGATGTCTGGGTTATCGACAGTTTAAAGTCTGAGAAATACAGGAATTTTGCTATGGCTATTAACGATGGCGATTTTAATGAGTTTTTGAAAGGGGTTGAAGAACTGCGCAATATAGAAAATCATGTTATCAATGGATATTTGATTAAAATAGCTGAGATGGCAAAACTGAATCCTGGAATTGCAGCAGATGTTTTCCCTGATCCCAATGGCAGCATTGATTTAATAAGGATAAGTAATGAATTAAGCAGAAAAATAAATAGTTCTGAACCTCAAAATGACGAAGAAACAACTGTTAGTGTTGTTCCCGAAAACAAACATGATTCAAAGCGGTTGCAAGAAATTGATAATGAGATTGCTAAAATCAATCTCATTAAGAGTCAATTGTCGAGTAGTGATTTCAAAGTCCTTCCTTCCAATTTAGGTATAAATGATGTTACAATATCTGCTAAAATCAAGGATTACAACGAAAAGATTCTTCAGCGCAATAGTTTGGTAGAGAACAGTGGCAGCAACAATCCAATTGTTCAGGATCTTGATCAACAGTTATATTCTGATCGAGCTTCACTCATATCATCGCTAAATAAAAAATTGGCATCACTCAAAAAAGAGAAGGATGCCCTTTCTAAAAAGTAATACAGCGTTCCAAAAAATCAGATGCTAAATAACAATAGTGTACTTTCAGCGACCTCTCCAGTCTTAGGCAAATTGTTTCTTGTCGTTTGTGGTCGTTTGACAAAAAATGTGCGGCGGGTATTGTCGGTAATAGAAAATACTCAAATATTTTTGTCCTTCATAGTTTGAGCAAAAGAATGATTTGCGTATTTCGCAATTTATTGCTAACTTTGAGCGTTCTTTTAATAGGAGAATTGTTTTGGAAACAACGGACACGGCATGCCGTGTCCCTACGTAGTGACGACTGCCCCATGCGACATGGTAATAACGCTGCCGCTGTAGGGTCAGGGCATGCCCTGACTGCCACACGCGCGATAGAAATTGCCTCAACACGGACACGGTATGCCGTGTCCTTACAAGATAAAAAACTGATAACTAAAAACTAATAATCTTATGTTCAACAAAGAAGTTTATGTAGAGCGTCGCAATGAGTTGAAAAAGCTCATGAACGACGGTGTGGTAGTGCTCTTTGGCAATAACGAGGCACCCAACAATTATCCCAACAATGCTTATTATCCCTTCCGTCAGGACTCGTCGTTCCTGTACTACTTCGGTCAGAAGCGCGACGGCTTGGTAGGCGTGATCGACGTGGAGAGCGGCAAGGAGACCCTCTTTGGCGATGACATCGACATTGAGGACATCGTGTGGTATGGCTCGGTTGACAGCGTTGCCGACATGGCGGCGCAGGTGGGCGTGACCAACAGCGCGCCTATGGCACAGCTCGAAGTGCTTGTGAAAGACGCTGTGGCAAAGGGCCGCAAGGTGCATTTCCTGCCTCCTTATCGCCACGACACCATGATTCAGATTATGGACCTGCTGGGCATCCATCCGTGCAAGCAGAAGGAGGCAGCCTCGCTCGAGCTCATCATGGCGGTCGTGAAGATGCGATCGGCGAAGACTCCTCTCGAAATCGAAGAGCTGGAGCGCGCCTGCGCCATAGGCTACAAGATGCACACCACAGCGATGAAGCTCATCAAGCCTGGCGTGACCGAGAAATACATTGGCGGTCAAATCAACGGCATAGCGCAGAGCTACGGCGCGCAGGTGAGCTTCGGCACCATCTTCTCGCAGCATGGCGAGATTATGCACGGTGCACCATCGATGGCGCAGCTTGAGGCTGGCAGACTGGTGCTCTGCGACTGCGGTGCCGAGACCATCGAGCATTATTGCAGCGACAACACCCGCACAATGCCTGTAAACGGCAAGTTCTCACAGCGTCAGCTGGCTATCTACAGCATCGTGGAGGACTGCCACGACTTGGTGCTTAAAATCGCCAAACCCGGCGTGAAATACTTTGACGTACACATGGCAGTGTGCCGCCTGATGACCGAGCGTCTGAAAGTCCTGGGACTGATGAAAGGCGACATCGACGAGGCGGTTGCCGCTGGTGCTCACGCCCTGTTCCTGCCTCACGGACTGGGTCACATGATGGGTATGGACGTTCACGACATGGAAGGCTTAGGACAGATCTATGTGGGCTTTGACGAGGAGACCCGTCCGCGCCTCGACCAGTTTGGCACCAACGCCCTGCGCATGGGACGCCGTCTGCAAGAGGGCTTCGTGGTTACCGACGAGCCGGGCATCTACTTCATTCCCGACCTTATTGATGAGTGGCGGGCAAAGGGACACTGCGCCGAGTTCCTCAACTTCGACGCCATCGAGGCCTACAAGGACTTCGGAGGCATACGCCTCGAGGACGACCTCCTCATCACCGCCGACGGATGCCGCTATCTCGGCGAGAAGATGATTCCCTACCACGTCGACCAGCTCGAGGAGTTCCTCGCCAAGCGCTAATCGCGTCGGAATATCGAAATCTCGGAATATCGAAATCCCGTCATCCCGAAAAATAAAATTAACAACAATAATCCCTTTAATCATCTTTCAAATGAAAAAATTACTGATTTGCTTGTTGGCTGCCATCGTGGCCATGCCCACCTTCGCAGCCAAGAAAAAAGAGAAAGAGACAAAGAGTAACAAGCCCGTCTTCACCATCGTGAAGCAGTTGCCCATCACCAGCATCAAGAACCAGAACCGCTCGGGCACATGCTGGGCCTACAGCACCCTCAGCTTCTTCGAGGCCGAAATCCTCAAGAAGACTGGCAAGACTTATGACCTGGCCGAGATGTACGTCTGCAACAAGGACTACATGGAGCGCGCTGAGGTCACCGTGCGCATGCATGGCGACTGCGACTTCTCGCAGGGCGGCTCCGCTGGCGACGTCCTCATCACCATCAAGAACCACGGCATCATCCCCGAGGAGGCCATGGCACGTCCCGGCACGATGATTGGCGACACGCTGGCCAACTTCAACGAGTTCTTCGACGTAATGTCCCCCTACGTGG